>CANAZG010000149.1 GCA_947365965.1 uncultured Clostridia bacterium
GCCCAGGGCGCGGAGCTGGTGCGCTACCAGCCCAAGGTGTGGAAGGAGAAGAAGGAGAAGCCCTTCACCCTGTATCTGGCCGGCGCGGCAAATATGGGGGAGGCTCTGGCGGAGAGCGCCGCCGTCACCGCCGGCGTCTGCTTTGCCCGGGATCTGGTCAACCTGCCGGCCAACAAGCTGACCCCGGAGATGATGGCACAGCAGGTCACCCAGGCCGCCCAGGAGGCGGGGATGGAGACCCAGGTGCTGTGCGAGGAGGAGACCCGGGCCCTTGGCATGGAGGCCTACCACGCGGTGGGGGACAGCGCCGGCCACCCCCCCCGTCTCATCGTCCTGCGCTACCGGGGCGGCGAGGCCGGACAGGCCCCTCTGGCCCTGGTGGGCAAGGCCGTGTGCTTTGACACCGGCGGATACTCCCTGAAGACCGCCCAGGGGATGCGGACCATGAAGTGCGACATGGCCGGCGGCGCGGCGGTGGCGGGGGCCATGCTGGCCCTGGCGAAGAACCGCGTGCCGGTGAACGTGACCGCGGTGATCCCGGCGGTGGAGAACCGGATCTCCCCGGACAGCTTCCTCCCCGGCGACGTGATCGGCTCCATGGCCGGCAAGTCCATTGAGATCGGCAGCACGGACGCGGAGGGCCGGCTCATCCTGGCGGACGCCATCACCTACGCTATTACGAAGGAGGGCGCGGCCAAAGTGGTGGACATCGCCACCCTCACCGGGGCCATTGCCCGGATGCTGGGCGGCGTGGCCGCCGGCGTGATGGCCAACGACGACAGCTTCTACGGGGATCTCCAGGCCGCCGCCGGCCGGAGCGGGGAGAAGTTCTGGCGCATGCCCGACTACCCCGAGTACAAGAAGCTGATCGAGAGCCCCCTGGCGGACCTCTACAACAGCAGCAACGACGGCTGCGGAGCCATTGCCGCAGGCATGTTCCTCTCCGCCTTTGCCGGGGACACCCCCTGGCTCCACCTGGACATCGCCGGCACCGCCTGGAACAGCGCCCACGGTCTGGAGTACCAGGGCAAGGGAGCCACCGGCATGGGGGTGACCACCCTGTACGAGCTGTGCCGGGGCTGCTGATCCGGCGGACAAACGGAGATATATAGTGAAGTACCTGATAAAATATTTCATAGATTTTGCCGTGTTGGTTCTCCTGTATGCCTTCGTCTTTTTCAGGAGGTGGAGGACCCAGGGCAGAGACCGCCTGCTTGTCAACACCCTCATGTACGCATACCTCTCCCTGGTTCTCTATTTTACCATGATGCCGGTGGTTGTCTCCATCCCGTTCATGCTGGACCACCCCTATACGCCCATGAATCTGGCGCCGTTTATCGATGTTTCCTTGAGGAGAGGGGACTTTTTCCGGCAGGTATGCTTGAACGTTATCATGACCACGCCCTTCGGGTTCCTGTTTCCGCTGACCCGGGACAAAAGGGCCAACTTCGGCGTGACGGTATTTTTCTGCTTTTTGATGAGCCTGGGCATCGAGCTGTTACAGCCCTTCTTTGACCGCTCCTCGGATGTCACGGATCTGATTACGAATGTGACCGGCGGCGCGCTGGGCTATGGTCTTTATGTCATTTTCAGGCCGGTCACCTTTTGGGTTTTGGATCGTTTGAAAACCAGATGACAGGCCGTTTTGCGGTAAATTCCAGTTTATCGGGGGGATTTCATCCTTGGGGCGAAATCCCCCCATGTTCTTCGGACAAACGGACAGAGGGCTGTATTGGATGAAGCAAATACAGCCCTCCGCGTATGGATTGCCCGCCGCCCGCATAGGGTAACAGGGAAAGGGGGCGGTGGATATGGAGATCCATGTGGTCCAACAGGGGGAGACCCTGTATGCCATTGCGGGGAGGTACGGGGTGGACCCGGAGCTGCTGCAGCTGGTCAACGGGGTGGGGCCCGCCGGGGCCCTGGCGGTGGGACAGACCCTGGTGGTGCAGCAGGTGGAGACCTTCCACGTGGTCCAGCCGGGGGAGACCCTCACCGCCGTGGCCCGGCGGTACGGCATCACGCTGAGGCAGCTCTACCGGAACAACTTTTTCCTTCGGGGGGACCCCTATGTACAGGCCGGGCAGGTACTGGTGATCGCCTACCAGGGGGAGAAGCTGGGGGCTACCTATACCAACGGCTACGCCTACCCCTTCATCCGCCCCTCTCTGCTGCGCTCCACCCTGCCCTATATGAGCCAGCTCACGCCCTTTACCTACGGCATTGACGCCAGCGGCGGCCTTCTGCCCCTGGACGATGACCAGCTGCTGGCTCAGGCCCGCAGCCTGGGGACTGTGCCCCTGATGCACCTGTCCTCGCTGACAGAGGAGGACACCTTCTCCAGCCAGCGGGCGGCGGATGCCCTCACGGACCGCCCCCGCCAGCAGACCCTGATCGATCAGGTCATGGAGACCATCTCCGCCAAGGGCTACCGGGGCCTGGACGTGGACTTCGAGTACATCCCCGCCGCCCAGCGGGAGGACTACGCCGCCTTTATCCGCGCATTGCGTTTGCGTCTGGCACCCATGGGCCTGCCGGTGGTGGCGGCCCTGGCCCCCAAGACCTACGCCGGCCAGCCGGGCCTCCTCTACGAGGCCCACGACTACGCTCTGCTGGGCGCGGCGGCGGACTACGTGCTGCTGATGACCTACGAGTGGGGCTACACCTACGGCCCGCCCATGGCGGTAGCGCCCCTGCCCAATGTGCGCCGGGTGCTGGACTACGCGGTCACAGTCATCCCTCGGGAGAAGATCTACCTGGGAATCCCCTACTACGGCTACGACTGGCCCCTGCCCTTCCGCCAGGGGGAGACCCGGGCCCGGTCCATCTCCAACCAGACGGCGGTGGCCCTGGCCCTGGAGGAGAGGGCGGAGATCCAGTATGACGAGACCGCCCAGTCCCCCTGGTTCCGCTACACCGCCGGGGACGGCGCTGTCCACGAGGTCTGGTTTGAGGATGCCCGCAGCCTCTCCGCCAAGCTGGGCCTCATCCGGGAGTACGGTCTCCACGGGGCGGGATACTGGAACCTCATGCGGCCCTATCCCCAGGGCTGGACCCTGCTCAACGGGCTCTACGATATCCTGGACGGGTGACGGCGGCAAGGCGCAGAGGCGGGGAGCTCCCCGCCTCTGCGCCATATGTTTCCGCCGCCCCGCCGGAGCGTCGGAGGATTTTCCCACTGGTGCGGACCTCCTCTTGCTTTTTCCGCCTCTTTTCGCTATGATAGAGGGGAGCAACTGAAAAGGAGGTCTCCCTATGAGAGATACCGAGACCAAGCCCCGGCGGATGGGCTTGAAAGCAAAAATTCTGCTGATTCTGCTGACCCTGCTGCTGATCTGCGGCGCGGCGCTGGCGGCCTTCCTGTGCGGCCTGCGGCAGGCTGGTCAGGCGGCGGAGCCCCAGATCACCGGCGATCTCCTGGCCTCCCGGCTGCGGTCCGTCCAGGAGCTGGTCACTGTCTCCTACTATTACACCAACATGGGCCGCTTTGAAAACCAGGTGGATTTCTACGGCTGGAAGGTGCCCTTCACCACCAAGAGCTTCATCGTCTCCTACGATGGCGTCATCAAGGCCGGTGTGGACCTGGACCGGCTCCAGGTCACCGTGGGCGATGAGGAGATTACCGTCACCCTGCCGGAGAGCCGGATCATCTCCCACGAGATCCCCGAGGACAGCCTGGAGGTCTTCGACGAGAGCGACAACCTCTTCAATCACATCACCATCGAGGACTACACCGCCTTCACCCGGGACCAGAAATCGGCCATGGAGCAGCGGGCGGTGGACGGCGGCTTGCTGGACCGGGCCGACCAGGAGGCCCGCACGGCGGTAAACTCCCTCCTGGGCATCATGCCGGGACTGGAGGACTACACGCTGGTGGTGGAGTAGGTCACAGCCGGTCCATGACCTCTCCGATGGGCTCACAGATGGTCAGGGCATCCCCTGCGCCGGCCAGGGCGGTCTTGTTCACCACCGCCAGCTTGTTCCCCCGGTAGTACTGCACCAAGCCCGCAGCCGGATACACGGTCAGGGAGGTGCCGCCGATAATGAGCACGTCGGCGCGGCGGATGGCGGCCACGGCCCGGGCGATTACGTCCTGGTCCAGCCCCTCCTCGTAGAGCACCACGTCCGGCTTGATGACGCCGCCGCAGGTACAGCGGGGCACGCCGGCGCTGTCCCGGACCACCTCCACACCGTAGAACGCGCCGCAGCGGACGCAGTGGTTGCGCAGGACGCTGCCGTGGAGCTCCAGGACATTTTTGCTCCCTGCCTTCTGGTGGAGGCCGTCGATATTCTGGGTGACGACCGCCCGCAGCCTGCCCGCAGCCTCCAGCTCCGCCAGCTTTTGGTGGGCCGCGTTAGGCTGCGCGTCCAGGTGGAGCATCTTGTCCCGGTAGAAGCGAAAGAACTCCTCCGGCTGGTCCTCGTAGAAACTGTGGCTGAGGATGGTCTCCGGCGGGTAATCGTACTGCTGGTGGTAGAGTCCGTCGGTGCTGCGAAAGTCGGGAATGCCGCTCTCCGTGCTCACGCCCGCGCCGCCGAAAAAGACAATATTGGCGCTGTGATCGATCCAGTCCTTCAACTGCTTCACTGCTTCCGTCATAGCAGCCCTCCCTCACTTGATTGGCCGGTCAGACGGGGACCCGGCCGGCTCCTGTTTTTCCCTATACAACATTTTCAGAGGATGGATATGGTATGAATATTCAGATTTTTGGCTCCTCCAAGTGCTTTGATACCAAGAAGGCGGAGCGGTGGTTCAAGGAACGCCGGATAAAGTACCAATATATTGACCTGCCCAAGAAGGGCTTTTCCGCCGGGGAGTACCGGGCGGTGCGGCAGAAGCTGGGCTTTGCGCAGCTGGTGAACACCAAGTCCCGGGCCTATCAGGATTTGTACATGGCCTATATTACCCCGGAGGCGGCGGAGGAGAAGCTCTTCGAGAACCCCCAGCTTTTCCTCACCCCCATTGTCCGCAATGGAAAGCAGGTCACCGTGGGCTTCTGCCCGGAGGTGTGGGAGAGCTGGGAGTAAGCAAGCGGCCGGCAATCCCTCTTCTGACCCGCCGTCTACTCGGTGAAGTGGGTGTGGTTAAAGATGT
>CANAZG010000150.1 GCA_947365965.1 uncultured Clostridia bacterium
CCACCGCCCGGAAGGGCCACCCGGCGTCCTCGATAAGCTTTTTTTCAATCCCCCGGTGGGCCCCCACAAAGAGCACGCCGCTGTCCGGACGCCGCTCCTTCAGAAGACCCGCCAGGGCCAGGGCGGGATTGACATGTCCCGCCGTCCCGCCGCAGGTAAAGATCACGTTCAGAGAGACCGCCTCCCGTCGTTTTAGTCATGGTCGTTGGGGAAAAGAGTAAAAATCCTACCCCGCTTTGGGCGCGGGGATCTGCCGGGACACGGAGAGCACGATGCCGATCTCCACCAGCTGGAGGGACAGCGCCGTGCCGCCGTAGCTGAAGAAGGGCAGGGAAATGCCCGTGGCGGGCAGGAAATTGGTGACAACGGCGATGTTCAGAAACGTCTGGAGGGCAATCTGTGTGGTCACGCCCACCACCATCAGGCTCCCGAATCGGTCCCGGGCATGGATGGCCAGCCAGAACCCCCGGAGCACCAACAGGGCGAAGATCAGCATAATCAGACCCGCGCCCACCAGTCCCAGTTCCTCGAAGACCACGGCGAAGATGAAGTCGTTGTGCTCCTCCGGCAGAAACATGAACTTCTGCCGGCTCTTGCCCAGACCCACCCCCAGAAGGCCCCCGGAGCCCACGGTGATGAGGCTCTGGATCACCTGCCACGCCTGATTCCGCTGGAACTCCAGATCCCCCCCGAAGGGGTCTTTCCACACGGCGATGCGGGAGGCGTTGTAGCCGATCTTCTCCATGAGGTCCGTGAACAGCATCAGATATCCGCCGCCGCACAGGCCCCCCACTCCGGCTGCGATCCAGCCCCAGTGGATACCCCCCACCACCATCATGGCCGCGCCCATGCCGGCAATCAGCAGCGCACCGGAGAAGTGGGGCTCAATCAGCGTCAGCCCCGCCACCACGCACAGCAGGATAAAATGGGGCAGAAATCCCTCCCGGAAGGAGCGCATCTTCTCCCGCTTCTTGGAGATGGACTCGGCAAAGTAGACGATCACGCCCAGCTTTGCAATCTCCGACGGCTGGAACTGGCCCACCGCCTGGCCCGGGATGCCCAGCCAGCGGGTAGCGCCGTTGCGGGTGATGCCCAGGCCGGGGATCAGCACCAGCACCAGCAGGGCGATGGACACGATCATAGCCAGCCGCGCCAAGCCCCGGAAGCGCTCATAGTTGATCTTGGACACCCAGAACATGGCCACCAGCCCCGCCCCGGCAAACATCGCCTGCCGCTTGACGTAGTAGAGGGGGTCATAGTTGGAGCCCTTGTGGGCCTGGGCGGAGGGGAAGCTGGCGGAGAGGAGCATAATCAGACCGATGGCCAGCAGCATCAGGGCCAGCAGCAGAAAGGGCACGTCCAGAGGGCCCCGGGCGGCCTCCCAGGCCTCCTGACGCTTTCTGCGCTCTTCCCGCTCCCGGAGCTTCTTCTGCCGGCGGTATTCCTCTCTGGTCATGGGCTCTCCTCCTTCCGGGCAGGCCGCGCCCGGCGGCCTACATCATCCGATTCATCACCCCAAACAGCGCCAGAGCGCAGAACAGGGTGGACACCGCCGTAAAGACGGTGACAATCTTGATCTCGCTCCACCCACACATCTCAAAGTGGTGGTGGATGGGAGCCATCTTGAAGACCCGCTTGCCGTGGCTGAGCTTGAAATACACGATCTGGATAATGTCGGAGAGGGTCTCCACGATATATATGACGCCCACCAGCAGCAAAATCAGGGGCATGTCAAAGGCAAAGGCCATCCCGGCCACCGCGCCCCCCAGGAACAGGGACCCCGTGTCCCCCATGAACACCTTGGCCGGGTGGGCGTTGAAGAGCAGGAAGGCCAGCAGACCTCCCACCAGGGCTGCGGCGAAGAGCCCCAGCTGGGCGTATCCCCACCACGTGGCCGCCGATACAAAGAAGAGGGCCACGGGGATGGACACGGAGGTGCTCAGGCCGTCCAGGCCATCGGTGATGTTCACGGCGTTGACCGTGCCCACAATGACAAAGGCGGCGAATACCATGTACAGGGGCCAGCTCAGGCCGATACTCACGTCCAGGAAGGGTACGTACAGGTGGGGGGACAGCAGCCCCTCCCACCGCATAAGCATGAGGAAGAGAATGGCGGCGGCCAGCTGGAGCAGAAACTTCTGGAGCGCCGTGAGGCCCAGGTTCTGGTGGCGCTTCACCTTCTCATAGTCGTCCAGGAAGCCGATGACCCCGAACACCATGGCGAAGAGGAACACATAGATGTGGGTGAAATCCCCCTCCGCCATCCGGGGCCAGCCCATGACCAGGATGGAGATTGCCGTGCCCACAATGAACATCAGCCCGCCCATGGTGGGGGTGCCGGCCTTGGTGGCGTGCCACTTGGGCCCCACCTCCCGGATCTCCTGGCCGGCCTTCAGCCGGCGCAGGGCGGGCAGAATCACCTGCCAGCCCAGAAGGGCCGTGACGGCAAAGCTGAGGATACACGCAATAATCATTTCCATGGCAGTCTCCCTCTGTCCTGATACATCAGGCTCTCTCCTCGTGTTCAGCGATATAGGCGGCCACCACCTCCCGCTCATCCAGGTGGCGCTTCTCGTGGCCCACAATCTGATAGGTCTCGTGGCCCTTTCCGGCCAGAATAATCACGTCGTTGGTCTGGGCGTGGTCCAGGGCGTACCGGATGGCCTCCACCCGGTCTTCCACCACCACATAGGGGGTCTCCGTCCCCTCCAGGCCCGGCAGAATATCCGCGATGATATCCCCGGGGACCTCGGTGCGGGGGTTGTCGGAGGTGACGACTACAAAGTCCGCCATCTGGGCGGCGATCCGTCCCATCTTGGGCCGCTTGCCCCTGTCCCGGTCCCCGCCGCAGCCGAAGAGGATCACCACCCGGCCCGTGGCGAAGTCCCGCACCGTGGCCAGGACGTTCTCAATAGCATCTGGCGTCACCGCGTAGTCGATGAGCACGGTGTAGTCCCCGGGCACGGGCACCACCTCCACCCTGCCCTTGACCCCGGCGCTCCGGCCCAGAATCCGGGCGCTGTCCGCCAGGGAAACCCCCAGCTCCCGGGCAGCCGCCATCACCCCCAGGGCGTTGTACACCGTAAAGCCGCCGGGGATGTTCACCCGCACCGGCACGGTCTCCCCGTCCCGGCAGGCGTCAAAGTCCACGCCGTCCACGGCCAGCCGGATATTCTCCCCGCGCAGCTCCCCCGCCTTCTCCCCAAAGGAGGACAGGGGGCATGGCGCGCCCCGGGTCAGCCGGTCCGCCCAGGGATCGTCGGCGTTGTACACGCCCTTTTCGCACTGGCGGAACAGCAGGGCCTTGGCGTCGCAGTAGTCCTCCATGGAGCCGTGGAAGTCCAGGTGGTCCTGGCTCAGGTTGGTGAACAGGCCCACCGCGAACCGGATCCCCGCCACCCTTTGCAGGCACAGGGCGTGGGAGGAGACCTCCATCACCACATGGGTACACCCCGCGTCCGCCATCCGGCGAAACAGAGCCTGGAGCTCAAAGGACTCCGGCGTGGTCCGCTCGGTGTGGAGAACCTCATCCCCCACCATGTTCTGATTGGTGCCGATGAGGCCCACCTTGGCCCCGGCCGCTTTCTCCAGCACATCCTTGAGGAGATAGGTGGTGGTGGTCTTGCCGTTGGTGCCCGTGACGCCCACCATGGTCATCTCCCCCGCCGGATCGCCGAACCAGTTCCGGCCCGCCTGGGCCAGGGCGCCCCGGCTGTCGCCGGTGCGCACATAGGGCCCCCCGTCCTGGGGCGCCTTCTGGCACAGCACGCAGGCCGCCCCCTTCTCCCGGGCCATGGGGATGAACCTGTGGCCGTCGGTCTCATAGCCCTCCAGGGCGATGAACAGGTCCCCGGGCTTCGTGTGCCGGGAGTCGTAGCTGACCCCGGTGATCTCCTGCTCCAGATCCGCGTTGGTCTCCAGGATGGAAATATTGTGCAGCAATTCGCCTAGCTTCATGATATGCAGCCTGCTCTTTCGTCATTCTGTTACTTTTTCTTGAAAGAAAAAGTAACCAAAAAGAACTTTTCAGATGCCCTTCGGGCGTATTCTAACGATGGACGCATTGTTTTCATCAAGTTTCTAGTCCGCGCGGTTGGAGGTCTGGCCCATCTGCACGGTAATCACCGTACCGGCAGGCACCTCCGCGCCCTGACCCGTGGACTGGCTGATGGCCTTCACGCCGCTGCCGCTGGCGCCGGCCGCCTTCATGATGAGTCCTGCATCGGTGAGCTTCCGGTTGGCGTCCGCCGCAGACAGGCCGATGACGTTGGGCACCTTGCACAGGGCGTCGGACTTCTCCGCCCCCATATACAGAATGATCTCCGCCCCGGTGGGCACGATGGCCCCGCCGGCCGGCGTCTGGTCCGTGACCGTGGAGCCGTCGCCCACGGTGCGGTAGGACGTGAAGCCGTACTCCGCCAGCTTGGAAGCGGCCTCCTCCTCGCTCATGTCCACCACATAGGGCACAACCCCCTCGGCGGTGGTCTGGGTATCCTCCGTGTACTGGGGCGGAATGCCCAGGTAGCTCAGGATGTCCCCCATGACCGCAGAGGCGGTGGGGGCCACCATGTTGCCGCCGGAGGGATAGGTGCCCGTGTCACGGCGGGGGGTGTCCAGGGTGAGGAGCATAATCACCTGGGGATCGTCGGCCGGCGCGAAGGACAGGAAGGACACCACGATGTCGCCCTGGGGATTCGTGGCAGGGTCTTTGGTGCCCCGCTTGTCGGCGGTGCCGGTCTTGCCGCCCACCCGGTAGCCCGCCACCTGGCCGTTGCGGCCGGTGCCGCTGCTGACCACGTACTCCAGCATCTCCCGGACCGTGGCGGAGGTCTCCTCGCTGATGACCTGCCGGATGGGGGTGGCGTCGTGCTGCTTGACCACGTTGCCGTCGCTGTCCAGCTCCTTATCCACTATGTGGGGCTGGTAGAGGTATCCGCCGTTGATGCAGGCGGCCTGGGCGGTGATGAGCTGGAGAGGGGTGACGTTGAAGTTCTGGCCAAAGGCGTAGCAGGCCAGATCCAGGGTGGTAAACGCCTCCCGGGTGGAGAAGATGCCCCCCACGTCCCCC
>CANAZG010000151.1 GCA_947365965.1 uncultured Clostridia bacterium
AACTGCGATACTTTCCTTTTTCCAGGCCGGCTTCCAGGTCAGCATTTGACACATAGCGCCGTATCGCAATGCTTCATGGCGATCCTGAAAGCAACGGGGATCTACCAGGAACCCCAACCCCACACAAGGGGGCAATGCCTGCATAACCTCCGGCACCTGTTTGCCATAAAGTCTTTTGCCCAAGCGGAACGGGCGGGACGCTCTGCGGAAAACTCCATCCCCTATTTGTCCGTATTTCTTGGACACTATGATATGGACGGAACGGAAAAATACTTGAAGTTCAGCAGCGATATGTTCCCGGAATATACGGCTCTGTTTGAGGACTATGCCGCCAGCGTGTTCCCGGAGGTGGCCTATGAGACGTAAAAAGAACCGTTTTCTGGACATATTGGAGTCCTATGTTACCGAGTATATGCCCTATGCTGCCGGATTGAGCGGCAACACGATCCGGTCTTACAAAGATACATTCCGGCTGCTGCTGGCCTATCTTCAAGAGGAAAAGGGCATAAAGACCCATAAGGTTGCCTTTGCGGAGTTGGACTATGACACGCTGACCGGGTTTATGGATTGGCTTGAGCAGACCAGAAAATGCTCCGTTTCGACCCGTAACCAGCGACTGACGATCCTGGCCGCGTTCGCCGCATACGCACAGAACCGGGATTTTGACGCCGCCTCTGTTTTTATGAACAGCATACAAAAAATCCCCGCCAAACGCACCCAATCCAAGCCCCGGACGATCTTTACGATGGAAGAAGTCGCTCTCCTGCTCCGGCTTCCGGATACCTCCACCGACATTGGGCGGCGGAACCAAATGATTTTGAATCTGATGTACGCCAGCGGAGCGCGGGCGCAGGAAATTTGTGATCTGCGTGTGCGGGATGTGCAATTCCAAAAGAATCTGACACGGCTGACCCTCACCGGAAAAGGAAACAAGGTTAGGCGGATCGTAATTGCGAAATCCTGCGCCGGTATGCTCAAGCACTACCTGGATTGGCGGGGCATCTCCCGTGACCTGAACCGCCATACCTTTTCCAGCCAGACCCACGAACATATAACTGTTTCCTGCATTGAGGAAATCTACAAAAAATATGTTGCCGAGGCCAGAGAACGGCATCCGGAAATGTTTTTACAGTCCAAATATACGCCCCACACCATGCGCCATACCACCGCCACACATATGCTGGAAGCTGGTGTTCCCCTGATGGCGATTAAAAACTTCCTGGGCCGCGCCTCTGTTGCTACGACAGAACGATATGCCGAGCTTTCCCTAACCACTACCGACAAGCATATCCGAGAATGGAACCGGAGATGGTTTTGGGATGCTGATCCAGCCGATGATCCAAAGCGGCAGACCTCTCCCACGGATTTTTTGAAATGAATTGCGCTTGAAAATAATCCGAGAAGTTTTTGCTGAAAGCCTTGATTTTACTGGCTTTTCGCTCCTTTTCTCGGATTATTTTTCTCCTCGGATAATGCGCCGTTCCGGTCCGCCTACCGTTAGCGTTCCAGGTAATTCTTCAACATCTGTGCCACCTGTGCCCTGGTAGCAAGGCCCTTGGGGTCAAGAATGCCGCCGCCCTTGCCATTGATAATTCCGTTCTCCACAGCCCAGCGCAGAGCATCCAGGGCATAGCTACCGGCTTCATCGGCATCAGAAAATTTCAGTTCCTTGTTGGTGGCTGCTGGACTGCCGGAGTACCGCCAGATCATGACGGCCAACTGTTCGCGGGTAATGTTGTCATTAGGGCCGAAACGTCCGCCACCATAGCCTCCGACAATCCCGTTTGCAGCCGCCCAGGAAATCGCATCGGCGTACCAAGCATCGGCCACTACATCACTGAAGCTGCTTCCACCGTTGGCGAGGGGCTTACCCTCTTTGTTGTAGAGGATTTGGGCAAGCTGGACGCGGGAGAGGTTGTCGTTGGGTCCAAACCGTCCATCACTGTAACCACCCATCAGGCCGTTCTGCAAAGTGTATTCTACACCCAGCATATACCATGCGCTGATGTCCACGTCCTGAAACGCTGCGGCCCGGCTTTCCATGACTGCAAACATAGAGAAATGAGTGGTGGTAAATGTGGCAACGCCATTTTCATATCTTACGGGGAAATAGGTGATTGCTCCATCATCTGCAATGTAGCAGGCGATGATTTGCCGTCTTTCCATATTGGCGGGTCGGTTATACGGGACAGAAACCGTGACATTCCCATTAAACTCATGAATAGGCTCTGTTGAAATAGTCTTTCCCGCGCCGTCCTTATGAATCACGGATGCAGAGAGTTCTACGAAAACGGCACTGTTTAATACGTTTGCGATGGGGTATTTTTGTGTTGCCGGAATTGAATTCACATCCACCGTATCCACCTTAAATGCCACGTGATCGTTGCTCCCTGTCAGCGCATTTGATACTGTTTGTAAGGCATCGCCGCTCATCTCAATGCTCCCGGCCTGCGTTGTAATAAGAAGGCCGGAAACATCCTCGCTGCCATTGATCGCCTTTACCACATCTTGCGAGAGGCTAAGTTCAGTAACATTCTTTGCGGCGGTTACATCAATTTTTACAATCCCATCAGTTGCGGCATTTTCTATGATAGTATCAAGCTGTTTCCCGGTGGCGGTTACTTCTGCGGTCCCCTTGTTGATGGAAGCGGGAATACTCTGGCTGTTTGCGGTAATCGTCCCAGGCTTATTTGCAGAGGGGGAGGAAGTGGAACCGCTTGTGCTGTTTCCAGAGCTGCCGCTACTTCCGGAACTGCCAGTATTTCCGGTGTTGCCGGAACTGGAGCCGCCGGGACTGCCGGGATTTTCCGGTGTGCTGCCAGTTGCTGGAATGGTTTCCGTTTCACGCGCCCGGCAGACCTCGCAATAGCGTTCTTTCAATCCGGCGGTTGTGGCGGTGTCCACCTGAACCACCCGCCATTCGCCGTAAGTATGCTCGCCGGTGGCGGGGATTTCCTCGGATTCCGTGAACACATACCAGCAGGCGGAGCATCGTACCTTGTCTGAATACCCCGGACGGTTGCAAGTTGCCGGCCTCCCTGGATCGGTTACCTTTTCATGCTGGCGGTCAGTGTCCCGGCCCACCTTTACCATAGTGGTCATCACGAGTCCATTGGCACCCCGGATGGTAATCGTTGCCGTTCCTGCATTGTTGCCCTCAATGCGGATGCCGCTGTGCCCAGCGGTCGTGCCGATTCCCGCCACATGGGGATTGTCAGAGGTCACCTCATATAGCGTGGTGGCATCAGCGGGTGTCAGTGTGGGAACGATGTCTACAAAGCCGCCCACCTCCACCTGATAAGATTCGTTGACTGTTCCGCTTTCCGGTAGGGGAGCGTCCGTGACTGTCACGGTGCAAGAGGCGGTAAGGTCATTCTGCGTGGTGCCAGTGATAGTGGTAGTGCCGGGAGCGATGCCAGAGATCAGGCAGGACTTTCCGTTCTCGGTAATTGTCACTTCGGCAATGCTGGTATCGGCAGAAGTCCAGGTCCACTTCGGAATTGAGGTGCTGGGTTCCACTGTGGGCTGGATGGTCCGTGTGGATCGGACGGAAACTGTGGCGGCTTCTGGGATGGATACGGCAGTGGGAAGCACATCAGGGGTAGCTATGGTAAAGCATACAGAATCAAAATCTATATTGCCAGGATTACCAGGGTCTTCCGGGTATCTTATGCCCGCCGGGTAGAACATTGCGTAATTGTCGTAGGCATCACAAATGCTGACCTGCGTTAACTTATATGTGCCATTTAACATATCCTCCGCTATTTCCAACTCAAATGTTGCTAGTTTTGATTCTTCGTTGTATGTTGCCTGTCTTCCAGATGCCGTTACGGTGTGTTCATGTTCCTGGTCGCAAATGTATGTAAAACGGAGGCTGGAATATCGAATGTTAATTCCAGAATCATCCTCTGTAGAAACAGAGAACGATAGTTTGTCTCCAACCTTTACAGTCCCCCCAGGGCTGTTCATATAAATCCCGGTGACTGTCGGCGGGGTGTGATCGTCCACAGTCGTGAGCGGCATGATGCCGTCCTCCGAACCGCCTGCCTCCATGCTAGGCGCATCCGCCGCAAAACTTGTGGTTGGCAGCAGCGAAAACGCCATACAGATTGAGAGAAAGATTGCCAATAATCGTTTCTTCATGTTGCCTTTCCTCCAACTTTCAAATAGTGTTGTGTTCTTAGAGAAAATTTTACCAGAAACTCTACCTTCCCGCAAGCTGTTTTTCCCGTGATATTTTTCAGCGGAGGTATTGAAAATGGTGGGTTTCTATGCTATTCTGTCCATTATAAGAAATAGAGAGGGTTTTACAAGAAGGTAGACATTCCTGTAAAATCGTCCTCTCACAACAACTTGGACTTTTCGTAAATCTCCGCCCGGTAGCGGAAGGTGGACAGCGGCATCCCACATTCTTTCGCTGCCGTTGTGCCGGTGATCGCCCCGGCTTTCCACCGCTGATAGGCGCTGTGATAGTTCTCCGGGAGCGGCCTGGGTGGTCTGCCGAACCTTACGCCCCTAGCTTTTGCCGCCGCGATGCCTTCCACCTGACGCTGGCGGATGTTGGTGCGTTCATTCTCCGCCACGAAGGACAGCACTTGTAAAACAATATCGCTGAGGAAGGTCCCCATCAGATCCTTGCCCCGGCGAGTATCCAGCAACGGCATATCCAGCACCACAATGTCAATGCCCTTCTCCTTAGTTAAAATCCGCCATTGCTCCAAAATCTCGCCATAGTTTCGCCCCAGCCGGTCGATGCTCTTGATGTAGAGTAGGTCGTCCGGCTTCAGTTTTTTGACCAGCTTCTTGTATTGGGGCCGCTCAAAGTCCTTGCCGGACTGCTTGTCCAAAAAGATATTTTTCTCCGGGATGGACAGCTCCCGCATGGCGATGAGCTGCCGGTCCTCGTTTTGGTCACGGGTGCTGACCCGGATATAGCCGTATGTATTTGAAATGGTTATCAAACCTCCTTTGTGCGGTGGCGCTTTAAGCTGTTTTTTCC
>CANAZG010000152.1 GCA_947365965.1 uncultured Clostridia bacterium
CCGGGGCGGTGCTCTTCGACGCCCTTCAGGCCGCCAGAGCCCGGGGCGTGGACGTGGTGATCTGCGACACCGCCGGGCGGCTCCACAACAAGGCCAATCTGATGGCGGAGCTGGCCAAGCTGCGCAAGATCATTGACCGGGAGCTGCCGGAGGCGGCGCTGGAGATTCTGCTGGTGCTGGACGCCACCACCGGCCAGAACGGCCTCATCCAGGCCAGGCAGTTCAAGGAGATCTCCGGCTGCACGGGCATCGTGCTCACCAAGCTGGACGGCACCGCCAAGGGGGGCATTGTGGTGGCCATCGCCCAGGCCCTCCAGGTGCCGGTGAAGTTCGTGGGCCTGGGCGAGGGCATCAGCGACATGCAGCCCTTTGACGCCAGGGAGTACGTGGAGGCGCTGATCTAGGGATGCGGGAGCTGAATTTGATGGGGCTGAAGGTCACCGTCATGGGGGCCGCCCTGACGGTGTGCGGCACGGCCGCGCCCCTGCTCTTCTACGGCGGGCTGGTCCTGATGGTTGCCGGCCTGTGCATCCCCGACAAGGTCTATGAGGAGAAAAAACATGACGAGAATTGACGGCAGAAAAGAGAACGAGCTGCGCCCCGTGGCCATGACCACCGGCTTTGTGGACTTCGCCGAGGGCAGCGTGCTCATCCAGTGCGGCAGGACCAAGGTCCTGTGCTGCGCCAGCGTGGAGGAGGGCGCGCCCCGCCATGTGCCGGAGGGCTCCGGCTGGGTGACGGCGGAGTACTCCATGCTCCCCCGGGCCAACCGGGAGCGGTCACGGCGGGACGTGAGCAAACTGAAGCTGAGCCCCCGGTCTGCGGAGATCCAGCGGCTCATCGGCCGCAGCCTCCGGGCCGCAGTGGACCTCGACGCCCTGGGGGATCGGACCATCACCGTGGACTGCGACGTGCTCCAGGGGGACGGCGGCACCCGCACCGCCTCCGTCACCGGCGGCTTCATCGCCCTGGCCATCGCCTGCCGCAAACTGGTGAAGTCCGGGGCTCTGGAGAAAGATCCCGTCAGAGGCTGCGTGGCCGCCGTGTCGGCGGGGGTGGTGGACAACGTCCCCCTGCTGGATCTGTGCTACGAGGAGGACAGCGGGGCCATGGTGGATCTCAACTGCGTGATGAACGAGGCGGGCGAGCTCATCGAGCTCCAGGGCACCGGCGAGGGCCGGGCCTTCACCGTGGCGGAGCAGCAGACGCTGGTGTCCCTGTGCGCCGGCGGCGTGAAGCAGCTCATTGCCCTGCAAAAAGAGATATTGGGAGGCCTTACATAACATGAAATTCGTACTTGCGTCACAAAATAAGCACAAACTGGTGGAGATGCAGGCCATTCTGTCCGCCCACGGGGTGGAGGTGGTCCTCCAGTCGGATCTGGGGCTCCGCGTGGATGTGGAGGAGACCGGGGAGACCTTCGCGGAGAACGCCCTTCTGAAGGCCCGGGCCGTCATGGCCGCCAGCGGCCTGCCCGCCATTGCCGACGACTCCGGCGTGTGTGTGGACGCCCTCAACGGAGCACCAGGGGTCTATTCCGCCCGCTACGGCGGTCCGGAGCTGGACGACACAGGCCGCTACCGCCTGCTGCTGGAGAACATGCGGGGGGCCGGCAGCCGCGCCGCCCACTTCACCAGCGCCATCGCCTGCGTCTTCCCCAATGGGGATGTGATCGAGGCCCAGGGGGAGTGCCCGGGCACCATCGCCTTCGCCCCCCAGGGGGACGGCGGGTTCGGCTATGACCCGGTGTTCTTCCTCCCCCAGCTGCGCAAGACCTACGCTCAGCTGACGCCGGAGGAGAAGGCGGCGGTGTCCCACAGGGGCAAGGCGCTGGAGATCTTCGACGGGAAGCTGCGGACCTATCTGGAAGGGACTGGTAAATAAGATGGAACTGACAAGCAAACAGCGCTCACAGCTGCGGGGTCTGGCCAACTCCCTGGACACCATCCTCCACGTGGGCAAGGACGGCATCAGCGACAATCTGGTCAAGCAGGCCAACGACGCCCTGGAGGCCCGGGAGCTCATCAAGGGCCGGGTGCTGGAGAACTCCATGCTCACCGCCCGGGAGGCCTGCGAACAGCTGGCGAAGCTGACCCGCAGCGAGGCCGTCCAGGTCATCGGCAGCAAGTTCGTCCTCTACCGCCAGCACTATGACAAGAACCGCCGGCGGATCGAGCTGGTCAAGGACCGGCCCCCCAGGCAGGGGAAACAATAACCGGGGAGGGATTCTGGTGAAGATCGGAATCTATGGGGGCACCTTCAACCCCATCCATCTGGGCCACATGGAGGCGGCCAAATTCGCTGCGGCGTACCTGAAGCTGGACAAGCTGCTGCTGGTCCCCGCCGGCCTGCCGCCCCACAAGGACCTCTCCCCCGACGCGGCGGCCCCGGAGGACCGGCTGGCCATGACGGCCCTGGCGGCGGAAGCCGTGGGGCCCATGGCGGAGGCCTCCAGCCTGGAGCTGGACCGCCGGGGCGCCAGCTACACCGTGGACACGGTCCGCGCCGTCCGGGAGGCCCACCCCCGTGCCAGGCTGTACCTGCTCATGGGCACGGACATGTATCTCACCTTTCACCGCTGGAAGAGCCCGGAGAAGCTGGCCAAGTGGTGCACCCTCTGCGCCTTCGGCCGCAGCGAGGCGGACACGGAGGAGCTCTTCGCCGTTCAGCGGGAGCACCTGTCCGCCATGCTGGGAGCCCGGTCCGTGACCGTGGCCCTGCCGAAAATCGTGGATATCTCCTCCACCCGGCTCCGCCGGGAGCTCTCCCATGGCCAGGGACGGGCGTATCTGGACCCGGCCGTGTACGGCTATATCCTCCGCCGGGGGCTCTACGGCGTGCCGGCGGATCCCCTGCGTCTGTCCCTGGAGGATCTGCGCTGCGCCGGGCTCAGTATGCTCAAGCGCCGGCGGGTCCCCCACGTGCTGGGCACGGAGGAGACAGCGGCGGCTCTGGCCCGGCGCTGGGGCGCGGACGAGGAGGATGCCCGCCGGGCCGCCCTGCTCCACGACTGCACAAAAAAGCTGGACAGGGAACAACATCTGGACATCTGCCGTCAATATGGTATCCCCCTGGACCCGGAGGAGCGGCGGGAGGAGAAGCTGCTCCACGCCCTCACCGGCGCGGCGGTAGCCCGGCATCAGTTCGGCGTGTCCCCCCAGGTGGAGAGCGCCATCCGCTGGCACACCACCGGCAAGGCGGACATGACCACCCTGGAGAAGATCCTCTATCTGGCGGACTACATTGAGCCCACCCGGGATTTCTGCGATCTCACCGAGCTGCGGGCGCTGGCCTTCCAGGAGCTGGATCGGGCCATGCTGCTGGGGCTGACCATGGCGGTCCACGATCTGAAAGAGAGAGGAATGGCTGTCCATTCCAACAGTGTGTATGCGAGGGACTATCTGAAAGGAAAGCTGACATGAGCAGAACAAGAGGCAAGCGGGAGGCGGCCGGCGGACGCCGGGATCCCTTTGAGGAGACAGAACGGAACCATTCCGGCGGCGGCTGGAGCGGCGGGAAGAAGGCCTTGGCGGCCGTTCTCTGCCTGCTGGCCGTGCTGGTCCTGGCGGGGGCGGGCTGGTGGTTCCTGTTTGTCCGGGCCCCGGACGTGAAGGACAACGACCGCCCCCTGGTCAACAACAACAATCCCAACCGGAAGCCCGGGGAGGACGAGGACGACGAGCAGGTCCTCACCGGCCGGAAGGAGGACTACTTCACCTTCCTGCTCATCGGCCGGGACACCGCCGGCGGCGGCAACACGGACACCCTTATCCTGGTGTCCTACGACGTGCCCAACAGCCAGGTGAACATGATGAGCATCCCCCGGGACACCGTGGTCAACGTGCCCTGGTCCGTCAAGAAAATCAACAGCGTCTTCAACGCCAAGGAGTCCAGCGGCGGCGGCATGGAGGGGCTGAAAAAGCAGGTGGCCTATCTCACCGGCGTAATGCCCGACTTCCATGTCATCATCGAGTGGAAGGCCGTGGGGGAGATCGTGAAGGCCGTGGGGGGCGTGGACTTTGACGTGCCCCGGAACATGAACTACGACGATGACTATCAAAATCTCCACATCCACCTCAACAAGGGTATGCAGCACCTGAACGCAGAGCAGGCCATGGCCATGCTCCGCTACCGCAACGACAACGGCTACAAGGCCGGGTACAACGACATCGGCCGCATGAACACCCAGCGGGACTTCCTCAAAGCCATGGCCAAGGAGGTGCTCCAGCTGAAGAACATGACCAAGATCGGGGAGTTCATCAACATCTTCATGGACAACGTGGAGACGGATCTGAAGGTGAGCGAACTGACCTGGTTCGCCTCCAAGGCCCTGAGCGTGGACCTGGAGACCATGCAGTCCAGCACCCTGCCCTACATCGACGTGGGCAAGTACCGGGGCGGCGACTACCTCTTCCCCAACGGCGAGGAGATCGTCCCCCTGGTCAACGAGCAGTTCAACCCCTATAACCAGGAGATCACGGCGGACAGCCTCCAGATCATGGTGCGCAGCAAGGACGGCTCCTGCTACGTGACCAACGGGGAGCTGCTGGACGCCAAGTGGGCCAAGCCCGCCTCCGGCTCCGCCGGTACCACCGGCGGCGGCGTGACCACCACCGAGCCCACCGGCGTGGTGGCGGACCCCAACGTACCTCCGCCCAGCACGCCCTCCGGCGATGACTCCAAGCCCGCCGATCCCGCGCAGCCGCCGGATGAAAACGCCGGTCAGGAGGGGACCCCGCCGCCTGAAGCAGCCGATCCTGATACCACTCCCCCCGGGACTGCGGATCCCGGTACTACTCCTCCTGCGACGACAGATCCCGGCGCTGCTCCCCCCGAGGTTACGGATCCCGGGACCACTCCTCCTGCGACGACAGATCCCGGCGCTGCTCCCCCTGAGGCTGCGGATCCCGGCGCCACTCCCCCTGCGGCGACAGATCCCGGCGCTGCTCCCCCCGAGGCAACGGATCCCGG
>CANAZG010000153.1 GCA_947365965.1 uncultured Clostridia bacterium
GTGAGTGGCTTTTCAATGAATACGGTATGCTGGAATATCTTCGCTATTGCCCTGAGAATGAAGCGGACCTGGCTCAAGTGCTGGCGGAGGAGCACCGCTGCCAAAAAGGACGGCGCACAAAAACCACCACAAAAAAACCGCCCCAGCGGGAGGGCAGATAGGAGGAAACTATGCCGGAAATCACCCTGCCAGATGTAGACCCTTTTTTCAAAGTGAACGACTGGGGCGACGCATTGACAACAGGTGAAACGCTCAAAATGGTGCATACGCTATGGTTTTCAGAGTACAACGCAAGCCCTTTTATGGCTTTCCTGACGGATAAACCCACAGAGGAACTTCAAGAAATGCTGAAAAGCAGCGAGGCCGCAGAGAAGTCCATTTTTGATAAGCTGAAAGCGGCGGCCAGCGAATGGGAGGCCCAGGCCGCTCAAACTCTGCTGCTGGAAAAGGTGCTGGAATATGTGCGTACCCCGGAGGTGTCCCATACCTCCAACGAGTGGAAGCAGATACAGGGCGGGGCCTGGGAGATCAGCAACCGAGTGTATCAAATGCGCTATGTGTTTGTACCTGTGCCGCAGTCCAAGGCTGTCCGCGTCACCTGGGGGATCGTCTACAACACCCCCCAGCAGCCGGAGAATTCCCGGTACACCCATTCATGGGGAGACAGCCGCTATATCGCCCGCCAGGACAAAAAGCCGTATGACAGTGCGGAGGCCGCACAGCGGTATATCCAAGGCCGGTTCAACCTGTACGCTCACCTGTTCACAGAGCTGTCCCCGCCTGTGCCCAACGACTGCAAGCGGATGTTCATGGTCAACGGCCACCTTCTCCCTGGCTATACCCTCGCACCCCCGGAGCGGACGAAGGAGGAAGCCGTCAAGGACCTGCTGGATTGTCTGGAGGACGGGGACGTTGCGCCGCCCACGCCAGAACCGGATACGCCGTCCGCCCCCAAGCAGAAGTCCGCCGCCGTAAAACCCGTCCAGCCAGCGGCGAAGAAGAAATCCGGCCCTAAAAAATCGGGGCCGGTGCGATAGGAGGCGCAGCTATGACCCATCTGAAACCCGGCGTGGAGCTGGAGATAACGGCGCGGGCCTATTTCGAGTCAGCCAGCGCGGATATGTCCTCGCTGGTCCAGTTATCCCCGGAGACATTGAAAGAACGGGAGGAGGCCAGTGCCGCGCAGGAGGAGGTTATTTACGATGAAGCGCAGGCTGTGATCAAAAAATGGTACGCACAGGCTGCGCAGACGATCAATTACAGAAAGGCCCAGGAATATCTGAAAATCCCGCCTATCTCCCATACCTCCAACCAGTGGACGGTAGACCAGTACGGACGGCATGAAATGAGCAACATGGTCTACTGCTTTTCGTGGCGGGAATATGAGCGGACGGAATGGAGCCGCGCGGAACAAAAATCTATCGTTGTCGCGTGGGACCTGTCCTGGAGTCTGCATTTCAACACCACGCAAAACCCGGATCATTCCGGTTCTGGGCGGCGGCTTGCCGGACAGGACCGGAAGGTGTTCAAGGACAGGGCAGCCATGGAAAAATACCTCCAGGGCCGAATTGCCGCCTACTCCCACCTGTTTACAGAAATCTCCCCACCTATCCCTGCGGACGCCCGGAAACGCTTTTGCGTCAATGGAGTGCTGCTGCCCGGCTATACCGTAGACGTACCCGCACCGCCCCCGCCCAACGTGGATGAACTGCTATCTCTGCTGGAGGACGGGGACATGGACGCTTTGCCCCAGCCGGAGGAACCGGTCCCGCCCCAGAGACATACCTCCAAGAAAGCCCGGCCCCAGAGGTCCGGCCCGGTACGATAGGAAGTACACCGCTATGAAGAAGAAACGATTTCACTATTCCATCAGCGGCTACCGCTGGGCCCCGGAGAGCTTTCGCGCTGCTAAAGGACTTGTCGGACAGCCTGCCAGGAATATCCCTCTGACAGATGCGGAGCGGCATGAAGTGGGCCTGTTATCTTTAACAAAAGGCCCCGACGCGGCAATAGGCTATGTCAAGCATATCGAACGGGCGCGGGAACGCCAGCGCCGGAAAATCATCACCTACGGTTTTCTCACCAAGGAATCACCGGGGCAATTCGCATACTACCCACAACTCTGTTTCTGCGCCGACGCCCCCATTGGCGAACGTCTCCGCGTGTTCAAACAAATCCGTGATGTTTTAGGCGAGAATGATGGACGTGTCGTGACCTCTACCGAGTGCGAGCTGGACGGCCAATACCACCCCATCAATGTCAAAGAAAACACCGTCACAGCGGATTTCAGCCGTCCATTGACCATTCCCATGGGCGAGAAGTTCATCCGGGACGGCCTGGAAACTCCGTACCGCCCCCGGCCCAAGGCCCCGAAAAAGGCCAGACCCCATAAACGCCGGGACATGGCCCCGATACGGTAGACAGCGGAGCCGTTGGCTCCGCTGTCCCAGCAAGTACGGAATTTTGACAGCAAAATTCCACTTGTTAGGGGCACAGCCCCTAATACCCCGCCGCCCGGAAATGCGTCTCAATTTGAGACGCATATTTTCGACACATTTCATAAAGGAAGTGACCGCCTATGGCAAAGCCCTATAAGACCGTCACCCTGCGGCTGAACGCCAGCCAGTACGGCCACCTGCAACGGCAGTCGGAGGCGTCCG
Source organism: uncultured Clostridia bacterium (assembly GCA_947365965.1). Lineage (GTDB taxonomy): Bacteria > Bacillota > Clostridia > Oscillospirales > Oscillospiraceae > Pelethomonas. The sequence continues at coordinate 2,661 of CANAZG010000153.1, forward strand.
GGCTGAAAATGGAGCCGTTGCTCCGCCAGCTCATTATGGGCGTGAACCTCCGCCCCCGGCCCCCTGACACCTACGCCGCCCTGCTGCGGGAGCTGAACGCCATTGGGACAAATATCAACCAGATCGCCCACAACACCAACGCCAGGAAGGAGGCGGGCCAGACCGATATTGATGAGGCCGTGAAGCTGGTGCGGCAGGCATACCGGTTGATAAAGGAGACCCTGTAATGGCCTATGATAAGATCATTACCGTCCGCTCCCGTCTGGACCATTGTGTGGACTATGTGCTGAACCATGAAAAAACCGATATGGCCGCTGTGCTGGATTACATTGGCCGGGCGGATAAGAACGCCCTGCCGGACGGCCGCTCCGTTCTGGAAACGGCCATCAACTGTAATCTGGAGAGCGCCTATCAGGATATGCAGGAGACCAAGCGCCGCTGGGGAAAGCCCGGCGGCGTTTTGGGTTATCACCTGATCCACGCCTTTGCCCCTGGAGAAGTGACCCCGGAGCAGGCCCATAAGATTGGCGTGGAGTTCGCGGCCCGGCTGCTGGGAGACCGCTACGAGGCGGTTGTCTCCACCCATTTAGACCGGGACCATCTGCATTGTCATATCCTGTTCAACTCTGTTTCTTTTGTGGACGGGGCCAAGTACAAAAACACCTTCAAGGATTACTTTGGAGATATTCGCGGCATTTCCAACGAAGTCAGCCGCGCCCACGGCCTGTCTGTGATCGAACCGGGCGAGGGCGGCAGGCACTATGCGGAATGGGACGCAGAGGCCCAGGGCAGGCCCACTCTCCGGGCCCTTGTCCGGCAGGATATTGATGCGGCTATTGCCAACGCCTATACCATGAAAACTTTCTGGCAACGGTTAGAGGAGCTGGGCTACACCGTCAAGCGCGGGGCCAATGTCAAGCATACCGCCGTCAAGCCCCCCGGCGGCCAACGTTTTTTCCGGCTGGACGGCCTGGGCAGCGGCTACACAGAAGCGGACATTCAGGCCCGGCTGTCGGCTGTCCGTTCCGGCGAGGCCCCGCCGCCCCTTTCCCCCGGCCCATCCTTCTGCCCCATCCTCCAGCCGCTGACGCCGGGGCGGCGATACCAGGCCAGGGGCGGCATATCTGGCAGGCCCCGGAAGCTGAAAGGCTTTCGCGCCCTGTACTTCAAGTACCTGTATCTGCTGGGGGCCATCCCGGAACGACGCCCCAAACGGCGGGCAGCGGTTGTCTCCCGGACGGAGATTATCAAATTTGAACGCTATCAGCAGCAATTTCAATATCTGATGAAAAATCGCATTGAGACGGCGGACCAGCTCTCCATGCAGTATGACGCCCTGCAAGCGCAGATCGACGCCCTGACGGACCAGCGGCGGGAGCTGTATAAGATACGCCGCGCCGGTCATGGAGGCGAGGCCGTGACGGATGAGATCACCGGCCTGACCGCCAGAGTGCGGGAACTGCGCCGGGAGTTGAGATTGTGCGCCCGCATTGAGAAAGACATACCTGCGGTACAGGAGACGGTGCAGGCCAATACCAACGAGACAAGGAGCGTGATCCATGAAAAAACTGATAAAAGCAGACCTCAGCGGCATTTTGAGACTGACCGGAGCTTATCAGGCGGTGGAGGCCCCGGACGTTGAACGGGAGGTTGCCATATTGCAAAGTTCCCGGTACACCGACGATTTTTTTCTGGCCTGGAAGGGGCACTGCCGCCTGTCCACCCTGCCCGCCGTCTATGAGCCGGACACCCCGGCCAATCTGGACTGGCTGGCCTGCCGGAGCGTCACACCATGGCCGGTGGTTGCCCTCTATCTCCACACGGATAAATCGGTGGAGGGACTGCCCTGGGGCAGCGTCACCCTGCTGGACCACCGGACCGCCGTGGAGGACGTGCGTATCTTCTCCGCCCTGCCGGAGAGCCAGCGGGAGCGGCATATCCGCCTGATCGTCAAGCGGTATCAGCGGCGCGTCACCTACTGCTCCATGCTGGAGGCTATCCAATACCTGAAAACGGGAGGGGGTGAAAGTCAATGGATGTAAGCGGTGATGTGGCCGACCTGATGGTAAAAGAGAGCATCCAGCTCACCGAGGCCAGTATCAAGTTGCTGGCGGCGGGAAGCAAAAATCTGGCGGCGCTGCTGTGGGCGCTGGCGAAGGACAACAAGAAGCTGGTAGGTAAGACCGGCATGGGACGGCTGCTCCGGGAGAGCAAGGAGCTGAAGGTGTTCCATATCAAGGAGAGCGACCTTGCGGAGTTCCGGGCCTTTGCCAAGAAAAACGTTCTCTTTTCCGTGGTAAAGGACAAGCG
>CANAZG010000154.1 GCA_947365965.1 uncultured Clostridia bacterium
TTGACCCAGTGGGCCGGATTTGACCCTGCCGGGTATCGCGCCTATGTGCATTTTCGCAACGACAGGCAGTTTGACCAGGAGACCCTGACCGCCCACTGCCGGGAGATTGCCGGGCGGTATGGCCTCTCCCCTGCGGGAATGAACAACAGCTACTTTACCTATTATTCCAAGTCCATCGACTTCTCTACGATTGGCGGCATCGCGGCCCTTGTGCTGATTGGCGACTATGTGGTCATTCAGAGCATTTTCCGCATCTCCATTCAGGATAAGATTCAAAGCTATGGGCAGCTCCGCACCATCGGGGCAACACCAAAACAAATCCGGCGCATCGTGAAAAAGGAGAGCAGGCGGCTGGGCAGCATTGGAATCCTGCTTGGTGTGCTGCTGGGCGCCGGCGGAGGTTTTCTTCTCTTCCCCAAAGGCTTCCACGGACTTTACTATGGGATGGCTGTGCTTCTGACTGCCATGGTCTGCTGGTTCATGGTGACCATCTCCGTCCGCAGGCCAGTGAAAATTGCCGCCGGTATCTCGCCGCTGGAGGCGGTGCGTTTTTCCGCCGGACAGGAGCGGATACGCAGCCGGAAGAAACACATCAGGCTCAATCCTGTGTCCATGGGCCTTGCGAACTTCCGGCGTGACCGCAAAAAATCCGCCAGCATCGTGGTCTCTCTCAGCCTGGGAGGAATTTTGCTTCTGGTGGTATCCTCCGTGGTTCTGACCCGGACGCCGGAGCAGGCCGCAAGGCTGTTTTTCCCGGATGGAGACTATAAAATCTACCTGTCCTCAGAGCAGCCGGAGGAAGAAATCATGGCCGCCGGCAATCCGCTGAACGACGAGCTGCGGCAGGAAATTCTTTCTGTGGACGGAGTGACGAATGTGCTGGCAACCCGCCTGTCCCTGCACGCAAGATTTGGAACCTCTACCAGTACCGAGGCTGGTATGTGCGATATGTTGACGGATGCCAACCGCCTGGATGTGGAGGACGCGCTGGTATCCGGCACGATACCTGCGGACGCCCACAGCGTCCTTCTGGGCACGAACTATCAGAAGCGCCATCCTGAGATGGATGTCGGAACCACCATAGAACTATCTCTGGGCCAGGAGGCTGTGACTGTCACCATATTCGGCCTGTTTGATCCGGCGAGGATGACAAACGGACACGGCGCTCTCGCCATGGATTCGGCGGCACTGTTCGCCCCAGAGGCGCTGTTCCGGGAACTCCATCCTGAGATCGGAGCTTTTGATTACTCCTGGAGCATTGTCAATGACCCTCAGAAGGCGGAGCGAGTTGAAAGTGCCCTGGAAGAAATTATGTCCAGACGCAGTAATCTGGGGCTGGACACCATTGGGGCCCATATCGAGTATGAAAAAATGCAGAACTCTATTATTTTTGGCGGTATGCGGGCAATCTCCTGGCTGATCTTCCTGTTCGGCGTTGTCAATCTGATCAATACGACGCTCTCCAATCAGATGTCTCGAAAGCGGGAGAACAGCATCCTGCGCTCCATCGGCCTGACCAGTAAGCAGCTGTGCCGAATGAATATTTGTGAGGGCCTTTGCTACGCGGCCTTTGCTGCCCTGGCTGCCCTGCTGGTCGGGCTCCCGATGGCGGTTGTGGTGTGCCGGGAGGTCAGCCGGCGGTCCTTTGCCGGTGAGATCGTACCGTATCAATTTCCAAGCCTGGAAATGGGCCTCTTCCTTCTTGTCCTGTTTGGACTGGAATTTCTCCTGTCCGCCTGGACGGCCGGCAGGCAGAGAAAGCAGTCCTTGATGGAACAGATGCGGGCGGTGGAGTAGCGCTTGGCGCAAAACATTTCATAACATCCAGAGAGCATTTCATTACAAAAGCCTTGAAAGGGACCTTTTCCCTCGGTAGACTGACAAAGAGCAAATCATTTTGCCCGAAATTGATCCGAAAGGAGATGCAGGCATGAACATTCAGATGATGGAAGGGCTTCTGGGCGCAAGTTCCAACATCAAGCTGTCTGGTACACCCATGAGCGTATACCGGCAGGCCAGCGCCGAGGGCGATACGGAAAAGATGAAGCGGGCGCTGGGCTACACCGGCGAATGCGCGGAGAAGGCCGTCAAGTACCAGGAAAAGCTGGACAAGGGCATGAAGGCTGAGGCGAAAGCCGAGCGCGAAAAGGCAAAGCTGGAGCAGGAAGCCGCCATCGAAAAGCGCCGGGAGGAGCGCAAGCGGGCGGAGGAAGGCGCAGAGCCGGACCGTCCCCAGGGAACCGATGTGGTGCAGATCAGCGAGGCGGCGAAAGCGGCGCTGAAAAGCAACAAGCCCACCGAGGCGGTGGAACCCATTGACAGTGAGCCGGTCATCTATACGCCGGCCGGCGAGGTTTCCGCCGCTCCGGTGGAGTCGGAACCGACCGTTTCATTTACCGCGTAAAATTTCGAGGAGGAATAACTTATGATGCCTATTTCTGGTGTGAACACCGGCGCGGTCCAGCCCTTGACAACAGCCGAGAAGGTGCTGGGAGCGTCCAAGGTCCAGAAACCCGAGGAGGAGTCCCAGGGCCGTCAGCTGAAGTCTATGGTGGATGAATACGTTCCGGAGGAGCCCCAGGAGCCGTCCGGCCGCTATTGGATGGGCAAGGGCGAGGACGGCCAGCCCAAGATCTATTTCGACGATCCTGAGCGGGCAGCAGATGCGCCGAAGCAGCCGGAGGGCACCCCTGATGCCAAGAAGCCCGATACGGACGCCCCCGCGGAGCCTGATCCGGCGGGCCAGGGCGCGAAGGGCCCGGAGAGAAAAAAGGACAAGGATGAGGTCTGGGAGGGCAATAGCGACAAGGTAGACCGCGAGATCGAAAAACTGAAAAAGAAACAGCAGGAGCTGGAGCAGCGGCTCAATACCGAGACCGACGAGGCTAAGGTCAAGGATCTGGAGCGCCAGCTGGCCCAGGTGGAGAGGGAGCTGCAACAGAAGGATAACGATACATACCGGCGTCAACACACTACAGTCAGACGGCTCTCTTAATTTTTGGAAAGCGGCGGTTTCCGCAAACCGCCGCTTTCCCTCGCTTTCACATACCAATTTAAGGAGATTTTGAGCATCATGGACGTGGAGTAGCCTGGGCCGCCGTCCGGCGTCATGACGTTGACCTCGGAGAAGACCTTGAATGCGTTGATGACCCCCATCATCAGCACGAAATTGATAATGGGCTTGAGCAGCGGCAGCTTGATCCGCCAGATGATCTGCCAGTCGGAGGCGCCGTCAAGCTTGGCCGCGTTCAGATACTCGCCTGAGATGCCCTGAAGCCCGGACAGCAGCAGCACCACATTGTATCCCAGGCCATGCCAGACAGAGAAGAGAATAATCGACATCATGGCGGTGCTCTCACTATACAGCCATTTCAGCGGCTTGATCCCCAGCCACCCCAGGATCTGATTGAAGGGCCCGATGCCCGGATCATAGAACCACAGCCATATCAGGCTGCATGCCACAACGGGAACCACGACAGGTGAAAAATAGATGGTACGCATCAGCTTGCGGAACCAGACCCGGGAGTCGAGCATCAGCGCCACGGCCAGCGCCAGAACCAGGTCCAAACACAATTTGACCCCCGCATAGGCCGCCGTATTGCGCAGCGCCCTCCAGAACTTACTGCTCTCAAAGAGGTAGCGGTAGTTCTCAATGCCGTTGAAGGTCATGGCCCCTGTATTGATGCGAAAATCCGTAAAGCTGAGAACGATAACCATAACCAGCGGGATAACAAACAGCAGGATCAGGGTAAAGGCCGTGGGCAGCAGCAGCGTATACGCTGTCACCGTCTCCCCCAGATGGTATTTGATTCCGCAGAATTGGAACTTGTGGTTGTAGACTGAGGACATCCACTCCCTCAGGGGATGCTTTTTCTCGGGATTGTCCATCGCAAAAACCTCCTATAGGATGGTGGTGCGCACCAAAGCTGGCTCGTAGCGCACCTGCACGTTGGGACTGGGCAGCAAATACGGATTTCCGTCACAAATCAAGCACGCATCCGGCGCAAAGCCCTGCAAAATTACCTGATCCTCCGGTCCGAAAATGAGATATTCCATGGAGGAACAGCGGTTGACGCCCGCTCCGCTCTCCTCAAAGCTGACAACAATGTGGTCGCACAGGGCAATCACGCCTTTTTTCTCGCTCCAGTCGCACCTCCCGATGACCCCATATATCGCCCGGCCGTAGTGGTTCTCCCGAGCCGCGCTGGAGAGAACGATCTGCTGGATGCTCCGCAGATTGGGCCGCAGCGCACTGCCGTTCAGCAGCACTTGAAAATCCTCAGACACGATGTCCCGGCTGGGCTTTTGAACCGTCAACTCCCCCTGCTCCAGCAGGGCGCGAACGGACACATTCCTGATCCGGCCCTCTACGGTGGCAAGGAATGTGTCCCCTACCACCACATCGTTGAAGGCCAGCGCCAGGAATTTCCCCTCTGAGAAGACGGACAGTCCATCGCAGCAGACTTCCCTTGTCTCTCCGATCCGCCGACTCTCCAGCTGCTCCAGGGAGACGGAAACAATAGGTCCCACATTGGCCGTTCCGGCAGCGACGCCTAAGATGGGAAGGGACACTCCCAGTTCATACATCGCGGTACGGACATAGGCGGCAGTTCCATCACCTCCTACACAGATAAACCTTTCCGCTCCGGCCTGCACCAGGGCCTCCACACAGGCGCGGAGCCTCGGATAATATGCCAACTCCTCCACAGGGCGCTCCACCAGACGAAGGGGCAGTCCTGGAACGCAAAGCCCGGGATCTGCCGCCAGAAGCTCCTCCCCTCCCAAAAATGCACTTAGCTTCTCTATGATTTTCCCAGGTGCAAGCCCTCTTCCCGCCTTATGGTTATATATCAAAGCATTTTTCATTTTCAAT
>CANAZG010000155.1 GCA_947365965.1 uncultured Clostridia bacterium
CTTTTCCATCCACGGGAGCATCGCCGTGGATGGCAGCGGTCTGAAGCTCACAAAACCGTCCGGCTATGAAATGGAAGAAATGCAGAGCAGCGTCAGCCGGTTGTTTTTCCCGCAGACCTTTACCCAGGCCAACGGCACGCTGCTTTGGATCGACCGGGCAACGGGCAGCGCCAATACGCTCTCCTTCTCCACCAGCGGCGAGGGCAAAGACGGCGTGTACGGCTCGGAGCAGGGGAACTATGTTGCAACCGCCGTTTTGGACGGCAATCTGACCGTTCGCGTCTATGACGTGGCCTCCGGCGCATTGGTTGCCACCGAAGTGATTGAGAACTCCGACCCCACATATTTCTACCGCATCCCCAGGATTTACCTTTTAGACGGGGCCAAGACCGCCGTAGTTGTTCTCGGTGGCAGCATCGACGAACTTGATACGCTGGTATCTGTATTTGAATTTTAAGCACAGCATAAGTTTAATGTATAAAGGAGAATCCAAACATGAAAAAGACGATTTGTTTTCTTTTAACCGCGCTCCTTACACTGGCATCGCTGTCTTTCGGACAAGCCAACGCTCTGGCAGCACCAGCCGGTCCCGTAAAGTGTGCGTTCAATTCCTCTCAGTTTGCCGGAAAAATCCGGGAGTGCGCCTATGCCGGGGATGGAAAGCTTTTCGTAGCGGCGGATAAGCTGTATCTCTATGATACCGTCACAGCCTCGGTGCTGGCCAAAACGGAAACACCCCTGCGTTCTTTTGAGGTTCAAGTCATTGACAAGGGCTACATTCTCTCCGGTATGGGAGATGACGGCATGATGGTGTACATCTATGACAGCGCCCTTACGCTGACCAAGAAAATCGCGGTCGATCACCTTTTGACAGAGGATTTCGTGGTCAGCGAAACCGGTGCGGCGGCCTCCACGGACGGAAAGAAGCTGGCAATCGCCACCCTGCGCGGACTGTATCTGTATGATTTGGAAAAAGAAAAGCTCACCACTCTGCTTGATTTGACGAAAGAGGTCGGTACATCCAAGATTCAAATTTCCGTTCTGGATGGCGTTGCGTTTTCCCAGGATAACAGTCAGATCATGTTCTATGGCGGAGGCTTGTCTATCCCTGCAAAAAAAGGCGAAAACAGCTTTTCAATCTATGGAAGTTTTGCCTTGGATGGCAGCGATCTGAAAATCACCAAGTCGGCCACCTACAGCATTGAGGAAATGCAGGGCAGAACGAATCGCCTGTTCTTCCCGCAGATCTTTACCAAGAACAATGGCACTTTGCTCTGGCTGGACAGGAAAACCGGCGACAAAAATACGCTTTCCTTTGCGACCAAGGGTGAGGGCCGCAACGGTGTATACAGCTCGGAACAGGGGAACTACGCCGCCACCGCCGTTTTAGGCAAAAGCCTGACGATTCGTATCTATGATGTGGCCTCCGGCAAGCTGATTGCCACCAAGGTCATTCAAAACTCCAATAGCACATATTTCAACCGTATCCCCAAGATTTACCTTTTGGACGATGCAAAAACCGCTGTAGTGCTTCTCGGCAGCAGTATCAGCGAGGTCAATACACTGGTATCGACTTTTAAGTTCGGTGATTAACATGGAGATTACATTTAGCGGTGTATCAAAGCGATATAAGAGCAAATATGCGCTGAAAGATTTTACCGCCACGCTGGGCGAGGGCGTTTATGGCCTGCTGGGTGAAAACGGGGCCGGAAAAACTACGCTTATCAATACCTTTGTAGGTATTTTGTGCGGTGACAGAGGTACGATCCGGGTGGACGGTCAGGATGTGAGGACCCTGGGCAAAGCGTTCTTGTCCCAAATCGGCTATATGCCCCAGTATCCTATCTTCTATCGGGACTTTACCGTTAGGGATTTTCTGCTCTATATGTGTGCGCTGAAAGACATTCCCGCCCATGAAGGGCAGGACCGGGTTTCAGAGCTGCTGGCCACAGTGAACCTGACAGACGCGCAGAACAAGAAAATCGGCGCGCTCTCCGGCGGTATGCGCCAGCGCGTTGGCATCGTGCAGGCCATGCTGTCCGACCCAAAGATTTTAATTCTGGACGAGCCTACCGCCGGTCTTGACCCCAGCGAACGGATACGGTTTCGGAACCTGATCTCCCGGTTTGCCCAGGGCCGGACGATCCTGCTGGCAACCCACATCGTTTCCGATGTTGAGTGCATCGCGCGGGAAATCCTGCTGCTGAAACAGGGGACGCTGCTCATGCAGGGGACACCCGCCGCGCTGGAGCAGAACATTGCGGGCAAGGTGTGGAATGTAACCGCCGGGGCCGAGGACGCCGCGCTGCTGACCGATATGTACTGCGTCAGCAACATGAAGCAGGAGGGCGGACAGTTTACCCTCCGCATTGTTGAGGATGGATGCCCGATCAAGACCGCACAGCCTGTCCAGCCCAACCTGGAGGATGTGTTCTTGTACTATTGCAGGGGGGAGCGCCATGATACGTCTGATACGGTATGAGTTTATCAAGCAGTTCTGCAAGCGTTCCATTCTGGCGCTCTTTGTGGTGTTCAGCCTCGCCAATCTTTTCAAAATCTATGGTGAATACAAATCCTACTCCTATCTGACAGACGGAAACGGAGAACGGAGCTGGCACACGCTTCATTGGCAGCTCTATGAGGAATACCAGGGGGAAATCACCCCGGAGAAGATCGAACGCCTGCTTGCGGTTTATCAGCCTCTTGTGGAGGCCACATCGGATATGACCGCAAGCACAGCCACCGATGACCCCAACACGATGACCGGGAACCTGTATAGCGACAGGAACCTGCTGGACAAGTATTTTGTGCAGCCTATGCAGTATTTCTATGAGTACAGCGGCCGGTCGGAGCAGGTGGCAAATAGAGCGCGGCAAAGCGCCGCGCTCTATGGGGAACGGGGAGCGGTCTATCAGCAGAGGGAGAGCGGCGCGATCTATAACCTTTATGCTGGCCGCACCATCCCCGCCTTTGCCTACCGGGAAATGTGCAATTACTATCTGAATTATGATTTTTCCATTGTCCTGACCCTCCTGCTCTGCCTCTATGGGATCATCGGAACCTTTGTGAGCGAAAGGGAAACGCAGATGGATATGCTGCTGCTGGTAAGTCCCAACGGCGGCAGAAAAACCGCCATGGCAAAAATCATTGCGGCCACCCTGTTTCTGCTTTTGACCTCGCTGTGGTTTTCTCTCCTTGACCTGATTGGCTTTGCGGCCTCCTTTCAGACCTTGGAAGGGCTGACCCTGCCGGTGTTCGCGATTCCGAACTTTGCGGAAGTCTCCGTTAATCTCAGCATTTTTCAGTATGTCCTCCTGTCTGCGGCGCTTAAATGCGCTGGCACATGGGTGATTGGGATGCTCTGGCTGTTGGTTTCGATGTTCTGGAAAAATGCCCTGCTCCCCTTTGTCATCAATTTTGCCCTCTGTATGGCGCTGATCGTCAGCGGAGCCGCCTGCGCCTACTCCAATTTCTTCTGGACAAAGGTGCTGAACCCTTATTCTCTGCTGACAAACCGTGTTCTCCTGGGCAAAACGGAGTTTGTAAACCTGGGCGGATTCCCCGTCCTGACATGGCAGGCCGCAATATGGTTTGCCCTGATCGCGGGCCTTGTGCTTGTAGCTGCAATCTATTTTCTGTCAGCGGAAAACTGTCACCGCTGTGTTCGGAGGGCAAAATGAGCGTTTTCTCTTATGAATGGAAAAAGCTGATGATTTATCAGCGGGGCCTATGCTATATCTTGGCCACGCTCCTGGTCGGTACGGTTTGGCTGGCCGTAGCCGACAGGCCGCAGAACAGCGCGATGGAAGAATACCGCAAGGAATACGAATGGTATCTGGAACGGCTGGACGGGGCCTGCACAGAGGAAAAGGCCGCTTGGCTGGAGCAGGAGGCCCGAGCCATCACGGAGGCCCGCTACACCCGCTCTCAATCCCAGGAAAGCTATTACAGCGGTCAGATCACAGCGGAACAGTATGAGCGGCAGATCGCGGAGGTCAACACGGTTTTGGCCCATGAGCATGGCTTTGAAGCTGTGTATCAGCAATATTTATATATCTGCGAGAACACCGGCAATCGTTACTTTCTGAACACCAACGGCTGGGCGGGGCTGTTTTCCTCCCAAACGCTGGACTTCCCGCTGTTCCTTGCCGTTTTGATTTTGGCGACCACGGTTTTTTGTTCGGAGTATAGCTGTCAGATGGACGCACTTTTGCGGACCGCGCCGCAGAGCCGCAAGAGTGCCAGGAGCAAAGCCGTAATGACCCTCTGCGCCGTGTTTGTCCTCTGTGTAGGACTATCCCTGATCCGTTTTCTGTTCTTTGCGGTAAAATATGGCCTGCCCCACGGGGAGTACCCTGTTCAGAGTATCGCCAGTTTCGGAGGCAGTACAAAAAACATCTCCCTGCTGGCTGCGTATCTGATTCTGACCGTCCTGCGCTGTTTTGGCTCGGTGTATCTCGCCGCCCTGCTGCTCTTTACCTCCGTTTTGGTGAAGAAATATGCTTTGACGGTGGTGATCGGAGTGGCATCCACCTTGATACCGTACATCGGACTGTCCAGGCAGATCTGCTACCGCTTGCCGCTGCCCCTGCCGTTCCTGCTGGCAACCGGCTTTCTGGAGGGGGCTTCCTCTGTGGAGGATTCACTGACAGGTGAACCCATCGTGATTTTTTCGGAGCGTTCCCCCCAGGAGCTGCTAGCCCTGCTCGGCCTGTCCGCTGTGTGCTGCGCCCTCATGATATGGTGGGTGCTGCGGCAAAACACAAACTGCTGGCAGTCTGGAAGAAAACTCGTCAGAGGCTGCGGGGTTGCCGCGCTCTGCCTGCTGGTGTTGCTCTCGCTGTCC
>CANAZG010000156.1 GCA_947365965.1 uncultured Clostridia bacterium
GCCAGCCAGGATTTCCCGACCTTGGGAGAACCAGCGAGGATGTGCAGGCCCTGGGAGATCAGTGTGTCCACCACAAAGCTCAGCGGCTGGAGCGGGCGATTCATCAGAGTCTCCCCGTCGATGGTGTTGAGCGATGAGAGAATGGTGTTTTTCATCGTAGTACCTCCTTTGAAAATTGATTTGACTTTTATTCGCTCATATGATAGTCTTATTTTATCTTTTGTTATATGAGCGGTCTCTTCACGTTCCAGTTTAGCAGGCTCCCGGGTTCCTGTCAAGACCGTTCATATAATTATTTTATTGACAGTCTATTTTCGGGGGTGTGAAATGAACCACTATACATTCAAAACCTACATCTCCAACCGCAGAGAGCATTTTTGTTATGGCCCTGACTCATCGCTGGCAAAAAAAGACTTCCCGTTTCCGGAAAGTCTTTTGAGGCTGCTGCGTCTGGATATCTGGAAGTATGAGCCCATGATCAAGAATATGGAGAAGGCGGTCCTGCGGTTCTATCAGACCCGGGATTCGCAGGACGCGGCCATCGTTCTCGCCGGATTGGACGAGCTGGCGGAGGCCCACATCTATTTCCACCAGCTTCGCCTGGACTGGTTGCAGCGTTTCAATCAAGCGGCAAACTCGGACGGCTCTGATCTGATCGACCTTCTGCCCAGGAAGGACCTGACCCACATCCCCAGCAATCTTGACACCATGCAGAGGCAGATCCAGCGGCTCTTCCAGGAGGTCCTGGACATTGATCTGGGGAAAAAGGCCTCCGTCCAGGAGCTTATGGCGAGTTACTACAAGCGTGAGGGCTCCGACACACTGAACACGTTCCAGTTCTGCGTCCTGCCTCTGAAATTCGAGCTGGTTGACTCCCACACCTTCACGGAGGTCCTCTATCCCAAAACCATCTACGACCTGATCGACTACTTCCTTCGGGAGTGCGTCCAGCGGGAACAGCGGATGCGCGTGTGCAAGAACTGCGGCCTCTACTTCGCCGTCAAGGGCAGGGGCACCGCCGAGTACTGCGACGTCACCACGGATGAAAAGGGGCGTGTCTGCAAGGAGATCGGCGCTTTCGTCCACTGGTCACAGAGCAAGGAGAATGACGAGATATTCAAGGTCTACCGCCGGGAGTACAAGAAGCGGTTTGCTTGGACGAAGACCGGAAAGATCACTCCTGCTACGCTCTACGCCTGGGGTGAGAGGGCCAGAGAGAAAAAAGCGGAGTGCGAGGCGGGGAAGATCTCGCTGGAGGAGTATCAGGAGTGGCTCAAAAACTCCTAAATAAGCCATACAACAATACATGGCGGAGATTATCAAACCGGGAAAACCCAACAGGAGTGCACTCTGTTATACGTGATCGACAGATGGGATGTTCTGTTCCCCCACGCATCCTGACTCCTGATATATTTGCCTTAAAAATTGTCCGACCTGCCTTGTTTTGCATTTGTTCATGCTGTATAATGATAAAGTCCCAATTTGGTTCCGTATTCCCGGCAGGGTCTAAAGCGTCATGCCGCAATAGCTCAAGAAGAAACGGGAACACGAAAGCAAATTGGGCGATTATAAATAACGGCTGGATGCGCTCTTCGCAACGCGTCAGGAAACCAGAGTTCATAAATCAGGATGTAAGGTGATGCAAAATGGCAAAAAAGAAAACCGCAAAGACTGACAGAACAAACAAAGCTCCATTGGAACCAATTACCGCAGAACCCAAGGTTCAAGCTGCCGGGGAGGACAGTGTGAACCCGCTGGCGGAAAAAATTGAAGAGGAACCTCCCAAGGCTGCAGAAGAGCAGATTGAAAAGCTTCCGCAGACCGAACCCGCAAATGCGGTCCAGGAGGAACGGCCACAGCCGGCAGACATAGAAACTACGGAAGAGAATACCCCGGTGGAGGAACCTGCAGAAATACCTGCTCCGGAGGATGTCGTGGCGGAAGAGCCCACAGAAGCGTCCACACCGGAACAGGCTAATCCGTCCCCCAGAAGGAGCGTCGTGTTCATCGGTTCGGAATGCTATCCATTTGTCAAGACCGGCGGCCTGGGCGATGTGATGTACGCGCTTCCCAAGGCGCTGGTGAAGCAAAACTGCGATGTGAAAGTCATCCTTCCCCGCTATAAGTGCATCCCGTGGGAGTATCAGCAGAAAATGATTTACCGCGGATCTTTTCAGATGGACCTCTGCGCCGATGGCCGGTCTTATTATGTGGGCATCATGGAGTATGTCTGGGACGGCGTGGTATACGATTTTATTGACAACGAAGAGTTTTTCAGCTGGGGAAATCCATACACTAATCTCATTGACGATATCCCCAAATACTGCTACTTCGCAAAGGCGGCTCTTGCGGCGCTGAACCACATGGATTGGATCCCCGATATCATCCACTGCCACGACTGGCAGGCCGCCCTGGTCCCGGTGTATCTGCGGACGCTGTTTGCCAACACCCGGCTCAACAGCGCGAAAACGATCCTGACCATCCACAATCTCCGTTTCCAGGGAATTTACGATATTCCTACAATTCGCTACTGGTCCGGACTGCCGGATTACGTCTTTGACATGGATGCTTTGAAAACAGGCTATAACGACGCAAATATGCTCAAGGGCGGATTGGCCTACGCAAACATCATTACCACCGTAAGCCAGACCTATGCGGGGGAGATTCAGAGCGCGTACTACGGAGAGACCTTAGACGCCCATCTGCGGTATCATTCCGGCAAACTGCGCGGCATTGTAAACGGCATCGACTATGATATATGGAACCCGGAGACCGATTCCTGCCTGCACGCCGGCTACAACATCTCCAATGTGCTGGAAAAGAAAAAGGAGAACAAGCAGAAGCTGCAGGAGGAATTGGGCCTGGTCCAGGACAGCGGCAAATTTGTGATCGGACTGATCTCCCGGCTGACGAATCAGAAGGGACTGGATTTGGTCAATGCCGTTCTTCCCCAAGTTGTGGACAAGTATACGCAAGTCGTGGTGCTTGGCAGCGGAGACCGGGTATATGAGGACTCTTTCCGGTATTATGAGAATGCGTACAAGGGACACGTGTGCGCGAATATCATGTACGATGAAGCGCGGTCGCACAGGATCTACGCAGGAGCCGACGCCCTGTTGGTCCCGTCTCAATTTGAGCCCTGCGGGCTGACGCAGCTCATCGCCATGCACTACGGCACCATTCCCATCGTCCGGGAAACCGGCGGTTTGAAGGATACGGTGGAGCCTTATAACATGGGCCTCAACTCCGGGAATGGCTTTACCTTCGACCGCTACGACGCCGGCCTGCTTCTGGACGCTATCAACCGGGCGAAGGCGTTCTATTTTGACCAGCGCAAGTATTGGGACGAAATGATCCTGCGGGATATGGTGAAGGACCTGTCCTGGGAGAACTCCGCAAAACAATATAAAGACTTGTATCTGAGCCCGGCTTGATGAATACGCCGGGACTTGTTTAAGAACCTGTATTCACAACCGTTGGACGCCGTCTGACTGGTCAAGGCGATTTGACGCAGCAATACTTTGTGTATTGCAAGGAAAATCAACGCAGAGCGGCGGAAAAATATCCGCCAATTGGGCGTTTTGCTATTTTTCAAACAAGGCCTAGTACTTTACCAAATTAGAAATTATAAGATAATAGGGTATAGTTTTCTGAGTTTGCACCTGGCATCATCAGAGGAAAATCTCCAACGGACAGTAGAGCAAACGGAGTTTCTGTACATCGCCCATGCGTTGACCTGGCGCTGCATAGTCTCGAAAGAAGATAAGGCTTGAGACAGGCACTGTCTGGAAAGGATACCAATTTCAATCTCTGCCATATTCAGCCAGGAGGCGTGAATGGGAGTGTAGTGAATTTCCAACCGCCGTATGATCCGTCTGGCCTGAGCAGGATCAAAAGCTTTATACAAGGACGCAATCGAGTGAATGTTCAAATTGTCCATGACCAGCACAATTTTTTCACAATGGCTGTAATGGACATCCACCAGTTCATGCAGAAAATGGGCAAAATCTACTGCAGTTCTAGTGTGTGTAAGTTTCACAACCCTTTTGCAGGCCAGCGGTTCAAAGGCAACAAACAAATCCACCACGCCACAGCGGCGGTACTCGTAATCTTCCCGTTCCACACTTCCTGGTTTTGCTGGGATGCGCTGTTTCTCAACCAGCTGCCGGTTTGTTTCATCCAGGCAGACTACCGGGCGCAAAGGGTCGTAAGGCTGCTGGTATACATCCAGAACATCCTCCATCCGCGCTACAAATTCCGCCCCCGGCTTGGGGATACACCATTCCTTCTTTTGCCAAGGCTTAAGTTCGTTTTTTTCAGTGTGTCCATCACGGCTGTGTCGGAAATACTCTCCACGACCCCCAGACGTACCAGCTCATCCGCAATCAGCTGCAATGTCCACCGTTCCCGTCCCTCCGGCGCTTCCGAGCAGGCGATGGCTATGATATGCGCCTCCACTCGCCCGTCTACCTTCTTGTGCCGGTTCACTTGCTCCTTCCGCCCCAGAGCCGCTTCTACGCCGTCAGTTACAAATCGTTTTGCTATCTGACAGATCGTGTGTGGCGTGGCATGATACGCTTCTCTTATTTTATCGTATGTCCACTCCCGGTTTTCTGGTATTTCATCCAATTTCAACAGTATCTGGGCATGCTTGATTCGATATCCCTGGGTTCGCCCTTTTGCAATTAGTTCCTGTAGCATCTCCCGTTCTTCATCCGTTAATGTTACAATGTATTTGTGGTTCATTCCTCATCACCCGAGAGTATTTTACCACATTTCTCACTTCTCCACTACTTCTATTTTCTATCTTGGTGAAGTACTAGG
>CANAZG010000157.1 GCA_947365965.1 uncultured Clostridia bacterium
TGGACTTCTGCGACACGCTGGCGGCGATCCTGCGGAGGGCCAAAAAGGAGCAGATCGGGAACCGCCTGCGCTATGGGGAGCTTTACAGCCTGAACTACTGCACCGAGGTCAGGGAGAAAGACCGGGCCTATTATGAGGTCTACACCCTGCCCAGGACGGCAGGCGTGCCGGAGGGGTATAGGGAGCTATCCTTTGTCTGTCTCCGTCCTGACGGGGCCATTGAAACGCCGGGGACGGTGGGTATCATGTGCCGTCAGGCGAAGAAGAAAGTTCCGGGGCTGGAGGATTTTCATTTCCATATGCTCAGACACACGTTCACGAGCAATCTGCTGTCTAACGGGGCGGCACCCAAGGACGTGCAGGAGCTGCTGGGACACGCCGACGTCAGTACCACGATGAACATTTACGCCCACGCCACGAGGGAGGCCAAGCGTACCTCCGCCCGACTGCTGGATAAGGTAGTCTGCGGGGAGTAAAAAGTTTCCCTTGTTTCAGCCCATAAGGGCAAAAACAAGGGAAATTACATAAGGTTTGAACATTCAATCAGCTGAAAGCCTTGATATATCAGAGTTTTAAGAGGATTTGACAGATAAATCCGAATTTGTTGTGCAAGGCCGGATACACGTTAAAAAAAAGATGGTCTATGCCCAGGAACGCGACCGGGAGGATGTAAAACATAAGCGAGAACTGTGGACAGCAAAACAGCCGCATACGAACTGCAATTCATTGGTTTTTCTGGACAAAAGCGGGATGAATATTGACTTGACACGTCGATATGGCCGTGGGAGGAGAGCCTCACGGGTGTGGGATAAAGTACCTCTGAATACGCCTAAGAGTACGACTTTACTGTCCTCGATTCGGCTGGATGGGGACATGATTTGCAGTTATTTCCAAGGTGCAATGACTGGAGATATTTTCCTGAACTATGTGCGGGAGCAGTTGGTTCCTCATCTGCGGGCAGGTGATATTGTCGTGATGGATAACCTTCGTGCGCACAAGGTACACGGTGTACAGCAAGCAATTGAAAGTGCTGGTGCCTCCCTTGCTTATCTGCCGCCCTACAGCCCCGATTTTAACCCCATTGAAATGCTGTGGTCAAAACTTAAGGCCGTTTTACGTAAAGTCAAAGCTCGTTCCCTTACTGCTCTGCATTCTGCTCTCCCTCTCGCTTTGGGGGGCGGTTACTCTTTCTGATATTGCTGCTTGGTTTCTTGAGGCCGGATACTCTTTAGCCTAATCGGAACTGCTGTAGAGGCATCTAAATATAGTGTTTGAACGAAAAAGCTGGTTGATAGAACGCATTTATTCGCAAGGCGACAGATAAGCCGCATCACAGACCCTGTCTGCGATGCGGCTTATTTTCTAAAGCGTGGTTTAGGTTATGTGCGATCACCCGTCAATCATGGAGGCGATGCGCTGGGGGAGGCCGGCCCGGGTCGAGGGTGCGTCAACGGCAGTATGGTTTTTCTTCATGAATGCCGCGACCTTGATGGTCGTGGCATTCATCTCCGCCCCGGTCAGCACGTCGGACATCTCCATGCCGCGCAGGCCAACGCCGATCATGGGCGCCCACGCGCCGGAGCCGCCCTCCGCCAGGAAGTCATAGGTATCGTTGTAGCTGTGGTCATTCTTCCTGTGAGCCGTGGTATCCTCCGCTTGGAACCCCTTGTCCATCAACAAATGTACGTGCTTCTGCACGGGTTTCCTGCTCATCCTCACCTCTGGGACAGCATTGACCGCTCCGTACGCCTTTTTGACACTGGAGGTAGAGGTACACCAGCAGATTATCCGCGTTGAGTCCGAGTTGGAACACTTCATTGGGCAGGGGAACCACCGCATGGAACATCTCGCCGTGTATCTATTCGTTAGAGTGACGGATCAGCCTTTCCAATTCAGACGTTTTAAGAATCTTTCGCCATGCAAGAAATTCTTAAAGATTAAAAATTGAAAGACAATTCAATTATTTTGCATAAAATTTGAGGGCGGAGCACGTCTTTGGTTATTGAAAGAGCATAAAAACCCCGGCAATTGAGAAAATGCACCCCTTGGTCCCAATGCCGGTGCAGTTTATAATTTTCAATATGATAGCTCTGTACGGAATACCAGGGAAAGACAGGTGAGCAAATGAACGATGTAATTGTTTCAATAAAAAACATATGCAAAACCTTCCCAGGCGTTAAAACCCTGGACAATGTCCAATTTGAGCTGCGCTCCGGCGAGGTTATGGCGCTTTTAGGGGAAAACGGCGCGGGGAAATCCGCCCTGATGAAAATACTCAGCGGCGTCTGCACCCGTGACAGCGGGGAACTGGAGATCTTCGGCAAGCGCTGCGGCGATCTGAACCCCAAGCTTGCCCAGAGCGTGGGCGTAGCCATCATCCACCAGGAGCTGAATATGTGCCGGCATCTCACTGTAGCGGAAAATATGTTCCTGGGCCGGGAGAAACGTAAGGGCATACTCCTGTCGGACAAGGAGATGGAGCAAGCGGCCGCCCGGATTCTTGGAGATTTGAAGATTGATCTCGACCTCCGCCAGACGGTGGGCAGCCTGCCCGTGTCCAAGCAGCAGATGGTGGAGATAGCCCAAGGCGCTGTCCACGAATGCCCGGATCCTTATCATGGATGAACCCACCTCTGCCCTGACCGCCAAAGAGATCGACGAGCTGTTCCGTATCATCCACCAGCTCAAGGCCGAGGACCACGGCATCGTCTACATCTCCCACCGGTTGGAGGAGCTCCAGCACATCGTGGACCGGGTGACCATCATGCGGGACGGGCAGTACATTACTTCCATGAATTTTGCGGACACCGATTTGGACACGATCACCGCCCATATGGTGGGCCGGGAGATCAAGGAGAAATTTCCCCGGGCAGTCTGCGAAAAAGGAAAGAAAATTTTTGAGGTTCGGAGCCTGAACGCGGGCCGTATGGTCCGAGACATCAGCTTTGAGGTGTACGAGGGCGAAGTCGTGGGCTTCGCCGGGCTGATGGGAGCTGGGCGCACCGAAACCACCCGCGCGATCTTCGGTGTGGCTCCAAAGGAGAGCGGCGCTATCCTGCTGGACGGCCGGGAGGTTCACATACACCGGCCGGAAGATGCAATCCGGGCCGGAATTGTGCTGGCCCCAGAGGATCGAAAAAAAGACGGCTTGTGTACCAAGCTGTCTATCCGACATAACATCGCACTGCCAAATCTGGATCTACTGTGCAATAAACTGGGAGTGGTCAGCAAGGCCAAGGAGGACGCCATGTGCGGCAAGGCGGTGGACGACCTCAAAATCAAGACACCCAGCGTAGAGGTGGACGCGGCCAACCTGTCCGGCGGCAACCAGCAGAAGGTTGTGGTGGGTAAGTGGATCGCCCGCAACTCCCGGGTGGTGATCTTTGACGAACCTACCCGCGGCATTGACGTGGCAGCCAAGGTGAAGATATACAACCTGATGAATCAGCTCAAGCGGCAGGGAATCGCGGTGGCGTTTGTTTCCTCCGAGCTGCCCGAGGTCATGGGAATCGCCGACCGGATCATCGTCATGTGCGACGGACGGATCACCGGCGAGGTAATGGCCCGCGAAACTACCCAGAATGAGATACTGACCCTGGCCACCCGCTTTGAGCAAAACGTGGCCAGCGCCTGACATACCATCGGAAAGAGGGAGGAACCGACAAAATGGAAGCAAAGAAAGCATCATCCCTGCGGAGATTTTTTGCCATCCGCGGCATGAGCGCCGCCATGATCTCCTTCGCCGCGCTGATTGTCATCTATATCGGTTTTGGCATCATGAATCCCGTTATGTTCAGCGGCGACAACATCATGAACCTGTTACGGGCCATGTCCAAGTACCTGTTAATTGGCATCGGCCAGAGCTACATCCTTATTACCGGCAACATTGATCTGTCCCTGGGCGCAGTGGTGGGCATGAGCGCCATGATGGCAGGGACTTTAATGACCCATGGGGTCAACCCTGTTGTGGCCTGCCTGTTTGTAGGGGTCATCAACGGTTTCCTGGTGGGCCAGCTCAAACTGCCTCCGTTCATCGCCACCCTGGGCACCATGTTCGCCGCCCGCGGCGTGGCTTATATGGTAAACGGCAACCGCAACACCGATGCCATTTCCTCCGGCATCGGCAAAGAGGCGGCGGATACCTTCCAGAACATTTTCTACTACGGAAAGACTTTTGGTATCTATAACACGTTCCTGATCGCCATGGTCATTTTTGCGGCCTTCTTTTTCCTTCTGTCCAGAACCCGCACCGGACGGCACATTTACGCTGTCGGGTCCAATGTGGACGCAGCCAAGCTTTCCGGTGTCAGCGTGTTCGGAACCACCACCAAGACCTATCTGGTCAGCGCCTTCTGTGCGTTTGTGACGGGCCTGATCCTGTGCGCTCAGGCCGGCATGGGTAACATGGAGGCAGGCAACACTTATGAGATGTACGCCGTGGCTGCCAGCGTCATCGGCGGTGTGTCCCCCTTGGGCGGCACCGGGCTGCTGCTGGGCACCCTGGGCGGCGCCGCGGTGTGGCAGACGCTGGAGAACGGCCTGGACATGGTTCATGCCCCCGTGGGCATCCAGCGGCTGGCGATGGACTTCATGGCCCCCAACACCAAGGATGACGCCCAGCAGATCGAGAGCGTGAACAACGCCACCGCCTCCACCGTTTCCCGGGACGAGGGGTTCCGCGCCGCCTTTGAGGGCACCGGCTACACCCTGCTGGAAACCCAGTTCTGCGAGGGCG
>CANAZG010000158.1 GCA_947365965.1 uncultured Clostridia bacterium
TTCGGCGAGACCATCGCCAACCCCGCCCTGACGGTGCTGGACATCGAGAAGTTCGCCGCAGCCGCCCACCAACACGGCGTGCCCCTCATCGTGGACAACACCTTCGCCACCCCCATCCTCTGCCGCCCCCTCTCCTGGGGCGCGGACATCGTCACCCACTCCACCACCAAGTACATGGACGGCCACGCCGCCGCCCTGGGGGGCTGCGTGGTGGACGGCGGACGCTTCGACTGGATGGCCCACGCGGACAAGTTCCCGGGCCTCTGCACCCCGGACGAAAGCTACCACGGCGTGATCTACGCGGAGCGGTTTGGCAGGGAGGGGGCCTTTATCCAGAAGGCCACGGCCCAGCTCATGCGGGACTTCGGCTCTATGATGAGCCCCCAGAGCGCCTTTCTCCTGAATCTGGGCCTGGAGAGCCTCCACGTGCGCATGGCCCGCCACTGCGAGAACGCTCAGGCCATTGCGGAGTTCCTCCAGAGCCACCCCAAAATCGCCTGGGTGCGCTACAGCGGCCTCGCCGGGGACCCCTATTGCCAGCTGGCCCGGAAGTACCTGCCCAGCGGCTCCTGCGGGGTGGTGAGCTTCGGGGTGAAGGGCGGCCGGCAGGCTGCGGAGGCCTTTATGGCCCGGCTGAAGCTGGGGACCATCGCCACCCACGTGGCCGACGCCCGCACCTGCTGTCTCCACCCCGCCAGCTCCACCCACCGCCAGATGAACGACGCCGAGCTGGCCGCCGCCGGGGTGCCGGCGGATCTGGTCCGGCTGAGCGTGGGACTGGAGAGCAGGGAGGACCTCATAGAGGATCTGGCCCAGGCCTTGGACGGGGTGTAAGAGCGGCCCGTTCCATCAACTTTACAACATCGAGGTGAACCCATGCCCATCCGAATCCCCAACCAGCTGCCCGCCGCCAGGACCCTGAAGGAGGAAAACATCTTCGTCATGACGGAGACCCGGGCCACCACCCAGGACATCCGGCCCCTGCGGATCCTGCTGCTGAACCTGATGCCCACCAAGATCGCCACGGAGACCCAGCTCAGCCGCCTGCTGTCCAACACGCCCCTCCAGGTGGAGCTGGAGCTCATCTGCCCCCAGGGCCACGTGCCCAAGAACACCCCCCAGGAGCACATGCTGGCCTTTTACCGCCACTTCTCTGACGTGAAGGAGAACAACTACGACGGCATGGTCATCACCGGCGCGCCGGTGGAGCACCTGCCCTTTGAGGAGGTGGAATACTGGCCGGAGCTGTGCGGGATCATGGAGTGGAGCAAGCGCCATGTCCACTCCACCTTCCACATCTGCTGGGGGGCCCAGGCGGGCCTCTACTACCACTACGGCGTGCCCAAGTATCCCCTGGAGCGGAAGCTCTTCGGCGTGTTCCCCCACGTGGTGGAGCGGCGCAGCAACATGCTCTTCCGGGGCAGCGACGACGTGTTCATGGTGCCCCACTCCCGCCACACCACGGTCCGGCGGGAGGACGTGGAGCGGGTCCCGGAGCTGAAGATCCTGGCCACCTCCCCGGAGGCGGGGATCTACGCTCTGTCCACGGAGAGCGGCCGCCAGATCTTCATCACCGGCCACTCGGAGTACGACGCCCGCACCCTGGAACAGGAGTACCTGCGGGACAAGAACCTGGGCAAGCCCATCGAGGTGCCGAAAAACTACTACCCCGATGACGACGATACCCAGCCTCCCCGGGTCACGTGGCGCTCCTGCGCCAACCTGCTCTACAGCAACTGGCTCAACTACTTCGTCTACCAGACCACGCCCTTCGACATCGCCGCCATCCAGGAGCGCGGCAATCCGTAAAAGGAGCCCGGTCCGTCCCCTCGTGTACCGAACCAGTAAAAACGGACAATAGACAAAAGCCCCCTGTGTAGGATAATAACAGAACCGCCCCATATTGTGCGGACAGCACAAAAAGGCCCCTGGTAGAAAATAATAAGAATTAAGCGGAGAGGCGATGCGCAAGCGGCGTCTCTCCCGTTTTCAACTGGATGCGCTCGTGGTTATAGAAATAAATAAAATCGTCAATCAGTTCTTTGGCTTGCTGAAAAGTCGTGATTTTCTGGCGGTATATACACTCAGTCTCATGGATAGAGAAGAAATTTTCTGCCATAGCGTTATCATAGCGGTTTCCACGTCTTGACATGGACGGTGTAATACCGTATTCTTGTGTCAGGTTGAAGTACCCCTGTGAAGTGTACTGGAACCCCTGGTCGCTGTGGAGCTGCAACTCCGCAGCGGCCCTCTTTTTCTCATCTTTCATGGCAAGGCGTATCGTGTCCAGAACCAAGCTTACCGTCTGCTGAACAGCGGTTTTGTAGGCCACAATGCTGTTGTCATAGAGATCTCGGATCATGGACAGATAGATAACCCCTTCGTCGGTATGGATATAGGAAATATCTGTTACCGATACCGCTCCTTGTGCCGGTATAATACCATGTATTTTACCTTTGCCCTCACTTCCTTTCTGTGAACCGCAGAAAATCCCGCAGCAATTCATTCTCCATTTTCAACCGTTTGATTTCATACGAAGTTCCTCCCAAACGCGGGCTCTTTCTTTTTTATGTTTTTTGGGGAGGTATGTTATATGTTTACCTACGGATTATGTTTCGGGTTTGATGGGGAAGACGAGCTTTCAGAGTGTTGCAAGCATCTGGTGAACATCTATGAGCGGATGAAATCCGGACTTGATGCTAGGACCCATCATGTAAACGTCTATACGTCCGCAAAGGTTATTCAGACCCCGACAGGCCCTAATGTTAAAATAGAGGTATCAGGATTGGCTAATGCCATCCGTTTGTTCGAGGAACAGAAGAAAAATGCGGAGGAAATTTTACAAGGTCTTAAAGACCTCGCTAAAAAGGCAGAAGAGATTGAGCGCCATATCAATAGTGGCAGTCAATAATAACGTTCTTGCTCTACAAATGGACATGGTCCGATATGAGGACAGTGGTTCCCTGCCTTAATCCATTCGCATTCAATTCGACGAAGGATATAGGTCGGAATGATGTCATCTTTTGTCATTTGTATTCCCTCATAAAAGGCAGTAATCTTTACTCTTTTATTGGGGCTGCACTTGCCAAAGAAAACTTCTTTCCGCTCTTTCGGACCCATTGACGCTTTCCAAGCCATTTCACCGCCTCCTTTCCACTATATCATATCGCATTTTGGTGGGAAGGGAAATGTGGGAAACGTAAGAAATTATGAGGAGGAATCAAAACGGAAAGTGTTCTGAACTGGTCCATGGTCATCAGCATCATCGGTGTGCTGGTGGTACTGACCAACATTGTGGTCCAGGTACTGAAGAAGCTGACCTGGGATCGGCTGCCGACGAATGTTCTGGCAGTTGTCGTCTCCATGGTACTTACCCTGGTGGTGTTCTTCTCCTACTGCCAGATCAAGGCTATCGCGGTGGTGTGGTATATGGTGGCCGCTGCGGTTGTCATGGGCTTTATGGTTTCGTATGCAGCCATGTTTGGTTTCGACAAACTGAAAGAGGCTTTAGCCCAGATCAATAAACAATAACGAAACAAGATGACCCCGTAGGTCTTAACCGGCCTGCGGGGCTTTCTTTATGCCTTAAGAAAGGAGATTTTTATGGACAATTTGGATAAAAGAATGGTCGAAATGACTATCGAGTGCAAATGCGTTGGTCTTGACGAAGCTCTGGAGAAAGTAACCAAACTTGTGGAGCTTTTAAGGCGGGCAAAAGCAGAAGTGAATGAGCTGAAGCAACACGGAATTACTATTGATTCTGAGACCCTTGCTCAAGCTATTTGTGATAAAGGCCAAGAATCTCAAGAGAGATTTATACCCTGTGACTCCGAAAACAAAGAAACGGCTACTCAGGGAAAATGTTGCTGTTAATGTAGTCCCATTGTTTTTCGCTGAGCCAACCTTGTTTGTTGTTTTTAACTTCTATTACAAGGCAAGTATCATCGGAATCCAAATGTGGCTTAATTTTGGCGAACACGTCACTTGCAGATTCTAAGGTTGAGCGAATGAGCCATGCAGAATCCCAGTAATGACACCATGCCTCGTCACCAGCAGATTCAATAGCTTGAATCACACCCTCATAGTCTTTCTCGGATTTGTTCAAATCACAAGTAATAAAGCAAACCACAGGTGTCACCGCCTTTCTCAGTAAGATTACCACATTGGTTAGAAAAATGCAAGTGACCGTTTCCGCCCATCTGACATCTCCTTTTATGGAATACCTATTGAAAGGAGAACTGTTATGGGCATCGACAAGAAGCTGGTGAAGCTTTGGAAGGAAAAACGTGCAGATGTAGTCACCACGCTCAAGGTGTTGAGAGAACTCGACATCATGAAAGAGGATGACGTCGCATTCCTGACGGAAAAACTGGACATCGCAGCCAGCGCAAACAACGTACAAAGCAGTATGCATTGAGAATGGCATTCCGAGTTGAGAGGGGCTTAGCGGCTCCTCTTTTCTTCTGCTCATTTATCGGTTTTAAGAAGCAGAAAACAGTGTAGGAGAGTCGTTTACTTCTTGACTACTCCTACACCTTGACCGTTTGAGCATTGGAAATACTGGGTTTTGTGCTTCAATAGTAGAAACGAGCTAAAAAGGCGATAAAAGCGAGAGCGGAGAAGACGAAAAAAAGATACCCTGGAGAGAGCGGGCGCGAGAGGCATCCTGGAAGGCAGATTTGAGATTAGCCCAATGGAAAAAGGATTCAATGGGCTGGCGTGCAGAACTGACG
>CANAZG010000159.1 GCA_947365965.1 uncultured Clostridia bacterium
CCGGTAGGCGGCAGCAGCGACAGCCGAACGGCCTACGCTCCGCTTGATGATTTGAATGGGACAGTGAAAAATTGCTATGTGGTTTTCCTCCTTCCTCCGCAGTCAACAGCGGGGGATAACAGGCCAGCGGAAACGGAACAGACGCAAAGCGGATGTTTCGTTTTTGCTGGCGCACAAGGGGTTTGGGGAAGGTACTTCCCCATCGCGTCCGCAGGACGCAACAGCCCCCGGCAGGGCGCACGACACCGGAACGGTGTATAAGTGCGCCGTTAAGAACGGACTTTAGTTTGTGGGGGCGATTTTTTGCGCCTTTTCCGCCGTTTCCTCTGCTCCCGGCAGACGGGAAAGGTCAATCAGAAACGCCTTGAGCGATTCGCCGTCCATGCTGGCGGTGAAGGGAAACACGCCCTCCATGATCGCGCCATGCACAATCAGGCGGTGGTTCCGAGCGTGGCGTTCTGCATCCCTCTGCTTGTTCAGCAAAATCTTTACCTGGTTCTCGTATTGGGCGGCTTCCTTTTTTGCTTCGTCACGTTGCTTCAACAGGGATTCTTTTTTATCCATTGACATTACTCCATTTCTGTAAAATTGATTTGAGAGAAAAAGTGGAAAACAGGATTTAATCAGGCAACAGTGACTTTCATGTCGAACAAAAAATGACCGCTATCCCGTTTCTTGGGATAGCGGTCATTCGCTGCTTGTTCAAAATTGGAGGCGGTGTCCTCATGTGAATACTCCTTTCCTGTATGATGGAAGTATTCTACAATACAAGCCCTACAGAACTCCTACAAAAGTCCTACAGAACTACTACAATCATCGCAAGTTTCGTCACGATACGCAGTAAAGCGGTAACCAATACGGGGAATCGTTTCGATGTAACAAGGATTCGATATGTCTGGTTCAATGCCCTTTCGTAAAAGAGCAATCGGGCCAGAAACACCCCGGTTATAGCTGCCCTCCATTTCCCATGCGTGTTCACATATCTGCTCTGCGGTCAGCACGATTTTGGGGTTTTGCATAAAGTATAGCAACAAAGAAAATTCGCGGGGACGGAGATCTACAGATCGTCCTTGAACCATTACAATGCGTCGTGCTGGGTCTATGAAAATATCACCTACTTGGAAGGGAGATATTTCAGCTCCACCGGGATCTCTGTAATGATTATATTCTGTGTAACGCCGCAGTTGAGCGTAAGCTAAATCTGCTATCATGGAGTAGGGCCATTTTCCAGAAACACACATATCCGCTCCAAGTTCTATCATTCCCTTCATATCTTTTTCTGGTGTGTCCGAGATGATAATGACTGGCACAAAACTGATACGCCGTATTCCTATCAACCAGTCCGTTTGCTGGATGCTTCGTAGATATTCCAGGTTAACCATCAGCAAATGAAAAGGCTGGTGACTTAACATCTGGCCTGCCGCATGAACTGTGGGGGACATAATAAAGCGCAGACGGTATTGGACTATCAGCTTTTTCAAATTAGAAAATAACTCATCGGGTATTCCGATAGTCAATACACTGTACTCCATTCAAATCTCCTTTAGGATAGCTACAGAAAAGCGACGGATAAACTTTTGTGCTTCTCGCTTATATTTAAGTTGCGGTTTTCTGCGTTCAAGACGGTACCCCCTTAGTATTGATACCGCTTCCGATATTTCACGAGCATTAACACCGATAATACCATCGCCATCGTCTCTGCTACTGGTGTAGCCAGCCAGATGCCAGTTACACCCAAAACTGCGGGAAGAATCAGCATGGTAATCAGCATGAATACAAAGGAGCGAGAGAAGGCGAGGATTGCGGAGACAATACCGTTGGACAATGCGGTAAACATCCCGCTGGCAAAGATATTAAATCCGATAAAGAACACAGCCAGGGTACAGATTCGATTTCCAGTGATAGCCAGATCGTAGACTGGATTATCCGGTCGGGCAAAAATAGATACCAGGGGCTTTGTTGCGGCAAAGGACGCTGCCACTGTCACAAGAGAAATGACAGCAATCACTTTCAGACTGGTGGAAACCAGCTTTTTTAGCTTCCCGTAGTTCTCCTCACCATAGTAGTAACTGAGCATAGGAGCGATGCCATAGGAATACCCCGTGTAAAGGGAACTTGCGAATACCAGTATATATGTGATGATGGTCACGGCGGCAACTCCATCTTCACCAACATAATAGAGCATGGCCCCATTGATCATCATTGTAATGATTCCCATGACCAAAGTGGTCGCCATTTCTGAGCATCCGTTTGTAGCCGCACTTGCAAGAACCCTTAATCGGAAAGCGGGCCTTGTAAAGTGAAGGAGGCTTTGTTTGTTTCCGGACACAACCAGACCTACAACGGCAGTCACAGAGTAGCCCAGGCCCGTGGCGATGGCCGCACCGCCGATTCCCATGTCCAAAAGGCCGATAAATACATAGTCAAGCACGATGTTCAGTACGCCACCTGTCACGGAACAAATCAGGGACAGGGTTGCTTTTTCAGAGGCGATCATATACAGAGCAAAATTGTTCATCAGCAGGATTGGGATTGTAAAGAGAAGATAGCGGCTGAGATACGAGGTACAATAGCCTGCGACCTCCGGGGACAGCCCCATGCTCCCAAAAATAGTTTCCATCAGAGAGTACCCAAGCACCGTCATGACCAGGCCAACAACCACATTCACTAAAATCAAGAACGTGAAATCTTCCCTTGCCTCTTTTTGCTTTTGCTCCCCCATCTTTTTCATGATGACCGCACTTCCGCCAGTTGCCAGCATAGTGGAAATTGCTGTAATCACTTGAATCACAGGGGCTGTCAGATTGATTGCAGACAGTGCGGTTGTACCGATCAGATTTGATACAAACAGGCCGTCAACCATAGTGTAAAAAGACATAAAGACAGCCATTGCAATGGTGGGGACTGCGAATTTGAGGATGTTCCCCAACGTAACCGGCTTGTTATAGGCGTTTTCATTTTCCATTATTTTTCTCCTTTTTTCTTGTGTTTCTCCGGCATATGCGATATAATAACCCGTACAGTAACTGTACAGTCAAGAGGTATTTTGAAAAATGGAGAAAAATAAAAAATTGCTCACAATCGGTCAATTTGCGTCCCTGCATAGCATAAACAAAAAAACTCTGATGTGGTATGATGAAATTGGCCTTTTCCATCCAGCGTTTATCCATCCCCAAAATGGATACAGGTATTATAGCTACGAGCAAAGTCCTGTTTTGGAAACAATTCTGCTGCTACGGGAGCTGAATTTGCCAATTAGCGAAATTCAGGATTTTATGAAAAACCGTTGCGCCTCCAGCATGGAGCAGCTTATGCAAGAGAAAATTGAAGATATAGACCGCAATATAGCCCATCTAAAGGCACTGCGGAAAACGTTGTCCTACCATTGCCAGAATATGCAGACATTATTGACAATGGATTTATCGAAAATCGGTATTGTGCAGAAAAAGGCGCGCAGTTTAGTTACCGTGGACATCAATCGAAACACTACGTTCGATAAACAAGTGGAGATAATTTCAGCCGAAAGGAAAAAGTACCAATTATGCAACTTGCATGATTTTTCTTATGGGACAATGATTACGGTAGATAGCCTGAAAAATGGAAGATTCGAGGATTATTCTAAACTTTTTGTTGAAATTCCGTCTCCCACAAAAAGCGATGAATTACACATCCAACCAGCCGGGAATTATGTGCGGGCGTTTTATAGAGACGCGGCGGAAAGCCCTGAGCTGTGTTACCAAAGGATATTTGATTATGTTAAAGAACATGGTCTTGTTTTATCAGGATTCTCTTATGAAGCCGTTATCAATATAAACGTAATCGACCAGATTGAGGACTCTCTCGTGCAGATTGAAATACCTGTGAAATCAAAATGACTCATTTAGCGCAGACAATAAGAGGTCGCTACTCAAAATAAGCAACGACCTTTTATTGTTAAAATTGTAAATTCAGAGGATTTCAAATATATATCAGTTCTGTGAAAATAATTTCTTCGGCCCTGGCCCTGCAATTATTTACCAACCCTAACCACGCCATCTGGTCGCGGGCTTTCAGTTCCTCAGTTGCACCAGCGACCTCCATCATCTGCGGCAGCATCTTGTCCATCCTAATTTCCGCCAGCCGCTCGATTGTGGTCAGGTGATCGTCTAGTCTGCCGCTGTTCACCAGGGATGCCCACAGCGCGGTCCGATGCTCCCGGATGTACTCTCGGCGCAGATCGCCGTACTTGCCATAGAATTTCTCTGCTTCTGGTTCGGGGTCAAGTAGCAGATTGGGGATGTAGTAGTCTCCAACTCTCGTATAAGTCAATTCAGCCATTTCCCTCATTCCTTTCACCAGTCATATCATTCTGCCGCAAATGAGCTGACTGTACGTTGTATTTGATGCATTTGAAATACATCGCTTACAGCATACATCGTCCCGCAGAACGTTCCACCATTTCACACAGGGCCCTGCCCTCGCTTTTGGTGTGCTCCTTCTGCACCAGCACATCGGTATAGATCCCGTTTTCCAGGTCGTACAGTGCGTTGAGATGATACAGGTTCCAGCTATGCTGCCGCTGCGTACTGGGCCGGTAGGCATCTGAATCTTTGAGATACGACGTGGACTTTAGGGAGGTGCCGTCAACGGCCAGCAAACGGCAGCCCTGGAACTTTTCCCCGGCGGTC
>CANAZG010000160.1 GCA_947365965.1 uncultured Clostridia bacterium
CAGTGATTGCCTTCAGTTGGTGGGCCCTGTAAATCATGGCCTGCATGGAACAATGCCACCGTTTTTTTAAATGCAGGTAGTAGTTCAGATCAGTCGGATATGCCTGAATCTCCTGAAGGAAAGACTCCTTCGGAAGGAGGAACGCGCTGGCAAATCTGTTAGCCTGATTTTCACGGCTCTTAAATTCCTCCTTGCTGATCAGGTCGAGGCTCTCACTCCAAGGGTGGAGGAGAATGTGTCCAAGTTCATGCGCCATATCAAAGAAAATTCTGCCCTTTGGTTTTTCTCCTTGCGCCACCGCAATAAAGAATACATTACCGCCATCAATAAGTGTCCGCTGGCTAAATGCATCGATTTTTCTGTCCACAGTATCAAAACCTGTAATGACAATACCGTTTTCCTCCAGAGTAAGCTGCAGATTAGATATTGGTGAGAGGTCCAATTCCCAATATTCCCGCACCGCCAGCGCTATCGACTCAATCTCTTCCTGCATAGCTTCTTGAGCTACATCGTCAAATTCATTGTCGCTCCCGACAAATTCCACTTTTGGTAGGTTCAAAACAGGAAAATCCACATACTGCGCCAGTATCTGGAACATCTTAGCCACATACTCCAGTTTGAGACTCTGTGTCGTGCGGCTCATTTTGGTAGAACTGGTCAGAGAGCGGAAGTAGGTCACATCTGTTATCGTTTTACACTTATCCTCTTGCAAGAAATATTCTGTAGGGAAATCAAGTACACGAGCTATAACTACCACCCGCTGTATATCTGGTATGCTCCCATTTTCATATTGGGAAAGGGACTGCTTGCTGATATTGGTTTGATCTGCCAGCTCCGTCAATGTCAGGCCGCGTAAAAGTCTCGCATTTTTCAGCCTTTCTCCGCGAAATCTGTTATTTTCCATTTTTTATTCTCCTTAATGGAGCCATTATGCCCGCTTTTCTTCCTCCAGTTCGATAAGCTCTGGGCGAATACCTTTTTTTATGGCTACTAGGTCTCTGGCAGTTTTCTCCGGCTCCGCAGTTTCTTCCGGATTTTTGAGCTGATCTACGGTCAGTTGTGCAAAGTCCGGTTTAATAAATTCGTTTAGAGAAAGGGAGTTTACTTTGTTGAATCCTTTGTCAAGAAGCTCCATATTCACACTGAGGAGCTGGCTTTTTTCAAAAGCGTACGTCACTATATAATGGCGGTACCCAGAATCAGGCTTGAGGACACCTGCCACGATTTTCTTATAGTCTTCTTCCAGCACATCGTCTTCAAACTGCTCCATCGACATCATGATCATCTGAACATACTCACCCTGAAGACCACCGTTCTCTACAGCCAGAATAGACTGTAAGAAGTGCGGACAGGTTCGGTTCTTCTTTTTCGGGATCGCAATCAGATTCTGCTGTGTAGTAACCGTATAGGTGATACGGTTTTTCAAATCGACTAGCATCCGTCCATCCCAAGAATAGCGTGTGAAAGAAATCAGAATCACATTGTCCGACACGACCAGAGTTCGCAGATTGTCGTTTATCTTATCACCACGGAGGTACCGGATGCTGTTCATTGTTTCCATGTGATTCTCATGGCAAAAATCTGGCACATCTTCTTCAATGGCCTTCTGGATGGCACGAACAATACGGCGAATTACCATCTCCTCGCTGGGAAAAACCGCAGTGTTCTTACGTTCAGTCAAGGCTATACCTCCTATCAGATTTATTCGTCTGATACTTTTACATATTTATATAGATTTGTCAAGTCTTGTTTTATTGAATTTGTCTATCGCTATGTCTTTTTGGGACGTTCTTCCCTTGCTCTGACTATTGATTACTTGGTACACTCAGGGAGTTGTACTGGATGCTCTTTCCCACATGTTTTTCATTCTATTTCTATCAAAATATGAAGCCCATAGCAATCGTGTTTTCAGGGTCCCTTGTTCGCTTGAGTTTCTCCTGTTGTACTGCCATGAACATCTCATCAGAAATAATGGCCTTATGGGCAGCGGTATAGAGATACCGTTCCATGAGGCCATTGTTTTCGATTTGGACAGCGCCGGTACTGACCGTCTTCTGGAGTAGCACCCGCCCTGTATATTTTTCATTGGAGAGCAGTTTGTCGATGGTTTCCCGATTCCATCTGGGCTTGCCAGTCGGGGAGGGGACGCCCTGCCTTTCCATCCCGGCAGCAATTTTCCCCAGGCTATTACCGGCAAGATACTGCTCAAATATCCAGCACACTACCTTCGCCTCATCGGGATTCACCGTCAACTCGCCATCAGGATTAATATCATATCCATAACACTTGCGCTTCGCCATTTTGGAGCTGCCGTCCTGAAACCCTTTCCGGAGACCGTTCTTGATTGCCTCGCTTTTTTGTATCACATTCATTATAATTCTCCTCCTACAAATAAAAATACCGCAGTGAAATTACTGCGGCACAAAGGTTTTATGTGATTATACATAAAAGTTGACAGACTACCCTCTGGTGTAATCTGTCAACTTATCATGGCGGAACGGGTGGGATTCGAACCCACGGACGGTTGCCCGTCAACTGATTTCGAGTCAAATTATGAAACGCAAACTGCCTTGTATCTTGATATACGATTATTTTTTTCACAAAAACAGACCATTTTAGCGGGATATTTTTACTTTCTTGCTTAGGGTAACTTGGCATTACACAAGGCCACATTATGCGTTCGGCACTATTTGGGCACCACGGCACCACAACATATCAGGCGGAGAAAGCTGGGCGGACAGCGAGCTTGACCCCTGTGATTTGTTCCTGTTGCCGTGCCCAAGTAACACGGGCTACCTCTTCCACAAAATAACGCTCTTTGTGTGTTGCACTATAATAGCGGATGCCGAACTGCTCACAAACGCTAAACAGCAGATCAGTATACGCAAGCTCCTGCTCACTGGGAGCGGAGAAATAACCGCCAGCTTGCTCCGCTAAAATATCAACCTGATGCCGTTTTTCCAGCTCGGTACTCATAACTCATTCCTCCTTCAAAAATTTTGAAAACAACTGCCAAGCATCTTTGTCAGCCAGCATGTACCGTTTAGGGCCGCCCGATTCCAGGCTGGGGATTCGCCTTGCATGAAAATCGGATTCATAATGCCGGGCTAACTCGTCTGTCTTTGCATCAAAGACCACATCTCCCCTGCAACCGTGGTCGATGGAATATTTGATGCCGTACGCAATCAAAAGCTCCCCTATGCCATAATATTTTCGTTCCGATTTGGGATTCATGGTCGGATTACTATGGGGCGCACTCTCTGCGTACAGAATATAGACATAGGCGCTGCGGCCCCGTATCTGATAGGCAGCAAGCGCGATCAGCTCACCGCCCGGAGTTTTCACAGCGTACTTATCCACCCCAGGAGCAGACAAATATTCAGAAGTCCAGTCTGTCTGCCATTCAGGAATGCCATGTGTGGCTTCCAGATCATCCGTCTCAGCGGCATCAACAATTACTTCTATTGGTTTTCCCGTATCAGCTTGAATAACAAGCGGGAAAAAATACATGATACTCACTCCAAGTTAATGATTCCATTTTTATTATACGCCAAATCGGCGTGCTTTTCAACCCCAAATAAGAGGCTGGGTTCACAAAACTCCGCAGGGCAGATTTTGAAGTCTGCCCTGCGGAATATTTTTCGTTGAGGACTACTCGTATGTAAAGAATCCGCTTCCTTCGTCCTCGTTATACAGTCCATAGCACAAAAGATTCTCCGATGGCCCATCATCAAATCGGCCAGGCCACCAATCCAAGAATTCTACGGGTAACTTACTGACTGGAGCATCCGGAGTATAGAAACGGAAGTTTGTACCCCATTCCAACCCTCTGGGCCGCATCAAGATATAGCGTACGCCATCCTCGATCCATTCCTCGCCGCCCTCTGCGGTAACGTATAGTTCTCCGTTTTCCAGTGTCATAGAGTAGGTATAATCATTCACCTGTGTTATATCTGTAAATTTGCCGGAAAAATTGCACAGGTAAACTGTTCCGTTGGGATAGTTCTCCCCTCGATCTCCCATATCAGCATCATAATATGAGCCTTCAAATGAGCCATGGAGGCCATTGATTTCTTTCTCGTAAGGAGCCATTCCAGGCTCCCGCTGGATTTTCGTCTCACCGTGGGATTTATTTCTCCAGGAATTGTGTCTCACGGTGAGATTCATTTTAGCGGAAGTCGTGCCGCACGGCGGCGGAATAGTAAGGGCCTATCGTCACCGGCGCGTTGTAGAGCGCCGTCAACAGATAGGCCCGGATATTATTGATTTTTGTGGTGGTCTGGTTCAGCGCGTCGATCACATACTGGATATGCTCGCTGTCAAGCTGGAGGAAACGGTCTCGGACCGCCTCCGTGGGAATGTCGCTGCCCCCGATTCGTATAGCGGGGGCGGTGCTGCATACCGTGTCCAGCATCAGCTCCAAAAGAACGTCTATGTCATCGTAGGGATTCTCCCTCCGCAAACGCTCGTAATCAATATTCGCTTTCAGTTCTTTTCTTCGCTCGTATCGATCCATCTCCAAACTTTCTGCGGGGGGCTTTCGGGGGGAGATGGATGGATCAGGCTGAATAAGCTCTGTCTGGATTCTCTTAGTATAATTGGGGTCGGGTTTTTCGACGGCTGCACGTCGATTTTTTCCACCTCTTGGCGTCGGAATTTCCGAC
>CANAZG010000161.1 GCA_947365965.1 uncultured Clostridia bacterium
CGTGGGCCAGCCTGGGGCTGGCCTTAGGGCTGGGGCCGCTGAAGGCGGCCTAACGGCACGTACACGCCGCGAGAAAAACGCTCTGAATTTATTTCGCGCCTGCGGGCGTGAAACTCCTGCGGAGGGCTTTTTTGACAGTCTGCAAAACGGGGCATCGCCCGGTTTTTCTGTGTCAAAAGCCCCATTCGCCGGCCCGTCAGGGGGCGTACTCCCGTTGGACGGCGCTTTCCAGAACAGCCCGGATGACGTTGCCGCAGCAGCGGCGCAGGTCCTGCTCCGCAATAGTCCCGGTCCGGATGCCCCGGAGGATGTCCCGCTTGCAGGCCCCGCTGCCGGGCATGATGAGATCGTTGCCTGCGGCCATGGCCGCCGCGCTGCTGCCCCGGCCCATGCCTGTGGCGTCCCAGTCGGTCATCACCACGCCGTCAAAGCCCCACTCGCAGCGCAGCACCTTGGTGCAGAGATCGTGGCTGTTGGGCGCATATACGCCGTTGACCCGGTTGTAGGCGGTCATGACCGCCTTCACGCCGCCCTCCCGGACCACCGCCTCAAATCCCCGCAAATAGATCTCCCGCAGGGCCCGCTCCCCCACCACGCTGGACACCGCCATCCGGTTCTCCTCCTGGTTGTTGCAGGCGAAGTGCTTCACCGTGGCATAGAATCCCTCCTCCTGCTGCACGCCCCTGGTCAGGGCCGCCGCCAGAATGCCGGTGAGCCGGGGGTCCTCGGAGAAGTACTCGTAGTTCCGTCCGCACAGGGGGTTGCGGTGGATGTTCACCGCCGGGGCCAGCCAGTAGGTGCAGCCGTACTCCGCCATCTCCCGGTATAGGGCCCGCCCCACCTCCTCCAGCAGCTCCCTGTTCCAGCTCTGAGCCAGGGCCGAGGCGACGGGGAAAGCGGTGGTATACTGGTAGAGGACGGTATCCCGGTCTTCGCTGCCGGAGATGGCCTTTTTCACCGCCCCGGGTAGGATCTCAAGGGCGGACCGGGAGAGATCAATGGGCTTGATGGCCCCGCCCCTGGTCAGGGCGGACCGCCGCTGGACCCGCAGGCCCGCAGGCCCGTCGCACAGGGCCACGTTCACCAGCCCCCGGTCCCAGAACCGGGAGGTGGTGTTTCCCACGGCCCCGGGCAGGTGGAAGCGGCTTTTGCCGCCGAATCGCCCCGCGCCCACCACGATCTCCGCCATGTCCTCCGCGCTCAGGCGGCGCAGGGCC
This sequence comes from uncultured Clostridia bacterium, assembly GCA_947365965.1. GTDB lineage: Bacteria > Bacillota > Clostridia > Oscillospirales > Oscillospiraceae > Pelethomonas. The sequence continues at coordinate 1,218 of CANAZG010000161.1, forward strand.
CGCCGGACCCGCTCCTCACCGCACACGGGGAGATTGCCGTAGACGTGGACCACGGTCTCGAAGGCCTCCGGATGGACTGTCAGCCGGGGCAGATGCGCCGGCAGGGGGGACTGCGCCCGGACCGGGGCGTGGAGCTCCTCCAGGGGCAGCTGGAGGGGACAGATATGGGTGTGGCGGGAGATGACGGCCTCCTCCGCCAGCATCAGGGCTCCCACCGGAACGGTGGTCCGGGAGGAGCTGCCCAGCCGCAGGACGTAGTCCCCGGGCTCCAGCACAAAGGCCGCGTCCCGCTCCCGGAAGCTGGCCAGATTGGCCAGATCAAAGGAGAGCTCCACCTCCTGGCGCGCCCCGGGGGCCAGGGTCTCCGTCTTGGCGAAGGCGGCCAGGGACTGGTACTCCTTGTCCAGCTCCCCGCCGGGGGCGGAGACATAGAGCTGGACCACCTCCTTGCCGGAGTGGACGGGGCCGGTGTTGGCGACCTCGGCGCGGACAGAGGCCCGCCGCCCATCCTCCGAGAGGGAGATTCCCTGGCAGCGGATGGAGAAGTCCGTGTAGCTCAGGCCGAAGCCAAAGGGGAAGGCCGGCTCCACGCAGAAGCTGTCGAAGAACCGATAGCCCACGTAGATGCCCTCCCTGTAGAACTCGTTTTTCAGCTCTCCGTTGAGGCCGCCGTAGTCCCGGGCAAAGGGCAGGTCATCGTAGCGCCGGGCCCAGGTGTCCGCCAGCCTGCCGGAGGGGGACACTCGGCCGCTGACCACGTCGGCAAAGGACCTGCCCCCCTCGCTGCCCAGCTGGCAGAGGTAGAGAATGGCGTTGATACCGGCGATCCGGTCAGTGAAGGACATGTCCATGGGCCCGCCGGTGTTGATGACCAGCAGGAAGCGGCGGTAGTGGGCCGCGCAGAAGCGGATGGCCGCCTCCTCCTCGTCCGAGAGGAGCAGATCCCCCTTCTCCGGCCGGCGGTCCCGGCCCTCGCCGGACTGGCGGCTGAGGACGTAGATGCACTGGTCCGTGGCGCTGTGCGCCACGTCCTCCTCTGTAATGGGCCGGCCGCAGGGGGGCTGGAAGCTGGTGTCCAGCAGGTCCAGAATAAAGCCGGGGCGGAGCAGCTGGGCTCTCCGCCGCTTCTCCGCCAGCCACGCCTCTCGTTTGGCGGCGTAGTCCGCCTCAAAGTCCGCCAGCCACGGCCGGGTGGTGATCTCAAAGCCCAGCGCCTCCAGCCCCTCCAGGATGGTGACAGCGCGGCGCTCGTTGACCTCGCCGGAGCCGGTTCCGCCCTTGACGGTCCGGGAGGCCCCCGGACCGTAGAGGGCGGTTCTGGTCACGTCCAGGGGCAGCGCGCCGTCGTTTTTCAGCAGCACCATCCCCTCGCAGGCCGCCTGATAGGCCACCTCCCGATTCTCCCGCTCCCGCTCCGTCATCTGGGCGGAGGGGCTGGCCTTGGTCAGCCGTTCCATAGTGGGTCCTCCTTTTCCTGCCGCGGCCCTACAGCCGCAGCGCCTGATTGCGTTTGACCATGTGCAGGTGGTCCTCCCACTGGCCGTTGATGTACAGGTACTCCCGGGCCAGCCCCTCGGGCTCGTAGCCGTTTTTCTCCACCACCCGCAGGGAGGCCCGGTTCCAGGGCATGACGTTGGCCTCGATCCGGTGGAGCTGGAGCTGGGAGAAGGCGTAGTCCGTCACCAGCCCCACGGCGTCGGTCATCAGACCCCGGTTGAGGTGGTCCTTGTCCAGCTTGTACCCCAGAAAGCAGGACCGGAAGGCCCCCATGACGATGCTGGTGAGGGAGACGGTTCCCGCCACCTGATCCGGCGATTCCGGGAGGCGGATGTAGAAGCGGTGGCCGGCCCCGGCCTGGGACATGGCCTGATCCTGGGCCAGCAGCAGGCGCTGATAGTCCGATGTGAAAAAGATGGGATCCCGCCTGGGGTCATAGGGGGTTAAAAATTCCCGGTTGCGGACGTAGTAGCCGCACACCGCCTCCGCCAGTTCCGGCGCGGCGGGGATCAGCTGGAAGCGGGGGTTCTCCAGTATCATGATAAGGCCTCCTTTGCAAGAACCTGTTTTCACAGGCGCCGAACGCCGTTGTGAAGGCGAGCGCTGAAAATCCGGTGGGGGGCGCTATACGGGGCTGATGTCCACAAAGGGGACCTTCCGCCGTATGGCGTACTCCAGGGTCTGGCGGGTCCCGCCGCCGGCGCCGTCGTAGACCGCGATGACCAGGGCGCTGTGGTCCACCATGTATCGGTTGCGCCGGAGCATACACCCGGGGGAGTAGCGCTCCTGGATGAGGGTCTCCATGTCGCACACCGCCAGAATCCGCTGCCGCCGGAGCCGGTCCTCCGGCGGCCAGCTGTTCGCCTGGGCGCAGTGGGGCACAGCGGCCTCCAGGGTCACGTCCTCCTGCCGCGCCCGCAGGGCCAGCACCGCCTCGGCAAAGTAGAGGTCGCAGCCCCGGGCCATGCCGCAGATGAAGTGGCGGATGCCCTCCTCGTAGGCGGCCTCCACGGCGTCGGCCAGCTTTTGCTTCAGCGCCCGGCAGCGGGGATCCGCCTCGTCGTCCCCCCAGGGCAGCTTCTCCGGACGGTGGCCGGTGAAGCAGCAGGTAATCGGTTTTGCCCTCATCGCGTTCCTCTCCCCAGCCAGTTCTTACCGCTTATTATAGAACGGAATTTCTGAGTTGTAAAGGGGAAGGTTGGGGTGGGAGTGTCCAAAAAAAGAGTTAAAGGAAGTCAAAGAGGGAAACGGGGACAGAAGTACTTGGATGTCTGTGCAGGATATGTCCTCCGTTTCTCCTTCGAGGATCTTCTGCCTGCTCCAGCCCTCCTTTTAATCTTTCTAGAGACTGTTTGACAACCGTCAAAGTAACCAGATAAGGATACCGGCAAGACAGACAACAGCGTGGAAATAAAGAGCTTTCTTCTCGTATCTGGTGGCGAAGCGGCAGTTGTTTTTCAGCTTGAGGAAGAGATTTTCCACCAGATGGCGTTCTTTATATGTGTGCCAGTCAGTTTTTCTGGGATGTTTGGCAATGATACGGCTGGGAATTACCGCAACTCCACCCCGTTCCTCCAACCAACGTACAAACTTATCGCTGTCATAGCCTTTATCTGCCAGTATGAGTTTGCCATTCAGATCAAAAGGCTCCAACAGAGCTTGTGCCATACAGATATCATTTCGGTTCCCACTGGAGAGTAAAAAGCGCAATGGATTCCCAAGCCCATCCGTTACCGCATGGACTTTCGTGGTCAAGCCCCCTCTGCTCCGTCCGGTTTCCTCGTGGTATCCCCTTTTTTGACCCCGCTGGCATGCTGGTGGACTTTGATCGTGGTGCTGTCCAGCATCAGCGTTGTTTCGTCCACCAAATCCTGCGCAATCAGGGCTGTAAGGATATCTTCCCATATTCCGGCTTTTGTCCATGCCCGAAA
>CANAZG010000162.1 GCA_947365965.1 uncultured Clostridia bacterium
CGAGCGGATCCGGACCTACAACTTCCCCCAGGGCCGGGTGACAGACCACCGCCTCACCGGGGATGTGAAGAATTTCGCCATTGACGCGGTCATCAACGGCGGCCTGGACCCCATTGTGGACGCGCTGACCACCGCCGATCAGGCGGCCAAGCTGGCCGAGGCGGGGGAGTCTTAAGGGGCTTCGGGAATCTTAAGTGGCTTCAGCAGCTTGCATACCACCGCTAAAGTTTTTTCTTTTGCTTCTTTTCTTTTTTTCAAAAAAGAAAAGAAGAAGAAAGCTCAGGTTATACCATGATAAAGACGCAGCTTCTGACAGAAAAGGATATTGAAGCCGCCGCCGCCCTTCTCCGGGAGGGTGGCCTTGTGGGCATCCCCACGGAAACAGTCTACGGCCTGGGGGCCAACGGCCTGGACCCGGCGGCGGTCCGCCGCATCTTCGAGGCCAAGGGCCGGCCCCAGGACAACCCCCTCATCCTCCACATCCCGGACCCCTCCTGGCTGGAGCGGTACTGCCGGGACGTGCCGGCGGCGGCCCGCCGGCTGGCGGAGCGGTTCTGGCCCGGCCCCCTGACCATGATCCTGCCTCGGCGGGCGCTGGTCCCCGACGAGGTGACCTGCGGCCTGGAGACCGTGGGGGTCCGGTGCCCCGACCATCCGGTGACCCTAGCCATCATCCGGGCCGCCGGTGTCCCCGTGGCCGCCCCCAGCGGCAACCGCTCCGGCCGGCCCAGCCCCACCTGCGCCCGCCACATGCTGGAGGATATGGACGGCCGGATCCAGGCCGTGGTGGACGGAGGCCCCTGCGGGGTGGGGGTGGAGTCCACCATCGTGGATCTGACGGCCCCGGTCCCCAGGCTGCTGCGGCCCGGCGGACTGCCCCTGGAGGCCCTGGAGGCGGTCCTGGGGCGGGTGGACGTGGACCGGGCGGTGGCCGCCCCCCTGGTCCCCGGGGAGAAGCCCCGGGCCCCGGGGATGAAGTACCGCCACTACGCCCCCCAGGCCCCTGTCACCGTGGTCACCGGAGACGGGGCTGCTGCGGCCGCCTATATCCGGCGGCAGGCGGGGGCGAATACCGGGGTGATCTGCTTTGCGGAGTACCAGGAACAGTTCCCCGGCTGCACGGTGCGCTCCATCGGACCCATGGGGGACCGGGGGGAGCAGGCCCGGCGGGTGTTCGACGCCCTGCGGTCCTTTGACGGCACACCCGTGACCGCCATCTTCGCCCAGTGCCCTGGGGAGGAGGGGCTGGGCCTGGCGGTGGCCAACCGGCTGAAGAAGGCCGCCGGGTTCCAGATCGTGGCGGCGGAGGAGGGAGAGCCGTGATTGTCATCGGCATCACCGGCCCCACCGGCGCGGGCAAGACCACGGCCCTGGAGGCGCTGGCGGGGCTGGGGTTTGAGATCGTGGACTGCGACAGGCTCTACTACCAGCTTCTGGCCAGGGACAGCGCTCTGCGAAACGCCCTGAAGGCAGCCTTTGGTCCCGTGTTCCTGCCGGACGGAAATCTGGACCGGCGGCGGCTGGCGGCCCGGGTCTTTGGGGACCCGAAGGAGCTGGCCCGGCTCAACGCCCTGGTCTATCCCGCTGTGTCCGCTGCTGTGGAACAAAAAATTCGAGATTGTTCACAAAAAAGACTTGCTATTGATGCGGTGAATCTGGTAGAATCCGGAATGGGGGAACTGTGCAGCGCAACCGTGGCGGTCACAGCGCCCCCGGCAGTCCGTCTGGAGCGGATCATGGCCCGGGACGGCCTCAGCGTGGAGCAGGCCCGGGCCCGGATCGCGGCCCAGAAGACGGACGCGTGGTACAGGGAGCACTGCACCCTCCTGCTGGAGAACAAGGCGGAGGACACGGAGCGCTTTGCCCGTCTGGCGGGAGAATTTTTTCAGGTGCTTATACAACTATTGAATGGAGGAGAAGGAAAAATGGACATGAAAGAGTGGAAGGAAAAGCTGATGCCGGAGCGGAAAAACGGTTATGACCGTCTGCCCGCCGGGGAGCGGGATGCCGTGAACGCCTACTGCCAGGACTACAAGGCCTATCTGGACGCCGGCAAGACTGAGCGGGAGTGCGTCCAGGAGGGGATCCGGCTGGCCGAGGCCAAGGGCTTCCGGGCCTATCAGCGGGGCATGAGCCTCCAGGCGGGGGACAAGGTGTATGTCAACAACCGGGGCAAGATGCTGATGCTGGCTGTCATCGGCACAGAGAGCCTGGCCCAGGGCGTCAACATCGCCGCCGCCCACGTGGACAGTCCCCGGCTGGACCTGAAGCCCACCCCCCTCTATGAGGAGAACGAGCTGGCCTACCTGAAGACCCACTATTATGGCGGCATCCGCAAGTACCAGTGGGTGACCATCCCCCTGGCCATCCACGGCGTGGTGGCCCTCAAGGACGGCAAGGTGATCCCCGTGGTCCTGGGCGAGGGGGACGAGCCCAAGCTGTTCATCAGCGACCTTCTGCCCCACCTGGGCGCGGAGCAGAACAAGAAGACCCTCAGCGAGGCCTTTGCCGGCGAGCAGCTGAACCTGCTGGTGGGCAGCGAGCCCATGGAGGGCGAGGGCAAGGACCGGGTCAAGCTGGCGGTGATGAAGCGGCTGTATGAGAAGTACGGCTTTGTGGAGGCGGACTTCATCTCCGCGGAGCTGGAGGTGGTCCCGGCGGCCAACGCCGCAGACGCGGGCCTGGACGGCAGCATGATCGCCGCCTATGGCCACGACGACCGGGTGTGCGGCTACGCGGCCCTGCGGGCCCTGCTGGACCTGGAGGGCGCGCCGGCCAAGACCTCCGTGTGCGTGCTGGCGGACAAGGAGGAGGTGGGCTCCGCCGGTGTGGCCGGCATGGCCACCGCCGCCTTTGACACCTTCATGGAGGACCTCTGCGAGGGCCAGGGCGTGGCCGTGCGGGCCTGCATGGAGAAGAGCATGTGCCTGTCCGCCGACGTGACGGCGGCCTTTGACCCCAACTTCCCGGACGTGTACGAGAAGAACAACTCCGCCTTCCTCAACTACGGCGTCGGCCTGAGCAAGTACACCGGCAGCCGGGGCAAGAGCGGCTCCAACGACGCCTCCGCAGAGCTGGTGGCCCGTGTGCGCCGGATTCTGGACGACAAGGGCGTGTTCTGGCAGATGGCGGAGCTGGGCAAGGTGGACGCCGGCGGCGGCGGCACCGTGGCCAAGCTCATGGGTGACCGGAACATCGACACCCTGGACGCCGGCGTGCCCGTGCTGGCCATGCACGCGCCCTGCGAGGTGGTGGCCAAGCTGGACTGCTACATGACCTACAAGGCCTGCAAGGCCATCTACGAGAGCAAGGACTGATCCGGGCAAGTGAGAACCGGGGCGGCGCTGTCTGGCGCCGCCCCGGTTTACAAATGCAGGGGCGATGGGTCTGCCAGAAAATGCAATAACGTCCAAAAGAGAAGAGACCATGTCTACAAACATGGTCTCTTTTTGCATCAATAATATCTCTTGTTGCGGTTCTTGCGAGCGGCCTCAGACTTCTTGCGACGCTTGACGCTGGGGCTCTCGTAATGCTCTCTGCGGCGGACCTCCGCCAGCACGCCGGCCTTGGCACAGCTGCGCTTGAAGCGCTTGAGCGCACTGTCCAGAGATTCATTTTCCTTGACATGGACTTCAGACATCTATCTTCCCTCCCTCCGATACACCCGGCTCTATCCTGGATGCTCTTTCGGGCCATTTTCGTGGCTTAACGAAGTAGATTATACCCAATTTTTCGCCGCTTGTCAAGAAAAATTTTAGCGGGCCGGGCCCCGGAAAAACAGAGCTCTCACTCCCGCCGGCGCAGGGTAAAATCAATGAGGAAGCAGGCCCCGGCGGTCAGGGCGGTGGACACAATGCCCACCGCGTTGCCCTCAATGCCTCTGGATTGCAGAATGCCGCTTATGGCAAAGGTCAGGGGCGTCCCCAGCAGGAAGCTCCACCCGGCGGCCAGCCATATCCGTTCCCGCAGACGGCAGCCGATGAAGTACACCGCCCACAGATAGATCACGCCCAGCAGGGCGATCCACATGGCCCACTGCCAGATCCACCTGGGAAACTGTAAAAGGAAGGGGAACACGGCAAAGGTGGCGATCAGCAGAGCGCCCCGCAGCGGATACCGCTCCCAGCGCAGCAGGGGGTAGCACACCGCCCAGCCAAGGGCTACGCACCGGATGGCCAGCATCACGTAAGTGTTTCGATTGGTGGACAGATAGATGATGAACAGCGCCAGAACAGCGATGAGGCACAGGGCGGTGAAGGCCACAAAGGTCCAGAACCGCCAGCCGCCGTTTCGCCGCCGGGCGGTCTCCGCGTAGGCCACCGTGTCCAGCACCACATCCTCCACCGCCGCCGGCACAACGGCCGCATCCTCCCGCTCCCCGCCCAGCAGCTCCGACACGCTCACCTCCAGCGCGTCCGCCAGCCGCCGCAGCAGGGTGATGTCCGGACAGCTGAGGCCCCGCTCCCACTTGCTCACCGCCTTATCGGTGATATCCAGCTTGTCCGCCAGCTGCTGCTGGGTCAGGCCCAGCGCCAGCCGCCGGTCCCGGATGAACAGTCCGATTTGTTTTTCTTCCATG
>CANAZG010000163.1 GCA_947365965.1 uncultured Clostridia bacterium
ATTGCCTCCATGACAGCACAAAAGCCGGGGCGATTATAGTTCGTCCCGGTGTAACCGTCATCATATGCTTCTCCCACCAATTCAATATCGTCATGAGTAGCAGCATAATTCTGTATTAACTTTCGCTGATTCGAGATACTATCGCTCTCATGAGTAGCATGATCGTTCTTGGAGAGCCGATAGTACGCCATGGAACGATATATTTTCTCTGGATATAGTGCCATCGTCAAACCTCCTAATGGTATCATCAGGAAATTCGTTTCTGGTACCTATCCCTGGCAGCTGACCAAGCTGCCTCCATTGACTCTGTTATTATCTTATATTCAGTGCAATTTGTCAATCGAAAAGGGATGGTGCTTTTTCCCATATTTACTTCAAGTTTGAAATATAGGACTTCAAACGATCCTGTAAGCTGACATCGGTATCGGCGTATCCGATTGTGACAACAATATCACCATCAAGGTAACAGTATGGATTCCCGATTTGTTCCACATAGCTTTTGATACGCTCTTGTTGCGGCAGCGTCATATCAATGCTCACACCGCTAATATCTCGAAGTGAAGACTTATCAATACCTTTCCTATCAATCCCCGAACGCATATCCATATTTCTCACTCCTTCCATTTCTACTATTTCCCAGCAGATTATCAAATATACCAGATTGTAGCGAAACAACACAGCATCTTTTGCTGATTACGTGATTATGTTCATGTGATAACCTGTTCCTGGCCCATTTCCTGCGCTCTCACTCCAGACCGCGTATTGTCAGGTTGCCGCTGTGCGGCATTTCAGCGATGGGTGCGCGGGATGCACACTGTCCGTCGCTCCTGTATAACTTCCAGGACAGAGTATGAGGCCCAGCTGATGTTTCAACATGGCAGAGCTTTTTCAAGGTGCGCTGCCTTCCGCTAGAAAGCGGCAGAGCATGAACCGGGGTTATTCCCGTCTAAAAATAAACAGATAGCAAACGTGTTATTTTCTGCAAAGAAAAAGAAAGACAAGATATAGAAGATTTGCATTGACAATCTCTATATCTTATGGTATACTAACTGCGTAATTGATTTTTGTGCGCCTCCCTTCGGGGATAGCTGGGCTTTGCCTGGTGATCGGAGCGATCCGAATTGCACACGCTGTTAAGTTTGTATGTGTTGCCAGTGGTATTATTGCGCCTAAATGGCCGGTAGCTACTGGCTTTTTGCTTTTTCTGGGGATTTCCCCAGCTATGCGAGAATGACCAATGCCCGTCAGCCCGACGGACAAAACTGACATTCAGTTTTAGGTCGTTCTCGCTTTTTTTCTGCCCAAATGCCGAAAGGCTTTGAGGATATATCAAATTTTGGAAGGAGACAGACTATGAAACGTAAAAGACCCTGGAAACCGGGAGGCCATGGCTGCCAGCTTCAGGTGGACAGGTGGCATGAGATCGTGCCCCCTACCATTGAGGGCATCCGGGGCTATCTGTCCTCCGGTCTGCTGAAAGGCATCGGAGAGAAAACGGCCGATGCCATTATCCAGCGGTTCGGCGTTCAGTCCCTCTATGTTTTGGAGCATCAACCGGATAAACTGTTGGAAATCCGGGGCATCACCGAGGAGCGGCTGGATGAAATCAAGGCTGGCTATGCGGAAAGCAAGGCCATGCGTGACATTATGACTCTTCTGGCCCCCTTCAAGGTGACCCCCACCACAGCCATGAAAATCTATGAACACTTTGGGCCGGACGGTGTGGAGCTGCTGCGGAAAAGCCCGTTTCGGCTGTGCCAGATTCCCGGCTTCGGGTTCAAAAGGGTTGACGCCATCGTACAGAAATCCGGCGGCGACCTCCATGACCCTATGCGTGTTCAAGGGGCGCTGTTCTATACGCTGGAGAGATCCCGCACAGAGAACGGCCATCTCTACTTGGAAGCAGAGGCATTGGTTAAGGCAGCACTCTCATTGCTGAATGAAAAAATCCCCCAGCTTGACCTGCGCCTGAACCGGCAGCAGGTGGAGCAGGAGTTAAAGGCAATGATTATGGACAATGTGGTAGTTGCCAACAAGGGCAACATCTATCTGCCCCATGTGTTCACCCAGGAGAGCGAAACCGCCTGCAAGGTGGTGCAGATGCTCTTGGAGGTGCCGGAGCCGGTTAAACTTGCTCCCGTCATGGAGCAAATCAGGGGCCGATTGGGTATCCAACTATCGCCCAAGCAGTACGAGGGTGTGGAGATGGTATTTCGGCACAACCTGTCTATTATCACCGGAGGTCCCGGTACTGGTAAAAGTACCATTTTGAAGGCCGTGATCGAAGCGTACCAGCGCCTTTATCCCAAGAACATCATTAAGCTGGGCGCACCGACCGGCAAGGCCAGCCGCCGCATGGCGGAAACCACCGGAATAGACAGCGCCCAGACCCTGCACAGCCTCTTGGGCCTCCACGGTGAGGACGCCGGATGGCAGAAGAAGCAGGAGCTGGAAGCTGACCTCCTGATTGTGGACGAGTGTTCTATGATGGATATGTGGCTGGCCTACCAATTGTTTTCCCGGCTGAAACCTGGGACAAAAGTGCTGTTGGTAGGTGATGCCGACCAGCTGGAAAGCGTGGGCGCAGGCAGTGTGTTCCGGGAACTGATTGATTGCGGTCTGGTGCCGGTGACGGTGCTTGACCAGATTTTCCGTCAGGCCAAGGACAGCCTGATTGCCCACAATGCTAAATTTGTTAAGGAGGGCAAGTGCGACCTGTACTATGGCCGGGATTTCGCCTTTATCCAGGCTGAGTCCCAGGAGGAGGTTGCGGAGCTGATCCGTGAAGTCTACCGGAACGAGCTGGGGCAAACCAGCATGGAACAGGTACAGATACTCTCCCCGTTCCGTTCGGAGGGCGCCGCTTCGGCCAATGAGCTGAACGAGGCGATTCGTGAGGAGATCAATCCAGCGGAGTCAGGCAAACCCGAAGTTACATTTGGCGGAAAGTTGTTCCGGCTGCACGACCGGGTGATGCAGGTAAAAAACAACTACAACATCATTCTGCATGATCGGGCCAATGAGCCGGTCTCCATGGGTGTATTCAACGGTGAGATTGGAGTGGTGTACGCGATCCGGTCCGGCACAGTTGTCATCAATTTTGATGGCCGCTTTGCTGATTACCCGTTGGAGAGCTTGGGAGAACTGGAACTTTCCTGCGCCTCTACGATCCACAAGGCTCAGGGCAGCGAGTATGATTTGGTCATCATCCCCATGCTCCCGGCCCACAAAATATTGCTGTCAAAAAACTTGTTCTATACAGGCATTACCCGCGCCAAACAGCGGGTGATTCTGGTAGGACATAAAAAGGCGCTGTATATGGCGATCCGCAAAAGCAGAAACGGGAAGCGCAACACCCTGTTGGGGGAACGCATTACCTTGTACCACCGTGCGCGGACCCGTACACCCGCGCCGGAATGTAAATTGAAAAACGCTGGTTAAAAAGGGATGCACTATGCAGAAAAAGGCATGGGTATCTCTTGTTTATTTTAATGAGAGGAGTTTGCAAAAATGAACGAGAAGAAAAATTCAATGCTCTCCACTGTCCCTGCCGCCAGGGAGCTACGGAAGGTACCGGGGTTCGACCCGCTGAAGTACCTGCGCACGATTTCCAAGGATGGAGAAAAGGTGCTGCGGCTCGACCTCTGCTATAAAAAGCTCTGGTTCCGGCTGGCCTGCCCCAACGGGCGGATGTACCTCAACCCCTTGCGGATTACGGATCAGATGGCGATCTTCGAGGCCAGGCTCTACGCCAACAGGGAGGACAATGCCTCCCTTCTTGCCAGCTTCACCTCCACGCAGATGGCCCAGAATGTCCCCGGCGGCCTGTATATCCGTGCTGCCCAGGACGAGGCGCTGAATGAGGCGTTGGATAACGCCGGCTTTGGCATCCAACTGTGCGATGTGGCCCAGGTATCTGATGGCAGCGGCTTCGGTTCTGAAATTTCGCTGTCCCAGGTAGAGACGTATTCACAGACCACCACTTCTGCCGGAACTCCGGTGTTGGAAACGGAACCTGTGAAAACCTTTGAACCAGCTGCTGTGCCTGCGGAAAAGGCTACGGAAGAACCAAACCCCGTAGAAACGTCTGAAACAAATGTGGCTAACGAACCTGCCACCCCTGTGCAGACTGCGCCGGAGGAGGTTGTGGTTCCGGCCTCGGATCAGGAATCTGCCGCTGAACTGCCGGCCATGGAAACTGCCCCCGTTGAGGAAATGCCTGCCTCTCAGGAAGAGGTTCCTGTGGTCGGTACGCCCTCCGCTCCGGAGAATGTGACCGTGCTGCCTATGACTTCCCGCACCGAGCTGGATGCCGAGGCCGAAAACGGCGAGATTGCTAATCACGCGGCGGAGGCGGAGGCCCAGGACGGCTACACGGACGATATGACTGTGGAGGAAATCTGTGAGCGCATGACGATGGACGAGGCCCGGGACATTCTGGTTCCGCTGGGTACCTGCAAGGGGTGGACGCTGGGCCAGGTCCTTGA
>CANAZG010000164.1 GCA_947365965.1 uncultured Clostridia bacterium
CTTGACGGGCCGGTTGCAGGGCAGCTTCTTCTGGGGCCTCTTTTTCCGGGTGTCAGTGCGGGTAGACGGTGATCTGGACGGGTCCATCATCATCCGCTCCAGCCCCGCCAGGCGGGTATCGCCCATGAAATATCGTGCCATATTTTTCTTGTCCTCCTCGTTTTTGGTATTTCCAATCCCTGAAAAGAGGACAAAACGAAAAAAGGCGCTGCCCTTTTTTCAGGGAAACGGCCTTGACTGGTACAAATATTGAGTTTTACATGTACTGCATTCCGTTGCTTTCAGGATCTTCCGCGGCTTCAAGCTCCATTTCCTGGTCGAGAAGCTCCCCCAGGTTGGGGAGGTTGTGTTCGATCTGATCTATGATGGATTGCAGGCATTTTCCCTGCTCATCTGTGATGGAGTACAGGCCTGCCTGCACTTCGACACAGCAATGGTATATTGCTAACAACTGCTTCTGGTCAAAAAGGGCGCTGCGGGGAATGAGGCCGGAGCGGGTGGTGAAGTCACACTTGGCGGCAGTATAACTGTCCACGCCGCCGGGAGGTCCGTAGCAGTTCCCCGCGTTCAGGCCAGTGCGCTCCCGTACCCACGCCCAGGTGATGAATTGAACACCGAACTGGGTTGGGTGGCCCGCCAGGACTACGCCATTGAAATCCGCCAGCAGTCTGTAGTCCCCAGTCAAGCCGCTGGCCGTCAGTTGGGGCGCTGCCTCCATCTGGCTCATATATTCGGTGGTAGTTTTGGCGATGGAGATCACACTGTCCAGGGCGGTGCTTCTGTTCTCATCAGCCGCATCTTCCCTCCGATACCTCACCGCGCCGGAGGCCCGCGCAAGACAGAGGCGCTGACCATCCAGCTCCACCGGCAGGAGGCCCTCCTCTGTTTCCGGTTTTACGGCGAAGCCCTCACGCTGGAGGTTAAGGGTTAGTTCTTGGAAGTATCTGTTTTTTTCTTCTGCGTTCATTTCGATCCTCCTTGCTTTTTAATATAATGATAACTTTTTGCACTGAAAAGTCTGGGGCCCTTTTTGATTTTTCCTGTTTTGAAAACAGGCGCTGGGAGTATTGCGTTTTCCTGGAAAAACAAAAAGCGCCGGTCTGTCAATTCCTTTGGGATTGACGGACCGACGCCCGATGCAGGCGCTCAAAATCTTAGCGCCCTTTTTGAAACTGTTTTGCCGCAGGTTTAAGTCCTGCCTGAGTGAATAGGAAGTGGGGAAAAATCTAAATTTTGAGGCCCTTGGATTTTCGTTATCCAAGGGCCTCTGAGGTCTTGAAATCTCTCGGTTTTTTCACCAAAAATCTTTTTTGACCTCTTTTTCTGGTTGCGGCGGCAGGACTTGAACCTGCGACCTCCGGGTTATGAGGACGGTGAAAGTCGTCTCTCTGGTAAAAAGCAGTCTCATTTGTCTCATAATTCTCACGTTATGAGACTGAATGAGACTGTTTTTGCATCCAGTCTCTCTGCTCTCACCCTATAAGCATCGGATAAGCATCAGCAATCTGAAAATTTTTGAAAAATATCTTCGGGTTTTTGCTGCAAGCATCAATAAGCATCGGCGGCTTAGAACGCTTAAACCTGCGGTACAAAAACCCGAAGGTCACGGATTTTATGAAAGGATGGGTCGTATGGAATCAACAGCAAAACAGTATGAAACAGCAGTCAGCAATGCGGCAGATATTTCGCAGGTACTCCTGGATATGGAGGGCGGCAAATATGTTTTGGCACTGTTCAATGAATTGGTGCAGGAGCTGCTGGATGCAGGAAACATTCCTGGCGCTACATTAGTAGTGCGAAAGCTATATGAGGCCGCTGAGGTTCCAATTGAGCAGGACACGCTGAGTGAGAACAATAATGCAGCATGGATCATGCTGTTTGCTATAGCATTGGGCGATGCGCTTGAAGAAAGCATTTTCTAACTGCTATATGTTGTGAAATGGTTATGAACATGATATAATCCCCTTAAGAAAATCATCCAACCATTCTTTGGGAGGCAGTTCAATGAACGAACTTACGGATCAGCAGGAACAATTAACGAATCGTGCAGAAGAAACATATTCTGCAATTCGCGGCTGTATCATCACAGCACAGAACAAGGTTGCGGCCACCGTCAATACCGCCATGGTGCTTGCCTATCATGAGATAGGCGAGCAGGTCTATAAAGCCTGTGGAGAGAACGACCGGGCTGAATACGGGAAACAACTGCTGCAATACCTTTCCGAGCGGCTGACATCTGAGTTTGGCAAAGGATTCAACGTTCGCAATTTGCAGATGATGCGAAAATTCTATCTACTGTTTCCAAATGCGAACACACTGTGTTCGGAATTGAGTTGGTCACACTATCGCCTGCTTATGCGAATCTCAGATCAGACCGAGCGCCAATTCTATATGGAAGAATGTTCCAAATCCGCATGGAGCGTCCGTCAGTTAGAACGGCAAATTCACACGATGTTCTATCAGCGGTTGCTGGCCAGTCAGGACAAGGCTTCTGTGTCTGCAGAAATACAAACAACAGAGCCAAAGCCGGAATATGAAAAGGTCATCAAAGATCCCTATGTCATGGAATTCCTCCAAATCCGGCCAGACACCCATGTCTATGAGAGCAGCTTGGAGCAGGCGCTGATCGACCATTTACAGCAATTCCTGCTGGAGTTGGGACGCGGCTTCTCCTTTGTGGCCAGGCAAAAGCGGTTCACCTTGGATGGACAGGACTTTTTTATTGACTTGGTCTTTTACAATTACATCCTAAAGTGCTTTGTCCTGATTGATCTCAAAACCGGAAAATTGACCCACCAGGACATTGGGCAGATGCAGATGTATGTCAACTACTATACTCGTGAACTGATAAATGAGGGCGACACGCCGCCTATTGGTATCGTGCTCTGCGCCGATAAGAATGATGCGGTCATCAAGTACACCCTTCCAGAAGATAACAATCAGATCTTTGCCTCCAAATATTTCACATATCTGCCTACCGAGGAGGAACTCCGACGTGAATTGCGGCTGGATTGCTTCCGGAAGTTGGATGGTCAAAGCGAATCAAACGATTAAATTGCACTGCGAAAGCCAATAAAATACTGCCACTGCCCGAGGAAATCTTCTTCCTAGAATTCCTGCGTATAATGATCTGCACAGATGAAGGAGGCACCCTTATGAAACAAATTATTGACTTCCCCTGCATTCCGTTCGCCCAGCTTCCCACACCCCTATATAAGCTGGAAAACCTGAGCCGGGAGATTGGAAAAAATATTTACATCAAGCGGGATGACATGACCGGCGTGGCCTTGGGCGGCAACAAGGTCCGCAAGCTGGAGTTTCTTCTGGCGGATGCCAGGAACAAGGGGGCGGATGTCATCCTCACCGCCGGAGGCCCTCAGTCCAACCATGCTATGCTCACCGCCGCCTGTGCCGGACAGTTGGGTATGAAAAGCATTCTGGTGCTGAAAAAGCGAGGGAAGCTCACCGGCGGCAACCTGATTTTGGACGATATTTTCGGTGCAGAGGTCCGCATGGTGGATACCGACAGCTATGATGACGTCTATGCGGAGATGGAGCGGATCATGGAGCAACTCCGGGCCCAGGGACACATCCCCTACGCCATCCCAGTGGGTAGCTCGGTTCCTTTGGGCAGTCTTGGATATGTCAACTGTGTGAAGGAAATTGCCAACCAGGCCCAGGAGCTGGGCGTCGTCTTCGATGTCATCGTCAGCGCTGCCGGTTCCGGCGGCACCTATGCGGGCCTGACCTTGGGGGCCAAGCTCTTCCTGCCCGGGACCCGCTCCATTGGCATCGGCATCTGTGATGATCCCTTCGCCGAGATTGCCATGGAGCTGACTTCCGGGGCGGCGGAACTGCTGGAGACAGATGTCCGCGTCACCCGGGAGGATATCCACATCCACTATTGCATTGGCTCCGGCTATGCCATCCCCAGTCCCGAGGGCTGCGCGGCGGTCCGCCGCCTGGCCAGGACGGAGGGCATCCTGACTGACCCGGTGTATACCGGCAAGGCCCTGGCGGGCTTCTTCCAGCTGCTGGAGGAGGGGGCCTTTGACCAGGACGAGGATATCCTCTTTGTCCACACCGGCGGCGCAGGCGCGCTGTTCGCTGTGGAGATGGTATAAATATCAGCCTTCTCAGACAAAAAGGCGGCCCTAACCAGAAATCGGACTTCACCCGCTGACTGGTCCGAGCCTTTTTGAGCCACTTCAACAGAGATTGCTTTTTGATGGATACTATATTAGCTATCTACGGATAGGCTCTAAGTCCTCTATCGAGCGGCAAAAGGGATCTGCGCCCACACCCTGGACGTGGCCTCGAAGGAGCTGGCCGACCCGGTGCTGGTCAGGGACGACACCCTGCGGCTGGTCCTCTGTGCCGCGCCTCGCACGGTACGGTCCAGAAGTCATGAATATGGGGAGGGGGAGTGCGCTCTAGAGTCTGTTTTAAAACCGTCAAAGTAACCAGACAAGGATAGCGGCAAGGTA
>CANAZG010000165.1 GCA_947365965.1 uncultured Clostridia bacterium
GCTCACCACCCGCCCGGAGGATATGAGAAATGAAACGAAAACCGAATAAACCACGTCCGGAGCCCTGGTCGCAGACAGGCCCCACTGACCCCGGGGGCGGGGCCGCCGATCCGGGCGGCTCTGCTTTTGGGGCTGGATCTGAAAAGCAGTCCGGGGCAACGGCCAATGTCTCTCTGGAGAACTTTGTCCTGACGCTGGGAGAAAGTCAGCTTGGTCCTGTGACCGTGGACCTGAGAACTAACGCCCATATCCTCCTGGGCGGCGTAACAGGTTCAGGCAAGACAGTACTGCTCAAGGTGCTGCTCCGGCAGGCCATTGATAAGGGTGCAAAGGTGTATATCGCTGACTTCAAAGGCGGCGTGGACTTCAAGTCGTGGTTCCGGGAGAACTGCTATATGAGCTATGATATGGACACAACGCTGGAAACCCTGGCTGAATGGGAGAATGAGCTGGACCGCCGCAAGACGCTTTTGCGGGATTCCAACTGCTCCAACATTGACGAGTACAACGCCATGTTCACCGAAACAAAGCTCCACCGCTGGGCGTTTGCTTGTGACGAGATCGCCATGATGCTGGACAAGACCGGGCAGAGCAAGGAGCAGAAGGAGAAGATCGACAAGGCCAGCGCGGTCCTCTCCCTCCTGGCCTGTCAGGGGCGCAGCTTCGGCCTCCACCTCATTCTGGCAACCCAGAGGCCGGACGCGAACGTCATGCCCGCCCAGGTGCGCTCCAACATCGACTACCGTGTGTGCGGCAGGGCGGACAGTATCCTCTCGTCCATTATCATTGACAGCACCGCCGCCGCCGAACTCATTCCAAAAAACGCCAAGGGCCTGTTTATGCTCAACGACAGCAGCGGCAGGGATACCAGCGCAACCGTATTCAAGTCCTACATCCTGCCGGATGGCGCAAACTAAGGAGGAAGTCATGGAGAACAAAAAGTACACTAATATTGAACAGCTCCCCCTCGTCCTCTCGGTGGAGCAGCTTGCCGACGTGCTGGGAATTGGGCTTAACAACGCCTACCAGCTTGTCAGAAGCAGCAGTATCCAAAGCGTCCGTATCGGGAGGCAGTACAAAATCCCGAAGGATGCGTTGGAAGTTTATCTAACCGCCTAAAACCTATTGACCTGCCGCCACGCATGATGTACTATATACCCATAGTGCATCTGCGTGGCGGCGAAAAGGAGGATATAAATATGCCACGCACGAAAGAAAAAAGAAGCCGCAACGCCAACGGCAGCGGAGCCGTCCATAAGAAAACCGTTATCCGAAATGGCAAAAAATACATCTATTGGGAGGGCCGCTACACCGAGGGCTATGACCCCAGCACTGGAAAGCAGATTCAACGCTCCATCACCGGCAAGAAAAAGAGTGAGGTAGCGGAGAAATTACGGAAAGCCACCGCCGCTATTGACGCTGGCACCTACACCGCCCCCAACAAAATGACCGTGGGGCAATGGTTGGACATCTGGACGGCTGACTATCTGGGCGGCGTGAAGCCCCGGACAGTTGAGTCCTATCTCTGTCAGATTAAAAACCATATTCGCCCCGAGTTGGGAGCTATCCGTCTGGATACCCTAAATCCGCATACGATACAACGGTTTTACAACGGCCTGGGGGAAGAGAAGGACGGCAAACCCGGACTGTCTCCAAAGTCCATCAAGATTGTTCATGGTGTGCTGCACAAGGTTATGGGACAGGCTGTCGCGCTGGGCTATCTGCAATCCAATCCCGCTGACAAATGCACCTTGCCCAAGGTGGTACGCAAGGAACTGAACCCGCTGGACGAGGATGCCATTACCCGCTTTATGGAGGCCATAAAAGGCCACCGCTTTGAATTGGTCTTTCTGGTCACGCTGTTCACCGGAATGCGTCAAGGGGAAGTCCTTGGCCTTGCCTGGGACTGCGTAGACTTTGACCGGGGAACCATCTCTATTCGCAGACAGCTCCAAAAGGCCACGGACAGCACAGGAGAATACCGGCTTCTCACGCCGAAGAACGGCAAGGGCAGGACAATCACCCCGGCCCCCTTTGTGATGGAGCTGTTACAGACCCAGCGGAGGCGGCAGGCGGAATGGAAATTAGCGGTTGGACCCGCCTGGGAAGATAGCGGCCTTGTGTTCACCAACGAAATGGGCAGACATCTCATGCCGCAGACCGTCCGCAGAGGCTTTAAGCGAGTAGCCGCCTCTATTGGTTGTGATGATACCAGATTTCATGACCTGCGCCACCCAAATGTCAAGCCCAAGACAAAAAGTTTTTGAGGTTTTTTAGAATTTTTTCATGGCCGCACTTTGCACCCCCGCTTGGGGGCTTTTTTATTGCTCGATAATCTTACGGAGCATAGCGGCTACGCTCAAATCCACTTCGCCGCTGTTGGCCGTATGGACACTGACATCGAGATCACGGAGCAGATACCAGTATTGCAGGTTCCTGTCCAAATCCCGTCCCAAACGGGAGAGGTCACAGATCAGCAGAATGTCAACGTCCCCATCTACCGCCTCGTTATGAAATTCCAGCAGGCCGGGGCGGTGGTCGAATTTCAGTCCGCTTGCTATATCGCTGGAAGTCCCAACGACTTCAAAGCCATGCTCCTTTGCGTAGGTTTCCAGCCTATTCCGCTGTGCCGCCAGCAGCTCCGCGCTGTCCGGCCCATTGTGGGCCACACGGCAGTAAATCCAAGCCTTTTTCTGTTCCATCACGCCGCCTCCATACAAAAGTCTTTCATCTTCCAGACGATCTTCACCTGATTATTCGGATAGACATACACCCGGTCAATCAGCGTGTCAGCCAGCCCAGCCGTCAGGCCACCAGCCCCGACTACTTCCTGCGCCAGCTCAGTCCTGGCGCTTTTCGCTTTTTCGTCCATCTCCATCTGCGAGGTCCGCACCTTCAAATCGGAGTGGATTTCCCGCAGCCGGTCAAGCTCACTGTCAACAGCGGCTTTCTGGCTTTTGTAGTCCTCCATGGTGATCTGCTTCAAAATGAGCTGTTCATACAGCACCCGCTTCTGGTCCAGACAGCTCTCAATCCGCTTGTTATATTCGGCCTGCCTTGCAAGCTGAACATCCAGCCTCCCGGCATTGGCGAGATTTGCCACATTCAAAATGACCTGGGCCTGTTTGGAGAGAATTTCGTATAACATCCCCTCCAGCTCCGCCTCCGTGACTGTCAGGCCATGGCAGTCAGCAGCTTCATTTACCAGCGTGTACCGGCAGAAGAAGGTAGCATTTTTCGTTGCCCTTCGGGGCATAGCGTGACCGCAGCACCCACAGAATACTTTGCTCCGCAGCGGATAGGCCCTGGCGTTCTTCTTGGGGCACTTGAACCGGGGCCGCTGGGCCTGCACCTGGTCGAACAGTTCCCGGCTGATGATCGCCTGATGATGGTCGGGAATCTTGACCCACTGGCTTTCATCCTTCATCCGTACCCGGTGTCCGCCCACCTCCGTCACTTCCCGCTTGCCTATGATGTAAGTGCCGGTATAGCGTTCATCGTCCAGGATATGCACCACTGAGGACGTAGACCATATCCCGCAGCACCGGGAAATATCGTGACCGTTGAAACCGTGGGCCGCTTTGTACTCGGCAGGGGTGGGGATATTCCGCTCAAACAGGGCTTTGACGATCTCGTTGGGCTTGCGCCCATCCCGTGCCAATTCAAAGATCATTCGTACATTGGGAGCCGTTTCCTCGTTCGGCTCCATGCGGCCATCCGCGCCCTTCTGGTAGCCATAGGGACAGAGCTTGCTCTGATACTCCCCCCGGCGGAACTTCACATACTTGGCGCTCTTGTACTTGATGGACAGGTCCCGGCTATAAAACTCGCTGACCAGATATTTGAACGCCACATTGATGCCGCCCGTGTCCCCATGGAGTTTGTCGCTGTCAAAATCATCGTTGATGGAAATGAAGCGCACACCGTACAGAGGAAAAACCATTTCCATAAAGTACCCCACTTCAATGCTGTTTCGCCCGAACCGGGTAAAATCCTTCACGATGATGCAGTTAATCCTGCCCTCCCGCATTTGGTCAAGCAATTCCTGGACGGCTGGCCGCTCAAATGCTCATGTGCGGTAAAGTAACGCACAAGAATTTGATAGACAGTAGCCCATTATTCCGTTGCTATTCTTTAATATGGATTGAGAAAACCTCTCCGATACAGTATAATCAAACATCAAGGAGGTGTACACCAGAATGAGAAGTAGACAACTTGAGATTTTGCTTTACCTGATGGAAACAAAAAAAACCACTTATGCAGAACTTGCAAACCATTTTGAAGTGAGCAAAAAGACAATCATAGAATACGAGGTAACACCCCATGTTAATATACTTGCAAATGTTGGACACGCCGGAGGAACGGGCAAAATTTGAAACCCTATACCACGCCCACCGGCGGACTATGC
>CANAZG010000166.1 GCA_947365965.1 uncultured Clostridia bacterium
GCTGGTAGCAAGCTAACTGGTGCTTGTTCCCTGCAAACTAATAGTAACGGCTGCCCTTCTGAACAAAATATGAAAAAGGAAATTGACAAGGGGCGAAAGTGTGTTATAATACCCTCAGAATAACCAAATGCGATGAGAAAGTCAGCGCCGGTCATGGAGCCCAAGCGAGCGGGGGAGGGTGGGAGCCCCGCGGCAGACCGTCCGGCGCGGCCGCTTTTGAGCGGGCGGCGATGAGCCGCACGGCCCTGCCCCCGTTATCGGGCTGACGAGATGTCCCGTTCCGGGACAATTAGGGTGGTACCGCGAGACCTTCGCCCCTATGTGGTGGCGTGGGTCATTCTTTTTTTCTGGAGAGGGGGGTGCTGTTTGCGCAAAAAACTGGCGGCGCTGGCCGTGGGGCTGGCGCTGCTGCTCACCGCCTGCCGGGGTGCGCCGCTGCCGGAGGGCATGGAGGAGGAGCGGCTGCTCTCCGCAGGCCGGGAGGTTCTGGCCCTGCTGGTGTCCGGGGATTATGAGACGGTCCAGGGGATGCTGCGCTCGGACGTGGCGGCGGAGGTGAGCGGGGATGACCTGCGCTCGCTGCTGCTGCGGCAGCTGGACGGCGCGGGGGTGTACAAGCAGATTGAGAGCTCCATGGTCACCGGGCAGTCCAGCGGCGGGGAGGACTACGGCGTGGCGGTGCTGTACTGTGAATTTGACAGGAAGGACGCGGTGTTCCGGCTGGCCTTTGACCCGGACTACGCTTTGATCGGCCTGGAGGTCAAGAAGCAGTAGGCCTGCCGGCGAGATAGCGGGTGAGCTGGTGGATGGCCTGGGTGTGCTGGTCCACGTAGTCCGCCGCGCGGCGCAGGCTGGAGGCGATGTATTCCCCGGGGAAGGCGGTTTCGCCGCCGCCGGCCTGCAATACGGACTCCAGCAGCACCAGATCCTCACCCAGACTATTGAAGTTTTCGTTTAGTTCAGCGATCAGCTGGAGTTGTTGGCTCATAAGTAGTATCCCTCCATTTTGCCGCTTTTTAAGTGGTATATTCCTAATATACACCACATTTTTGGTGGTGTCAAGAGGTATGAAATAATTTATGGAAATAAAAATGCAGATGCTCTCTATGCGATTGAAAGAGTTGCGAAAAGAAAAGGGGATGAAACAGATAGAAATGGCGGAGCTCTTAGGTTGTAAAAGCAATCATTATCAAAGAATCGAGTATGGACAGGTCAATATCCCCTCTCTGACGCTGCTGTTTCTAGCCGATTATTTTGACGTGTCCGCCGACTACCTTCTGGGCCGCACCGATATACGGGAAACGCCGGGCAAATCATAGGGGGCGGTTTCGTATGGAAATCAAAATGCCCGCGTTTTCTGAGCGTTTGAAAGCACTCCGGGAAGAGAAGGGATTGAAACAAATCGAAATGGCGGAATTTCTCAACTGCATTGGCCGCCATTATCAAAAAATTGAACACGGAGAAATCAATATTCCATCCCTGACCCTGGTGAAACTGGCCGATTTCTTCGATGTTTCCACGGATTATCTTCTGGGCCGTTCCGATATACGGGAAACGCCGGGCAAATCCAACGCACCCATGTAGGGGCGAGCATTGCTCGCCCGCATGTCCCGTCATACCCCGCGCCCCTGATAGACAAACCGCGCCTCCCGCGCCGCCGGACGTTCTACTGACAAAAATGCGGTGATTTCCGGTGGATTTGCGGGCGAGCAATGCTCGCCCCTACACCCGTTCTGACGAAATCCAATCATATCAATTATAAAAGGAGATCAATTCCCATGCACAAGTCATACGGCCTCAATGAGATCCGGGAGATGTTCCTGCGCTTCTACGAGAGCAAGGACCATCTCCGCCTCCCCAGCTTCTCCCTTATCCCCCAGAATGACGCCAGCCTGCTGCTCATCAACAGCGGCATGGCCCCCATGAAGCCCTACTTCACTGGCGAGGTGGAGCCCCCCCGCCGCCGTGTCTGCACCTGCCAGAAGTGCATCCGCACCGGCGACATCGAAAACATCGGCAAGACCGCCCGACACGGCACCTACTTCGAGATGATGGGCAACTTCTCCTTTGGCGACTACTTCAAGAAGGAGGCCATCGCCTGGTGCTGGGAGTTCCTCACCAGCCCCGACTGGCTGGGCCTGGAGCCGGACCGCCTCTATCCCTCCGTCTTCGGCGGAAGCGACACCACCCCCGCCGACGACGAGGCCTTCGCCATCTGGACCCGGGACGTGGGCATCCCCCCGGAGCGCGTCTTCAAGTTTGGCAAGGCCGACAACTTCTGGGAGCACGGCTCCGGCCCCTGCGGCCCCTGCTCCGAGGTCTACTACGACAGGGGCCCCGAATACGGCTGCGGCAGGCCGGACTGCACCGTGGGCTGCGAGTGCGACCGATATATCGAGATCTGGAACAATGTATTCTCCCAGTTTGACAACGACGGCCAGGGCCACTACACCGAGCTCAAGCAGAAGAACATCGATGTGGGCGCGGGCCTGGAGCGGCTGGCCTGCGTGAGCCAGAACGTGGCCTCCCTCTTTGACGTGGACACGGTGATGAACATCACCAACCGGGTCAGCGCCATCACCGGGGCCACTTACGGCCAGAGCCACCGCACCGACGTGAGCCTGCGGGTCATCACGGACCACATCCGCTCCGCCACCATGATGATCTGCGACGGCGTGCTGCCCTCCAACGAGGGCCGGGGCTACGTCCTGCGCCGCCTCCTCCGCCGGGCCGCCCGCCACGGGAAGCTACTGGGGGTGGACCGCCCCTTCCTCTATGAGGTCTGCGCCACGGTCATCGCCGAGAGCGAGGCCGCCTACCCGGACCTGCGGGAGAAGGAGAGCTATATCACCCGGGTCATCCGCATGGAGGAGGAGAGCTTCGCCAAGACCATCGACGGCGGCATGAGGATCTTTACCGAGATGCTGGAGGACCACAAGGCCAAGGGGGAGAAAACCTTCTCCGGCGCGGACGCCTTCAAGCTCTACGACACCTACGGCTTCCCCATTGACCTCACCGCGGAGATGGTGGAGGAGCAGGAGATGCAGGTGGACCAGAAGGCCTTCCAGGCGCTCATGGAGGAGCAGCGCGTCCGCGCCCGGAAGGCCCGGGAGGCCCTGGGCGATCTGGGCTGGGCCGGGGTGGAGTTCGGCAAGGACGTGCCGGCCACGGTCTTTGCCGGCTATGAGACCGCCGCCCTGTCGGACGCCAGGGTGGTAGCCCTGGTGGTGGAGAACGAGCTGGCAGAGGTGATGATGCCGGGCGTGGAGGGCATCGTGGTGCTGGACAAAACCCCCTTCTACGCGGAGATGGGCGGTCAGGTGGCGGACCACGGCACCATCACTGCCGGGGACGCGCTATTCCAGGTGACGGACGTGCAGAAGAACAAGGGCGGCAAGTATATGCACTACGGCAAGCTGGTCTCCGGCGCTCTCCAGGTGGGCGCTTCTGCGGCGGCGGAGATCGACCTGGAGCGCCGCAGGGCCGTCATGCGGGCCCACACGGCCACCCACCTGCTGGACAAGGCCCTGCGCACGGTGCTGGGGGACCACGTCCATCAGGCCGGCTCCCTGGTGGAGGAGGACTACCTCCGCTTCGACTTTACCCACTTCGCCGCCATGACGGCCGAGGAGCTGGGGGAGGTTTCCCGGGTGGTCAACGACGCGGTCCTCTCCGGCTATCCGGTCCAGGCCAGAGAGATGCCCATTGAGGAGGCCAGGAAGACCGGGGCCATCGCCCTGTTCAGTGAGAAGTACGGCGACGTGGTCCGGGTGGTGAACATCGGCGAGGGGTACTCCGTGGAGTTCTGCGGCGGCACCCACCTGGACAACAGCGCCAAGGCGGGCCTGTTCCACATTGAGAGCGAGTTCTCCGTGGCCTCCGGCGTGCGGCGCATTGAGGCCATCACCGGCCGGCGGGCCCTGGCGGAGATGAACCGGGCCCAGGACCTGCTCTTCCAGGCTGCGGCGGCCCTGAAGGCCAAGCCCGGCGAGCTGAAGGAGCGGGCCAGCCAGCTGACCGGGGAGATCCGGGAGCTGCGCCAGACCATTGAGAAGCTGAAGGCCAAGGAGTTTGTCAACGAGGCGGACCAGTTCCTCATGAGCGCCAAGCAGGTGAAGGGGCTGAAGGTGGTATCCATGTCCCGCAGCGGCCTCTCGGCGGACGACATGCGGAAGATGGGCGACTTCCTCCGGGACAAGGACCCCTCTGTGGCTGCCCTGCTGGCCAGCGTCAACGAGGAAAAGATCACCTTCCTGGCCGTGTGCGGCAAGGATGCGGTGGCCAAGGGGGTCAAGGCCGGGGAGATCATCAAGGCCATCGCCCCCATCTGCGGCGGCAAGGGCGGCGGCAAGCCGGAC
>CANAZG010000167.1 GCA_947365965.1 uncultured Clostridia bacterium
TTATGCTCTACCCCTGTCAATTTGGTAAATCCGGTCTCAAGGGAGCCAGTTACTTGTCCAGGATATTACAGCGATATGCGGAGGACGGATTTCCTGCGGAGGCTGTGGACTATCGCCGTCTTATCTCAGCGGTTGCAGAGGATCAAGGCATTCGGCCGGACAGTATGAAAAAGAGCATCCGCCGGTTTGTGGCGGACGGCTGGAGGCAGGGCTACAGAGACGCCTGGGCAGTGCATACCGGCTGGAGCCAGCATACTCCGCCGGATGCTGCCGCCGCCGTTAAGCTGATCTGCGAATCCTATCCTGCGTTTATTGAAAAAATGCAGTCCCGTATTCAAAAGACGAAAAATATGGACAAGTTAGTTCATAAATCCTCTGTTGAGGAAATCATGGCAGCAGACCGCTTTGTGGCACTGGACGCTGCTAAAATGGACGCCTATATATATTATCTGACCTACCGCGTACAGCATGATCTCTATGAGCTTTGTAAAGAAAATGACGGGTTCTCAGATATATCATGGGATGAATTTGTTCTGATGATGCGGCGGTATAAGTCTGTGCGGGAGATATCTGTGGGTGTGATGTGCAAAACGGTGTCCAATTTTTCGGCAAGAGCCTCTTTCGACTTTCAGGCCAAAAGCGCGAAATTTTTCCGCGACAGTGATGAAACCGGCCTGGAAGGGGACTGGCTTCATTTTGCGCAGCTGGTCCCTCCTGATATCGGCTTTGCCCTTGTAAGCATCCTGTTCTTCCGGGCAGAGTTCCTTCAGTACAGGCGGCAGCTGCGCTCCGGGAGGGACTTCTCCTGGGAGACTTATCTTGAGGAATTAAGGCAGGACCCCGTCATGTGGAATGAGGTTATTACGGCCTTCCGTGACGCGGTGGCACGGCTGGATTTCAAATCGGTCTGGCAGCTTGAAGGCTTGAACAAGCTGTCCGAACTGTTGGAACAATATGAAACGGAATGGTTATTTTAAGGAGAGGGGCTGCTATGGCAAATATGATAGAAAAAAGCTGCGCCTTTACAGGCCATCGCCCTTATAAGCTCCCCTGGAAATACAACGAGGCCGATCCCCGCTGCGTATCACTGAAAATGGCGCTGCTGGAGCAAATCAGAGCGTTGGCAGCGGCTGGGGTTACAGACATGTACAGCGGCATGGCGGAGGGCGTTGATATCTGGTGTTCCCGGGTTGTCTTATTCCTCCGCAAGGAAAATCCCGCCTTGAGGCTCCACTGCGTCCTCCCCCATGAGGGGCAGGCGGACAAATGGGCGCCTGCCTCCCAGGAGCTGTACCGTTCCATTTTGGCCCAGGCGGATTCTGTAGAGTATGTGAGCCGGGAGTACCGCAAAAATTGTATGCTGGAGCGGAACCGCCGCTTGGTGGATCAGGCCGGACGGCTCCTGGCAGTCTATAACGGAGAGTGGCGGGGCGGTACGGCGGCAACCCTGCGCTATGCCCGGAAAATGGGCCGCGCCTTGATCGTAATTGATCCTCTTACACGAAGCGTCACACAGGAAGAAGGCCCACCCATGTAGGGCGGGCCTTCTTCAGAAAAAAGAGGGACAGCGGTGGCATGGAGCCGCCGCTGTCCCTTCCAGCATAAAAGTCAGTCTAAAACGCCGCCCTGCTGCCAGCAGGCCGCAATGTAGTCTCTGGGCTCATAGTAGAAAGAGGTGTTGTAATCGGAGAGCATCCCGTCAATCCATGACGTATAGACCTCCAGCAGTGTCTCCACAACGTTTTCCTCCCCAGACACGTCCTCAATGAGCCGGGCGTACACCTTCCCCATCGTCCACACATCCGGAACGGTATAGCGAGCCGACGCCACATTGTCAAAGCTGCCGCCCGGCAGATCAAATTCGGCAATCGTATCATACGCGGCCTTCTCGATAGGATCACAGTGCAGAACGTCCGCATAATCATATACCGCCCGGACGCCCTTCTCTCCCAGAGCGGCGGCAACAGCGCCGCGCCTTGCGTGGAGCGTCCTGCCAATCTGCTCAATGAGGGAGCAGGTGAAAAACAGGGCGGAATTGTTTCGCTTACACATCTGTCACATAGCTCCTCTCAAACGTCAGCGCGGCCAGGGCTGCGGCTGTGTGAAAGCTGATCTGGTGTGTCGGGCGCTTGAACCGTGCCAGCTCCCAGAAGGCCACCCGGCTGATCTCTCCGTCTAAAAAGCTCTGTACATAGTTGAATATGGTATCGTCCGCCATGGGCCCCTCCACCACATCATAGCTGTGAGGAATCCCGCTGCGGCAGGCCGCGACAAAGTCCAGCCATTCCTCGGTCATTTCAGGGAACTGTTTTATAGAGAGCGCCGCCTGATCGTCAAAGGAATATACATTGACAATCCCCGCCGCACCAAATTTTGTGGCCCACCGGACAGCCTGCCTCTCTATATCCGTGCAGTAGAATCCCCAGAAAAAATCCTTCTGGTATCGCTGGACGCGGATTTCCGGGTACTCCACGATCACACGGCTGCCATGAAATAAAGTCCTCACAGGCACCTCCGCACGCATGTTTTGTATAGATTATATCCCTTTTTTTCTCATGATGCAACCCTTTATACGCGCTGGCCGATCAGTTCCCGGACAATATCATCCCCCAGGAGCTGGCTGGTGCGGTAGACTTTCTGGCAGAACCGCTCCAGGCTGAACGCCATGTCGGGACGTAACGCATCCAGCAGCACGCCGGTCACAGTAAAACGATAGGCGCTCTGCCGTTGACACAAAAAGTCGATGTAATCCTCCGGCAGGCTGCACACGCCGTCTGTGACAAACACGATATCCGCGTTCTCAAAGCCGTTTTCCATCAGCTCCAGGGCCGCGTTCATGGGCGTCTGGAAATCTGTACCGCCGCCAAGGAAGGTCTCTGCGGCGTGCATCTTATCCTCTGTGGTGTACTCGCCGGGCCGGAATACCTGCACCTCCAGGCGATTCCGGCGGGAAAAATGGATCAGGGCAAAATTCCGCCTGCTGTCTGCCGCGATCTCCAGAAGCGTCAGGGCAACAGCCTTGCCCCAGGCGGCGGGATCGCCTGCCGTAGAATCGGACTCATCCAGGCAGCAGATGACATCCCCCATGCCCCTGTAGACAGGCTCACGCCGCCGGTACTGCTTGATCTGCCGTTTCTGGTATTTTCGCAGGAACAGCGGTGTGGTCAGCGGAGAGGCCAGCATTGCCAGCTCCGATGTGACCGCCCGCGAGAGGTCATTCCCCAATTCCAGGGAGTATTTTTCTCCCCGGCCGAATGTATAGCCGTTGCGCTTGCCCTGGACGAACATCTCCCGGAACCGCCCCAGATATTTGGACACATCCCGCAGCACGCGGCTCTTACGGACTGCATCCAGCAGGGCTGTGTTGGCCGCCGTTTTCTTCAAATCGCCTGGGTCATCGCCCCAAGCGGCAATGATGCCATAAATCTCCCCGGCCCTATCGGATGCGGCATGGACGGCCCTCGTGACAAGTGCGGAAATTGCTTCCTTGTTCTTGGCTGTATTGGCGTCAATCATTTTATTCACAGCCGTCACCTGCTGCCGTTTGCTCTCCGCGCGGTTGGCGGAGGCAACTGCCTGCCGCTCCAGCTTCTGGTCACTCCCGCCGTGTGTTTTCAGCCATTCCAGCTGCTCCGCCAGCTGCTTTTGCGCCTGAGCCTGCGCATTTTCCAGCTTCTCTAAGGTGTTAAGCGCGTTTTTCTCCCCGCCGATATTGGCGAGAAGCTCATCCAATTCTCCGGCAGTCTGGGAGATAAATTCGGATGCGGCCTCATACGCCGGCAGTTCCCGGCCCTCGCATACCGCTTTCAGCGTGGGGAAATCCTCGCTCTGGGTAATGTGGTCCAGAAGAAGCGTGTTGAACTTCCGTGCCTGGGCAGAAAGAGCGCTGTCGTCATTCCGCCGGGGGATCAGGGAGTAGAACGACTGGTAGATATCCCGAGAGAGGGCGGGGAAGGAGCGCAGCTTCTGCTCCGCCGTCTGCTCAATCTGCGTCAAGGTGTCGTCCCCGCTTCGGAGATCCGCATAGATGCTGTCCTCCAATCTGGTGGAGCGGAGGATGCGGTCCGTGAGCTGTGCCGCAGCGTCCGGCTGTCCGGCAGCCCAAGGGGATTGGAGAACATCAGAAATGGAGCGGTAGGTCTGCCTCACTTCCCATCACCTCCATTCCGGTGGCTGTCCGTCCGCAGCGCCTCTAAATAGGTAAAATATTGTTTCATAACGCAATGTTCCTCCATAAAGGAGGCGGCGCATCGCTGCACCGCCTCTCCGCCTCTATTCAGCGCTGCTCTTGGCATACGCGTTTAAGTAGATATTGTAATCTCTCATCCTGGTAATGAGCCTGACCCAGAAAT
>CANAZG010000168.1 GCA_947365965.1 uncultured Clostridia bacterium
GCTCCTTCGATGGGGCCCGGCGGGAGAATCTGTCGGAGATCCTGGACTGGGCCCGGCGGGGATGACGGTGATAAAGAAATAGAGGAACTGCCGGCGGCCTGTAGGGCGCAATCCGTTTGCGCGAGACAACAGGCCGCCGGCAGCGGTTCTATTCGTTATTCCGTTTTAGAGCCTGTTTAGCATCTCAACGTGTTTGGATTGGCGAGGGGATTTTTTGCCCTGCAAGGCAAAAATCCGCAGGCATCCTGACGGATGGCAAGGATTTTTAACGAGGTCAGGGCGGAAAATACGCCGCCAAGACAGGCGCGGGGAGATGCTAAACAGGCTCTTACGGCAGGGGACTCACTCCACGGGCTCCGCGTTGGCCGCCTTGTTCTGCTGAGCGCCGCCGATGATGAAGAGGACCGGGCCGACAATGCTGCCGCACGCGGAGGCGATTCCCTGCAGGGAGAAGAGCTGACCCAGGCCGAAAAAGCCGGTAATCAGCAGAATGACACCCCAGATTAGGAAAAAGCGGTACTTCTGGGGATTTTTGGCGCGGGACAGGCCCATCACGCCCACGATGATGTGGATGAGCATCATGACAGCTGAAATGGCGATTGCGGCAAACACAACGATTCCCACCACGGCCACCGCCTCATCGCTGCCGAACATGCCGCCGCTCGCCAGCTGGAAGTAGTTGTCCAGTCCGCTCATGGCGCCCTCGTCCAGGCTGCTCATTGCCAGCAGCGTTGCGACAGAGCCGATGATGCCGAAGAGACCCGAGACAATGCCGCCGATCAGAATAAAAAGGGAGCCCACCTTCAGAAGCATGTTTTCCTGTTCACGCATGATGTATTTCCTCCAATATATTTTTGAAACGTGATCTTCTCCGCATCGTCACGCCAGCGCCTGGCTGACAAGGACCGCGAGGAGCAGCAACAGAAGCCATCCGCCGGCCAGTATGACCACCGACAGCAGGAGACGCACCCCCACGGGGTAGGACTCAGATGCGGAGACCTTTAATGTAAGATAGAAGGCGAGAACCGCCAGCAGGGCGGGGAGCGCGCCGCCGCCCAGGCACATGGTCAGATCCAGAATCGCAAATAGATATCCCCAGAAGGGAACCTTGCTGATGGGCACATAGGTCTTTCCGTTGCTCTGGTCTACGCCGTCTGCCACCAGGTGCATCCGGAAAAGACCGGATGTCAGCATGACCTTGCCCTCCGGAATGGGCAGATCGTACTCCATGGGGATGAAAATGATGTTTCGGTGGGGAAGGGATCGGATATGGTAGGAGGTTCCGTTGATCTCCACCCGCCCGAAGCTCTTGAGCTTGATTGTGTAGGGCTTACCTTTCAATTCCAATTCGAAACTTTTCATTTGCGCAGAATTTCTCCTCTCCAGCATGAAATATTTGATCCGGCCGCAGCCGGTATCATCCAGTCCGAGGCGGCACGCACATACCACGTTTCAACCGGATTTTACCATAGCCTTATGGCGATTGCAAGCGTAAAAATCCCTAAAACAGGCATTCCTGGCGGAGCGGAGGGCGGTCAAAAGCCAGGGAGCGGCTGTTGGATCATCACGGGGACGGCAGCAGGGAAGGCCGCCTTGAAATCGGCTTTTGGGGACGCAAACTTTCCATCTTGCCGGATTTCGACTTCTGTGGTAGAATAGCAAAACAATCGCAGCGCCATGGGCGCGGGGAAGCGGGAGGACTTATGAGACAAAAACTGATTTCGCTGCTGCTGGCAGCGGCAATGGCGCTGCCCATGGCCGGGTGCGTTCAGGTATCCATTATAGGCGGCGAGGACGGGACCACAGAGATCTTTGTGAACGGCCCGGCCGCCCCGGAGCGGGAGGACGCCGGTCCCACGGACCAGAAGCCGGAAGGGGCGGACAATACGAGCCAGGAGACGGTGGAGCCGGGCTATACCGGCCAGGAGGAGGGCACCCTCTACACGGAAGCGGATGAGGACGCTTTCCCGGAGGAGGATGGCACCTATAACAGCGCCGAGGATGTGGCGCTGTACCTGGACTGCTACGGACATCTGCCGGACAACTACATCACCAAGACGGAGGCCCGGGAGCTGGGCTGGACCGGCGGCTCAGTGGAGCAGGTGGCCCCCGGCTGCGCCATCGGCGGGGACAGGTTCGGCAACCGGGAGGGTATTCTGCCCAGCGCCGGGGACCGGACCTACTACGAGTGCGACATAGACACCATCGGCCGCAGCAGCCGGGGGGCCAAGCGGCTGGTGTTCTCCGACGACGGCCTCATCTACTACACCGAGGACCACTATGAGACCTTCACTCTGCTCTGCGGGGAGGAGTAGCCATGGAGACCATCGTCATTGACGGCGCGGACATCACCACCAGGGAGGCGCTCCACAGCCGTCTGGCCCTCTGCCTGGGCCTGCCGGACTATTACGGGCGGAACCTGGACGCTTTGTACGACTGCCTCACCGAGCGGCAGACGGACACCCGGCTGGAGGTGCGCCATATATCGGCTCTGGAGGCCGCCCTGGGCGGCTACGCCGGGGCGTTGCTGGATACGCTGCGGGACGCGGCCGGGGAGAATCCCCGCCTGGAGGTGGAATTTTTCAGGGAATAGGGGGCCTGCGGGCGGCTGTTTTTGGGGGACAGCGCCTTGCAATATCTGGTATTTTGTGGTATTCTAGGGCTATTCTTGGAGGGAGGTGTGTTTTATGATCTATACCATTACGACGAATCCATCGCTGGATTATACTGTGGAAACGGAGCTGATCCCGGGGCAGGTCAACCGCACGGAGAGCGAGGTCATCTATCCCGGCGGAAAGGGCATCAATGTATCCATCTCCCTGCAGCGGCTGGGACAGGAGACCAGGGCGCTGGGCTTCGCCGCCGGGCGCATCGGCCAGACCATCCGCGACCTGCTGGACGACCTGGGGTGTCCCCACACCCTGCTGGAGCTCAGCGGCGGCGGCCAGAGCCGTATCAACGTCAAGTTCCGGGGCGCGGTGGAAACGGCGGTAAACGGCCGGGGACCGGCGCTGGAGGAGGCGGATATGGCCAAGCTTCTGGAGCTCCTCCATGAGGTGCGGGCGGAGGACGCGGTGGTGCTCTCCGGCTGGGCCCAGAGCGTCCCCTTCTACGTGTCCATTCTCCAGCAGGTGGTGGCCACCGGGTGCATGACCGTGCTGGACTGCACCGGGGAGTCCCTGTGGCAGTGTCTGGGGTGCCGCCCCTTCCTGATTAAGCCCAATCTGACGGAGCTGGGAGCTCTGTTCGGGGTGGAGGATCTGGACGAAAACGAGGGCGTGGAGCTGGCCCGCCAGCTCCAGCACGAGGGGGCCCGGAACGTACTGGTCTCCATGGGGAGGAAGGGGGCTTTCCTGCTCACGGAGGAGCAGGAGCTCTACTTTGCCAACGCCTGCATCGGACAGGTGCGCAACACTGTGGGCGCAGGGGACTCCCTGGTGGCCGGCTTCCTGACGGGCCTGCGCCAGTCCGGAGATTTTGGACAGGCCCTCCAGATGGGCGTGGCCGCCGGCTGCGCCACCGCCTTTGACGACTGGCTGGGCACAAGGGAGAGCACCCTGGCCATTATGCAGCACATTCGAGTGGAGAAGGCGTGAGGGGGAATTGACGGAGCATCCCGATCGAGAGCCTGAAAAACCTCGCCAGCGGCGAGGTTTTTCATTAGACAAATCCCCCGGATGTCTCCTGCAACCGCGGGAGAACCGGGCGATGATGCTCGTGCAGGCTTGGGGAAGGGCCGCCATCCCCTCTCAGTACAGCCAGGACTGGGCGGGCTCTCCCTGTGAAAATGGCCCTGGAAAGGGGCTGCCTGCACTTCAATTTGCCCAATTGTCCCGGCCTCTTTGGGGTCTGGTTTGAAGATTTTCACCATTTCTTTGTTTGCGGTATCTTCTCTCTTGCCTTTCCGTGAAAAAAGGGGTAAAATAAGACAAGTCCGAAATGTATACTCATTTTTCATAAGGAGGAACATAGTCTATGGAAACTTACGGATTAGAGCAGTACGGCATTTCCGGCATCAAGGAAGTCGTATACAATCCAACCTACGAGCAGCTCTTCGAGGCGGAGATGGACCCCACCCTGGAGGGCTTTGAGAAGGGACAGCTGACCGAGCTGGGCGCGGTCAACGTGATGACCGGCATCTACACGGGCCGCTCTCCGAAGGACAAGTTCATTGTCATGGACGAGAACTCCAAGGATACCGTCTGGTGGACCTCCGATGAGTTCAAGAATGATAACAAGCCCGCCTCCCAGGAGGCGTGGAAGGTCTGCAAGGATCTGGCCATCAAGGAGCTGTCCAACAAGAAGCTCTACGTGATGGACGTGTTCTGCGGCACCAACGC
>CANAZG010000169.1 GCA_947365965.1 uncultured Clostridia bacterium
ACTGGAGTTCAGACGTGTGCTCTTCCGATCTGCATCTGGTGGCCCACCTGGCCCGGGACAACGCCGGCAAGGACGAGGCCCTCCACGACGTGCTGGAGGACATTCTGGACACGCCCGTTTCACCGGAGCTGCTGCCCGCCGTCCAGGGGCAGATCAGCCAGCGGACGGAGGACCTGGTGGGGCCCTATGAGCTCCATGACTTCTTCTTGTATTATATGCTCCGCTGGGGCTTCTCCCCCGCCAAGATCTACCGGCTGGCGCTGTATGCCCTGGAGAAAAAATACAGCCGGGACGTGATTTTGAAGTGGCTGAAAGTGTTCTACCGGCGGTTTTTCTCCCAGCAGTTTAAGCGGAACTGTCTGCCAGACGGGCCCAAAGTGGGGTCGGTGGCCATGTCTCCCCGGGGGGACTGGCGGATGCCAAGCGACGCCAGCTGGGCAGTTTGGAAAGCGGAACTGGAGACTCTGGAGTAATCGCCGGTCGCGGGAAATCCCTGCCGTCCCGGCGGAAGGGGGCCCTGCGGCGGGGCGGAAAAAGAACACGGTTTTTGTTTTCTCCCTTTGCGGAGGAAACAAAAGCCGTGTTCTTTGATCTCCGGCCTGAGATGGGAAAACCGCCTCCCCTCCCGCGGAGGGGGATCCGCGGCAATCAATCCCTGCCTGTCCCGGAGCGGGAGGCGTAAATCAGCTGCCGGTGCATCACCGCCATCACCAGCGTCAGCGCGGCAAGATAGAAGGGAAACAGGGCCACGCTGATGTGATTTGCAATCAGGCCAAAGAGGAAGGGCATCAGGCAGGTGCCCACATAGGCGCTTGCCATCTGCACGCCGATGACGGCTTGGGACCGCTCCGCGCCGAAGTGAGCCGGTGTGGCGTGAATCAGGCAGGGATAGACCGGGGCGCACCCGAGCCCCGCCAGCAGCAGGGCGGCCAGAGCGGCCCGCTCCGCCAGGGAGGAGCCCGTCTCCAGAGGAAGGAGGAGAATCGCAAGGCTGGCTGCCAGAATGGCCGTGCCAAGGCGGACCATCTGCGTGTCGCTGAGCCGCAGGGTCAGAAATCCGCTGGCGCCACGGCCAATGGTAACACCAAGGAAAAACAGACCGGCAAAGCCCGCCGCCGCCTCGGAGGAGAGGCCCAGGTGCAAAACCAGATAGCTGCTGGCCCACAGGCCGATGGTCTGCTCAATGGCGCAGTAGCAGAAAAAGGCGGTCATGACCTCCGGCGCGCCCGGGAGGCGGAAGATCTGCCCCAGGGAGAGGGGGCGGTCCGGCGGGACGCTCTCCGGCCCGCCGCCGGACTTTGCCTGTTTTTTCCAGAGGGGGAGGCTCAAAAGCAGCACGGCGGTGAGGGCGGCCTGGAGCAGGGCGACGGCACGGTAGCCCATGTGCCAGCCATAGCCGCCGGTGAGGGCCGCACCCATGATATAGGGCCCAATGGAGGCGCCGATCCCCCACATACAGTGAAGCCAGCTCATGTGGCGGCTGGCGTAGTGGAGGGCCACGTAGTTGTTCAGGGAGGCGTCCACACTGCCGGCCCCCAGGCCGTAGGGCACGGCCCACAGGCACAGCGCCCAGAAGGAGCCGCTGAGGGAGAAGCCCAGCAGCGCCGCGGCGGTGGCGGCCACGCTGGCTGCCGTCACCCATCCGGTGCCGAAGCGACGGGTGAGACGGTCGCTTTGGAGGCTGGAGACGACGGTTCCCAGGGCGATAATCATGGAGATGATCCCCGCGTAGGACACGGGCACGCCAAAGGAGCCGTACATGGAGGGCCAAGCCGACCCCAGCAGGGCGTCCGGCAGGCCCAGGCTGATGAAGGAGAGATAGATCACTGCCAGTAGAAGATGTACCATTCGGTGTTTCCTCCTTGTCTGCTGGAGGAATTATAACACGCTCCGCAGCTGGTTGAATAGAATAAAAACGCCCAATTGATGGGAGTGTTTCGCCGGGAAATCCAATAGTTTGGACAACGGCGTGTGGAGGGGGACTGGGCGTTCGTCCAATGAGAGCGCCTGACAAGGAGGGGGCTCCCCCCCCCTGCATTGGTTGTTCATACAGCCATTCAACGGATTTGAATGGGCGTTGGTGTTTGTGGGCTGGTAAATAATAATACCCGTCAAAACCCGGCGGCTTGGCGGCGGGGATTCCCTGCCGCCATGCCGCCTGCTCTTCACAGACAGCAAGCCCGTTGGACCGCTTGAAATTTTTCGCCCAAAATGTTGTCTGACTTTTGGGGGTGCGTCAAGTCCGGGGGCATGCTCTTATCATTACTTGATCCGCTCTCCGGCGGCCTCCTTGGCCTTGATCTCTCGGACGGCGTCCTTGTGGCTCAGGTTCACCCGGCCCTTCTCGTCGATGTCGGTGACCTTCACCCACATCATGTCGCCGATCTTGCAGGCGTCCTCCACCTTCTCGATGCGGTGGTCCGCCAGCTTGGAGATGTGGACAAGCCCGTCCTTGCCGGGGGCCAGCTCCACGAAGGCGCCGAAGGTCATCAGCCGCACCACGCGGCCATAGTACAGCGTGCCTACCACGGGGACAAACACAATGTCGTCAATGCACTTCTTGGCGGCGTCGCAGGCGCTGGCGTCCGCAGCGGCGATGAAGATGGAGCCGTCGTCGTTGATGTCGATCTTGGCGCCGGTGTCCGCCACGATCTTCTGAATCACGCTGCCGCCCTTGCCGATGACGTCCCGGATTTTGTCGGGGTCGATGTGCATGGTGATCATCTTGGGCGCGTAGCGGCTCACCTCCGCCCGGGGCGTTCCGATGGCCGGCAGCATGATCTGGTCCAGAATCTGGCAGCGCCCGTCGTAGGTGATGTCCAGGGCGCTTTTGATGATCTCCATGGTGAGGCCGTCGTTTTTCAGGTCCATCTGAATGGCGGTAATGCCCTTCTTGGTGCCCGCCACCTTGAAGTCCATCTCGCCGTGGAAGTCCTCCACGCCCTGGATGTCGATGAAGGTGGTGAAGCCGCCGTTGTCGTCCTGGATCAGGCCGCAGGAGATGCCGGCCACCGGGGCCTTGATGGGCACGCCGGCGTCCATCAGCGCCAGGGTGGAGCCGCAGACGGAGCCCTGGGAGGTGGAGCCGTTGGAGCTGACTACCTCGCTGACCACGCGGATGGCGTAGGGGAACTCCTCCACGGAGGGGATGACGGGCAGCAGCGCCCGCTCGGCCAGGGCCCCGTGGCCGATCTCCCGGCGGCCGGGGGAGCGGGCGGGCTTGGCCTCGCCCACGGAGTAGCCGGGGAAGTTGTAGTGGTGCATATACCGCTTCTCCGTCTCCTCCCAGATGGTGTCCAGCTTCTGGTTGGCGGAAAGGGTGTCCAGGGTGACCACGGACAGCACCTGGGTCTGTCCCCGGGTGAAGAGGCCGGAACCGTGGGCCCGGGGCAGGACGCCCACCTCGGAGCCAAGGGGCCGGATTTCGTTCTTCTGGCGGCCGTCCACCCGGTGGCCCTCCAGCAGCCAGGCCTTGACAATCTTCTTCTGGAACTTGTAGGTGAACTCCTCCAGGTACTTGTCCATGTCGGGGTACTGCTCCAGATACTTCTCGTGCCAGTGCTCGATCATGGCGTTCCAGCGGGCCTCCCGGACGTTCTTGTCGTCGGTGTCCATGGCGGCCTTGGCCTCGTCCATGAAGTTGGCCACAATGCTGTCAAAGAGCTCCTGGTTGAAGTCGGCGTGGGGATAGTCGAACTTCTCCTTGCCGGTCTCCGCCACCATCTGGTTGATGAGGGCCACCTGCTTCTGGTTCTCGGCGTGGGCGGTCTGGATGGCCTGGAACATGACGTCGTTGGGAATCTCGTTGGCCCCGGCCTCGATCATGACCACCTTCTTGCCCGTGGATACCACGGTCACGTCCAGATCGGAGATCTCCGCCTGCTCCCGGGTGGGGTTCACCACCAGCTTGCCATCCACATACCCCATTTTCACCGCGCCCACAGGCCCGTTCCAGGGGATATCGGAGATGGCCAGGGCGGCGCTGGTGCCGATGAGGGCGGCGATCTCCGGGGAGCAGTCGTGGTCCACGCTCATGACCGTGGCCATGATGGAGACGTCGTTGCGGAAGTCGTGGGGGAACAGGGGACGGATGGGCCGGTCGATGACCCGGCTGGTGAGGACGCCCTTCTCGCCGGGGCGGCCCTCCCGGCGGTTAAAGCTGCCGGGGATGCGGCCCACGGAGTACAGCTTCTCCTCAAAGTCCACGGACAGGGGGAAGAAGTCGATGCCGTCCCGGGGCCGGGCGGAGGCGGTGGCGCAGACCAGGACCCGGGTGTCGCCGTAGCCCACCATGACGGCGGCGTTGGCCAGCTCCGCCAGCTT
>CANAZG010000170.1 GCA_947365965.1 uncultured Clostridia bacterium
ACGGTGGAGTTTCTGGCCGCCACGCCGGACTACACCGTCACCTGTCCCGCCTCCGCCGTGGGGGTGATCTGCTGCGGGGCCTACGACAGTGCCAGCAAAAGCCTCTACGCCAAGTCCTCCCGGGGCCCCGCCTGGGACGGCCGGATCCTGCCGGACCTCACCGCCCCCGGCGTGGGGGTGGGGGGCGTCTACCCCTACGGCCCCGGGGCCATGAGCGGCACCAGCGCGGCGGCGGCGGTGCTGGCGGGGCTGTGCGCCCTGCTGCTCCAGTGGGGGGTCCGGGAGGGCAACGATCCGGCCATGAGCACCTACCAGATCCGGGCCTACCTCATCCGGGGCTGCCTGCGCCGGTCCGACATGGCCTACCCCAACAACCAGTGGGGGTACGGGTCCGTGCAGCTGATGCAGAGCTTCCACCTGATGCGTGAGCTGTAGGCCGTATGCGCGGCGGAAAAAAGGGGTGGACCTGGGGCCCTCCTTCCTGTATAATGAAAGCACTTTACTGGTAAAAGGAGGCGGTCCCTATGACCGGACAGCTGAAAGAGGAGGCCCTGGCGCTGGCCCCCAGGCTCCAGGAGATCTTCCGCGCCCTTCACCGCCGCCCGGAGCTGGGCAACCAGGAGCGGCACACCGCCGAGCTGATCCGCAGCGTTCTGGCGGAGCTGGATATCGAGTACACCCCCCTGCTGGAAACGGGCGCCGCGGCCCTCATCCGGGGCTGCCGGCCCGGCCGGACCATCGCCTTCCGGGCGGACATGGACGCGCTGCCCATCACCGAGGAGACGGGTCTGCCCTATGCCTCCCAGGTCCCCGGGGTCATGCACGCCTGCGGCCACGACTTCCATACGGCGGCCCTGCTGGGGGCGGCGTTCCTGCTCCAGCGGCGGCGGGAGTCTCTGGCGGGGAACGTGAAGCTGCTGTTCCAGCCCGACGAGGAGGGGGACGGCGGCGCGGCCCGGATGATCCAGGCCGGGTGCATGGAGAACCCCCGCGTGGACGGGGCCCTGTGCTGCCACGTGGAGAGCGGCATCCCCACGGGCACGGTCTCCGTCCGATCGGGGCCCATCTGCGCCGCCTCCAACCCCTTCTCCGTCACCCTCCGGGGCCGGGGCTCCCACGGGGCCAAGCCCCACTTGGGCACGGACGTGATCGTGGCCGGGGCCCAGATCGTCGCCGCCCTCCAGACCATCTCCAGCCGCCGCACCTCCCCCACGGAGCCGGTGGTGGTGACGGTGGGCTCCTTCCACAGCGGCACTGCCGGCAACATCCTCCCCGAGACGGCGGTGTTCACCGGCATCCTCCGCACCATGGGCGGTCCGGCCCGGGAGCGGGTGAAGGAGGACTTCCGGTCCCTGGTCTCCGGCGTGGCGGCGGCCATGGGGGTGGCGGCGGAGATCGAGATCTTTGAGAGCTATCCCGGCTGCCGGAACGATCCCGCCATGACGGACCTGCTGCGCCGGGCGGCGGGAAAGATCCTGGGGCCGGAGAAGGTGCTGGAGCTGGCGGAGCCCTCCCTGGGCACCGACGACTTCGGCTACTTCAGCGACGCGGTTCCGGGCTGCTACTACTATATCGGCGTGGGGGGGCAGGACTTCGCCTTCCCCAACCACAACCCCCGCTTTGCTGCGGACCCGGCGGCCCTGCCCCTGGCCGCCGCCGTGGAGGCCCAGGCTGCCCTGGACTTCCTGTCCCAGTGAGAGGAGGACGGTCATGCTCTTTCCGAAAAAGCTGTCCCAGGGCGGCACAGTGCTCCTCACCGCCCCCTCCTCCCCCCTGACGGAGGACCAGCCGGTGGAGGAGATCGCCCGGGCCGTGGAGCGGCTGGGGCTTCGGGCGCGGATCGGGGATGCCTGCCGGGCCGGTCCCACCGCCAGCGGCTACGCCGCCGCGCCGGCGGCCCTGCGGGCCGCAGACCTCCACCGAGGATTTGCTGATCCCGAGATAGACGCCATATGGTGCGTCCGGGGCGGCAGCACATCCTGGCAGCTGCTGCCCCTGCTGGACTATGATCTCATCGCCGCCCACCCCAAGCCCTTCATCGGGTTCAGCGATATCACCACCCTCCACCTGGCCCTTCAGCAGCGGTGCGGTCTGGTCACCTTCCACGGTCCCACCGCCAACCGGGCCCTGAACTGGGCGGAGGACAGCTTCTCCTGGCCCAGTCTCCGCGCCGCCCTGGACCTGGAGGACCGCCTGGAGATCCACAATCCACCGGGCGCGCCTGTGGAATGCCTCCGCCCCGGCCGGGCCGAGGGGGTCCTCACCGGCGGCAACCTCTCCCTGGCGGTCCACAGCCTGGGCACGCCGGAGCAGATCGACGCCAGGGGCCGGGTCCTCTATCTGGAGGATGTGGGGGAGGCGGTCTACGCCCTGGAGAAAATGCTCACCCAACTGCTCCGCGCCGGGGTGCTGGCGGCGGCGGCGGCCCTGGTGTTCGGCGTCTTTGAACAGTGCGGCAACGCCTACCGCCCGGACTACGGCCCCCAGGCCCTGCTGCGGGACTTCTTTGCCGGCTGGCCCTGCCCGGTGCTCGCCGGTCTCCGGTCCGCCCACTGCTCCCCCATGGTCACCCTTCCCCTGGGCGTCCCCTGTCTGGTAGACGGGGACCGGGGAACCCTGACGGTTCATCTGTAGATTTGCTTCCTTTGGAATTTCATTTTTATGAATTATCAGCTTGACTATTTCTTGTTTTTCACTATAATGAATTTCAGGACGGCGCACGAGGACTGCCCCGTACAATCCCCGCCCCGCCTGCCCCTGTCATCCGACTGGGGAAATCAAAGGAGGAAAACGACATATGGACAAATCATTTCACCAACATAACCGGCAGGAGCTCTACGCC
Source organism: uncultured Clostridia bacterium (assembly GCA_947365965.1). GTDB lineage: Bacteria > Bacillota > Clostridia > Oscillospirales > Oscillospiraceae > Pelethomonas. The sequence continues at coordinate 2,843 of CANAZG010000170.1, forward strand.
TCCTTGCCGGCGGGCAGCCTGCTCCTGCTCTTCAGCGGACGCGCCCCCCGCAAGACCAGCGACGAGGACTACCCCTTTTTCGCGGACCGCTCCTTTGTCTACTACACGGGCATTGAGCAGGCGGACAGCGTTCTGGCGGTCTGCAAGGACACAGACAGCGTCAGCGAAACCCTGTTCCTGCTGCCCAAGGACGACTACCTGGAGCGGTGGAATGGCCGGCGGCTTTCCCAGGAGGAGGCCCGGGACCGTTCCGCACTGGAGAATATCCGGCCCAACAGCGAATTTCTCCCCTACCTGGAGAAGCTGATCGCCGGCGGTCTGACCACCATCTGCCTGGACTTTGACCGGCGGCGCATTGATGAGCAGCCGGTGCGGCAGGCCCTCCAGCTGGCGGCGTGGCTGGGGACGCACTACCCCTTTGTCTGCCTGGAGAACATCCATCAGCGTATCGCCGGCCAGCGCACCATCAAAAAGCCCTGCGAGATCGAGGCCATGCGCTGCGCGGAGACCATTACCCGGGACGGCATCCTGGCCATGATGCGCGCCGCCCGGGACGGCATCTATGAGTACCAGCTCAAGGCGGAGTTCGACTACGCCCTGGCCCAGCGGGGGGTTCTCGCCGCCGGCTTCCCCCCTATCGTCTCCGCGGGAAAGAACAACTTCTGCATCCACTACCACGAGTACCGGGGACAGGCCCGCGACGGGGACATGGTTCTCAACGACGTGGGGGCCTGCTGGGACAACGAAATCAATGACGTGTCCCGGGGCTGGCCTCTCAATGGCCGGTTCTCTGAGCGGCAGAAGCTCCTCTACCAGTGCGCCTACCGGACCTCCAACCACATGTTCGAGACCCTCCGGCCCGGCCTGCCCATGTCCAGCGTGGACCAGGAGATCCGCCGGTACAACTTCGAGCAGCTGCGGGAGATTGGCGTGTGCGCCAGATTCGAGGACGTGGGGACCTACATCTGGCACGGCGGCGCACACCACGTGGGCTACGACACCCACGACATGGTGGACACAAAGGGTGGCCAGCGGCTGCTGGAGCCGGGGATGGTGTTCTGCGTGGACGTGGGCATCTACCATGAAGAGTGGGGTATCGGCTTCCGCCTGGAGGACAACTGCCTCATTACTGAGGACGGCTGCGAGAATCTCTCCGCTGTTACACCCCGGAGCATTGAGGACATCGAGGACTATATGGCAAAGAGGTGATACAGCCGCCGGGCTGAAATCACAAGGAGCGCCGCAGGACTAAATTGAACTGCATCTCATTTGTTAGACAGTATTTTTCAACCAATTAAGTTGAGTGCAGATAAAAAAGGACACGACGATACCTCCCGGATACCGCCGTGTCCTTAAAAATGGGTGACTTTAATACACCCTCCGTTTTCCATTTTTTCATAAAGAAAGCCGCGGCCTTGAATTTGGTATTTCAAAACCGCCGCAAGCAAAATGTTTTGCAAATACGCGCAAGAAATCATCT
>CANAZG010000171.1 GCA_947365965.1 uncultured Clostridia bacterium
TTTTGGACGAGGAGATCTTCCTCTCTATCCTTCGCTTTTTATGAGACGGGCGTGGTTGGGACCGACAGAGTATTTTTATTTCCTGCGAAATTTGATAAACTCTTCAAATGGGACACTCCTCATATTTCACGAGGGATTGTCTGTATGCCATGTCCTGTCCTGACCTGTGTTATACTCTATTCTCATGAAGAATGTGGCCGCATCCTTCTGCCTTTTTCTTCCCCTACTGTCCAAGATGTATTGTACGCCTACAACACGATCCAATTTTTTACCGCTTTGCCAGTTGAAATCAAGCACATAAAATGCTATAATACCTCCGAATTTATGGGAGGAATGGTAAACTATGATGAGACGGCTTTTCCTTTTCGTGTTATCTGCCTGTTTATTGCTCCTGCTGTCTGCCTGTGGAAAGCAGGAGCAGCTCCCCGAGGACAGCCCGCCGGCAGATGAGACCATTGCTCTGACGGTGTGGGGCGCGGAGGAGGATGAGGCATTGCTTCAGGAGATCTTTGCTTCATTCCAGGCCCATTACGCCGGCCAGGCCAGCTTCCAGATCACCTGCCAGCCCCAGAGCGAGTCCAACTGCAAGGACGCTCTGCTGGGCGATCTGGAGGGTGGCGCGGACGTATTCGCCTTCGCTGATGACCAGGTGTCCGCGCTGGCCGCCGCCGGCGGGCTGGACCCGATCACGGACGGAGCGGCCATTCAAAGCGCCTCCCTCCCCGCTGCGGTGGAGGCGGCCAGTGTGGAGAACACGCTCTACGCCTATCCCCTTACTGCGGATAACGGCTATTTCCTGTACTACAACAAGTCCTATTTCACAGAGGCGGACGTCCAGCGTCTGGATCGGATATTGGAGATAGCCGCCCAGGCCGGGCGGCTGGTGTCTATGGACTGGTCCTCCGCGTGGTATGTCTACGCCTTCTTCGGCAACACCGGCTTAGAAGTCGGGCTGAACGAGGACGGTCTGACCAACTATTGCACCTGGAACAGCACAGACGGTCCCATCCGCGGGGTGGACGTGGCCCAGGCCATGCTGGATATCGCGGCCAGCCCGGCCTTCTCCAACCGTACGGACACGGCGTTCCTCTCCGGCGTGCAGGACGGCTCCGTCATCGCCGGCGTCAGCGGCGTGTGGAACGCGGTGGCTGTCAAGGAGGCCTGGGGAGACGACATGGGGGCGGCCAAGCTGCCCACCTACACCTGCGCGGGACAGCAGGTGCAGATGGCCTCCTTCTCCGGCTGCAAGCTCATCGGCGTGAACGCCTACTCCCGCCACCCGGACTGGGCGGCGCGGCTGGCGGAGTGGATCGTCAGCGAGGAGAACCAGCGCCTGCGCTTTGAGCTGCGGGGCCAGGGTCCGGCCAACGTCAATGCGGCCAACTCTCCAGAGGTCCAGGCGTCCCCAGCCATCGCGGCTCTGCTGGAGCAGTCCAATCACTCCCAGCTCCAGCGGGTGGGCGGAAAATTCTGGGACCCTGTAGCCGAGTTTTCCGGCAGTATGGCCCAGGGGAACCCCTCTGGCGCCTCCCTTCAGGTTCAGCTGGACCGGCTGGCCGAGGGCGTGAGCGAGCGGTAAAACAAACATAGATATGGGAGGAAATGGTATGAAAGGCAGGCTGACACTACAGCAGCGCCTGGCCCTGCCCATTGTTCTGCTGGGCCTGATCGCGCTGTTATCTAATATTTTGGCAGTATTCAGCATCAACAATGTCCACGCCAACGCAGGAACCATTGTGGATGAGTACATGGTCAGCGAGGAGCGGCTGGAGGATATCCGGCAGTCCGTCATGAACATACACCGTCTGGCCCTGTCCCACATTGTGGCGGCAGACCATGCCACCATGATCCGGCTGGTACAGGAGATCAAGGCGGAGGAGGCAGCCCTGGACGAAAAGCTGAGTGCCTATGAAAGCTTTGTCTCTCAGGAGGACGAGGACTCCTACCAGTCTCTGCTGAGCGCCTACACGGAATTGAAGCACGCACTGGTCCATCTGGTCTGCGCCAGCGCCGACAGCAAAACCCAGGACGCCTACGCCACAGCCAACGGAGATGTGGCCAGCTGGGGCGGCGCGGCGGAGGCGGCGATTGACACGCTCTCCGCGTCCGTCAGCAGCCGGGCGGAGGCGGCCCGGGGAAAGCTCACCTTGGTTTACATCATTTCCCTCATCACCAGCGCCTTCACCCTGGCTATCGGCATTTTCCTGGTAGCGGCTGCTTTTCGGATCATCCGCAAATATGTGCTCACCCCCATTCGGGACGCCATGGGCACCCTTAAGGACAGCTCTGAGCGCATCAGCGGCGTTGTGGGAGAGGTGCGCCAGCGGACCCAGACCTCCAACGGCAGCGTCCGGAATCTCTCCGGCCTCACGGAGCAGCTCTCCGCCGCCCTGGAGGAGATCGCGGGCAGCACTTCCGCCATCAGCACTAACGCCGCCGGCACCCAGGGGGACACCCAGAGTATGGCGGAGGAGTGCTCTGCCATCACGGCGTATTCTGCGGAAATGCGGGGGCGGGCCGAGGAGATGGAGCGCTCCGCCCACAGTGAGACGGAGCTGATTCGCTCCAAGACGGCAGATATCATGGCCATGCTGGATCAGGCCATTGAGAAGAGCCGGAATGTGGAGCAGATCCGCTCCCTAACCAAGGACATTCTTGATATCTCGTCCTCCACCAACCTCATTGCCGTCAACGCATCCATTGAGGCGGCCCGGGCCGGTGCGGCGGGAGCCGGATTTTCCATTGTGGCCCAGGAGGTACATAAGCTGGCCGACTCCTGCGCCGAAACCGCCAGCAACATCCAGGAGGTCAGCGGCGTGGTCACGGGGGCGGTGGAATATCTGGCCAGCAGCGCCCGTGAGCTGGCCGATTATCTGAGTCAGGCCGTCATAGACCAGCTGGAGCGGACTGTCCAGGCCGGCAAGCAGTACCGGGAGGATTCCGCCTATATTGGTCACGCCATGGAGGAGTTCAACGACAGGGCGGGGCGGCTGAAAAACGCCATGGACGAAATCGCCGCCTCTATCTCCAGCATCTCCGGAGCTATTGACGGCGCGGCCTCTGGCCTCACCGGCGCGGCCGGCAGCACCCGCATGCTGGTGGACGATATGGCGGGAATCACCGCACGAATGGATACCAACCAGGAGATTGTGGGCGAGCTGCAAAAGCAGATGGACGTGTTTGCTAATTTGTAGAGGCAGTGGGATAAAGCCGCCGGACTTCGCAGACCGCTCCCTGTTCAGCCAGTCAAAAAACCTCGCCCTGGCGAGGTTTTTTGATATAATGAGGAAGAGATGAAACAAGATGGAAAGATGTGGAAAGGACAACCGGAAACAAGGAGTCATGGCGGATATAGAAGGAATTGTACTCAAAGAAGATCTGTGCGGAGAAAAACGGGGTAAGCTGTACCAGTCGGAAGTACAACAAGGGCCGGCCTCATATCTACTTCTGGCGGGCCCGCTGGGATGGGAATGTAGAACCTTAGCCGATCGTCTCGACGTCCTCGCAGCCATCCAAACCAGCATATCGAGGCGGAACTGAAGCTGGTCCGGGATATGTGCCGCCGCAATCCACAGCTTGGTCTGGTGGAGTTGTGGTTCCACTTTTCCAACAGTAAACGAGATATTCAACCCCTTTTTGAGAGAGCCGCTGCTGAGTTGGGTGTCCAGCATAAATTGATCCGCCCTTACACGCCCAGACATAATGGCAAGGTGGAACGAAGTCACCGGGAAGACCAGAAACACCTTTATGTTGTTCATTCTTTCTTCTCTTTGGCTGGCTCTGAGAAACAACTCGCTGCTCATAACCGCCGCTCCAACAACTGAGGTTGCTCCACAGGCTTTCTCCTATTGAATTTCTCGTCCAACATCTATATTCGGGAAAAGAACGCCCCTGCCCGATTGAAACGGCTGACACTAGCCTGTACTCATGGCAGGTCATGCGGCTTGAGCGTGAGAGGGCAGGGCTGTACATGGAAGTGTGTGAGCGTAATACGAAATACGTGCTTGGCGGTGTCTACATTGTCGTTAATGGCAATCAGCCGTACTCCCCGCTGCCGAACCTTGTGTAGATAAAAAAGATACCGCGCGGAAACAGCGAAATAAAATTACGCAATACCAGGAAAAGTGCAATATTAGAGTTCAAAAAGGAAAAGAAAAGTTAAACTTTCCAAAGCAGTCCCCCGTTTCAGAAAATTTACGCACCGGAGATGCAAAATCCGCCTTTTACAGACGGAGTAAACTCGCTATCCGCCTATCCCTAGAGTCTGTTTTAAAACTTATATATTGTGTGCAACGTGCAAAGATGATAAA
>CANAZG010000172.1 GCA_947365965.1 uncultured Clostridia bacterium
CCCAGGAAGATGGAGAGGATGGCCGGCGGCGCCTCCTGGGCCCCCAGGCGGTGATCGTTGCCCGGGCTGGCCACGGTGCAGCGCAGCAGCTCCTGGTACTCGTCCGCGCCCTTGATGAAGGCGGTGAGGAAGAGGAGGAACCGGGCGTTCTGGCTGGGGGTGGAGCCGGGCTTGAAGAGGTTGAGGCCCGTGTCGGTGCTCAGGGACCAGTTGTCGTGCTTGCCGGAGCCGTTGACGCCGGCAAAGGGCTTCTCGTGGAGCAGGCACACCATATTGTGCCGCCCGGCCACCTTCTTCATGATCTCCATGGTCAGCTGGTTGTGGTCGCAGGCGGTGTTGGCGTCGGCATAGATGGGGGCCAGCTCGTGCTGGGCCGGGGCCACCTCGTTGTGCTTGGTCTTGGCGTAGATGCCCAGCTTCCACAGCTCCTCGTCCAGCTCCTCCATGTAGGCCGCCACCCGGGGCTTGATGGTGCCGTAGTAGTGGTCCTCCAGCTCCTGGCCCTTGGGGGGCTTGGCGCCGAAGAGGGTGCGGCCGGTGAGGAGCAGGTCCTCCCGGCGGCTGTACACGTCCTTGTCAATGAGGAAATATTCCTGCTCCGCCCCCACCTGGCTGGTGACCTTTTTCACATCATCGTCGCCGAACAGGCGCAGCACCCGCACGGCCTGACGGGAGAGCTCCTCCAGGGAGCGTAGCAGGGGGGTCTTCTTGTCCAGGGCCTGTCCGCCGTAGGAGCAGAAGATGGTGGGGATGCAGAGGCTGCCGTCCTTGATAAAGGCGAAGGAGGTGGGGTCCCAGGCGGTGTAGCCCCGGGCCTCGAAGGTGGCCCGCAGGCCGCCGGAGGGGAAGGAGGACGCGTCCGACTCCCCCCGGACCAGCTCCTTGCCGGAAAACTGCATCAGCGCCCGGCTGGGCTCCTGGGGGGTGATGAAGGCCTCATGCTTCTCGGCGGTGACGCCGGTCATGGGCTGGAACCAGTGGGTGTAGTGGGTGGCCCCCCGGTCCATGGCCCAGTTCTTCATCTCAGCGGCCATCTCGTGGGCGGTCTCCAGGCTCAGGGGCGTCCCCTCCTCCACGCACTTCTTCCACGCCCTGTAGCAGGTGTTGGAGAGGCGCTGCTTCATGACCTCCTCGTTGAACACCATGCTGCCGAACATCTCGCACGCCTTCTTCTTTTTGCTCATGCTCTCTTTTCTCCTTTCGTCGGCCGGTCCATCGCTGTCCGGCGGTAAAGCCATGGAAAAAGCACCTCCGGATGCTGCCGGCGTCGCTAACTGTAGGACGAATCGCCGGAATCCGTGGTGCTGCCTGATCTGCCGCCGACGCGGCCCCTTCAACTCTAACACTGCCGGCTGTAACGGGCCGCCCCGTCCTCCCTGCTGGAGCGCCTTCAGACGCGCCCGCTGGGGCCAATACCCTCTGCTCTTTGAAATATGGGGTCAGTTTACTCCCTCCACCCTCTGTTGTCAAGTATTTTCCTGCAAGCGGGCAGAAAAAACTTTCATTTTGAGGCCGCTTGCTCTTTTTTGCCGGATGTGGTATCATGTGGCCATCTCAGCGAAGGGGGGCGACAGCTTTGCGGCTGTGCAGGCGCTCAGCTCCATGCAGGGTCTGATCCGGACAGGACGGCATGGAGCATAATGCAGCGTTGAACCGATTTGCCCGGACAGGCCTTGCGGATCTGCGGATTTACCTTCCCATCTTATGAAACGCAAAAGGAGCAAGGCCTGCTATGAAACAACATCCGAAACAACCCTTCCCGCCCCTGGCGGGACTGAAAACCTTCCTCATTGTCTGGAGCACCCAGAACCTCTCCACCCTGGGCAGCGCCATGACCAGCTTTGCCCTGGTGGTCTGGTCCTACCAGCAGCAGGGCTCCGCCCTGACCACGGCCCTTCTCAGCGTGTGCTCCTACGTCCCCTACGTCGCCCTGAGCGTCTTTGCCGGCAGCCTGGGGGACCGCTGGGACAAGCGCAGGACCATGGCCACGTGCGACGCCCTCGCGGCGCTGACCACCCTGGCGGTACTGGCGCTGCTGAAAACCGGACAGCTGGCGCTGTGGCATCTGTACCTGCTCAACGCCCTCAACGGCGTGATGAACGCCGTCCAGTATCCGGTCAGCGAGGTGGTGGTGACCCTGCTGACCCCCAAGGACCAGGTGCAGCGGGTATCCGGCCTGCTGTCCCTGTCCCAATCCCTGACCACCCTGCTCTCCCCGGTCTTCGCCACCGCCCTGCTGGGACTGCTGGGGCTGGAGGCGGTGATCGCCTTTGATCTGGCCACCTGCGCCGTGGCTGTGGGGACCCTGCTCTGGGGGGTGACGTTCCCGGAGGCGCCGCCGGCGGAGAAGGTCCCCCTCACCCGGTCCGCCGGAGAGGGGGTGCGGTGGCTGCTGAACCAGCGGGGCGTACTGGATCTGATCCTGTTTCTGGCGTGCATCAACCTCATCGCCAGCATGTACAGCGCGGCCCTGCCGGCCATGGTCCTCTCCCGCCCCGGCGGCGGGGAGACGGCCCTGGGTCTGGTGGAGGCGGCCACGGGGCTGGCCCATCTGGCGGGGAGTCTGCTGGTCACGGTCCTGCCCCAGCCTAAGAGCCGGGTGCGGGTGATCTGCAACTGCCTGCTGGTCTCCATGAGCACGGAAAACCTGCTGCTGGCCCTGGGCCGCGGCACGGGGACGTGGTGCTTCGGCGCGGTACTGGGGTGGCTGCTGATCCCCATGATGCACGCCAACATGGGCGCGCTGCTGCGGCTGCGGATCCCAGTGGAGATGCAGGCCCGGGTCTACGCGGCCCGGAACACCCTCCAGTTTTTCACCATCCCCCTGGGATACCTGCTGGGCGGCTGGCTGGTGGACCGGGTCTGCGAGCCCCTCATGGTCCGGCTGGGCCCGGACGCGGCGCTCACCCTGCTGCTGGGCAGCGGGAAGGGCAGCGGCGCGGCGCTGCTTTTCCTGGTCATCGCCTTTGCCGGGGTGGCCGTCTGCCTCCTCTTCCGGCGGGACAGACATCTCTGGGCCCTGGAGGAACAGGACCGCAGCGCCCCTTGACGGGAGCCCTGTTAGCACTCTAGTAAATCGAGTGCTAATGTTTACAGTTTCGTCATACTCTGTTCACAATTAGAAGGCATGATAGAGGCTGAAAATCACAGGGCCCCCTTCCGGCGGCCCCGGCTTTACAGGAGGATAGCAACATATGGCAAAGAAAGAATTCAAGGCGGAATCCAAGCGGCTGCTGGATCTGATGATTAACTCCATCTACACCCACAAGGAGATCTTCCTGCGGGAGATCATCTCCAACGCCAGCGACGCCATTGACAAGCTCTGCTACAAGTCCCTGACCGACGAAAACGTGGGGCTCAAGCGGGAGGACTTCCGCATCACCATCCACGCGGACCCGGACGGGCGGACGCTCACGGTCAGCGACAACGGCATCGGCATGGACGAGAGCGAGCTGGAGAATAACCTGGGCGTTATCGCCTCCAGCGGCACCTACCAGTTCCGCCAGGAGGTGGGCAAGGACAGCGAGGATGTGGACATCATCGGCCAGTTCGGCGTGGGCTTCTACTCCGCCTTCATGGTGGCCGATCAGATCACGGTCATCACCAGGAAGTACGGCGAGAGCCAGGCCTACCGCTGGGAGAGCGATGGCGCCGACGGCTACACCGTCACCCCCTGCGACAAGGAGACCGTGGGCACCGACATCATCATGCACATCAAGCCCGACGAGGGCGAGGAGACCTACGGCGAATTTCTCCAGGAGTACACCCTGCGCAGCCTGGTGAAGAAGTACTCCGACTACATCCGCTGGCCCATCCGCATGGAGGTCAGCAAGTCCCGGAAGAAGGAGGACTCCCCCGAAGACAAGCCCGAGTATGAGAGCTACAAGGAGGAGGAGACCCTCAACAGCATGGTCCCCCTCTGGCAGCGGAAGAAGAGCGACGTCTCCCAGGAGGAGTACGACAAGTTCTATCAGGAGAAGTTCAACGACTTCACCGCCCCCCAGTCCGTGATTACCGTGTCCGCCGAGGGTCAGGTGTCCTACAAGGCCCTGCTGTATATCCCCTCCCGCCCCCCCTTTGACTACTACAGCGCCGACTATGAGCGGGGCCTCCAGCTCTACTCCGCCGGTGTGATGATTATGGACAAGTGTGCGGACCTCATCGGGGAACACTTCGGCTTTGTGAAGGGCGTGGTGGACTCCCCGGATCTGAGCCTGAACATCTCCCGGGAGCTCCTCCAG
>CANAZG010000173.1 GCA_947365965.1 uncultured Clostridia bacterium
CCTACACGACGCTCTTCCGATCTTCAACATAGCCAGATTTCCTATGTTCTAATTCGGGAGTAATATCATAGTCAATCGGCGGCGCAAAATACATTCGTGTGCCGCCGTATTTTTCAATCGTCTTCGGGTCTGTAACCGTCTGGATTTTCGGCATATCCTTGCTGTCATGCAGCATAGCGTTGAAATCCTTTTTGCTCTCGTTTGCCATAGCTGTCACCTCCGGGTCAAGTATATCAGGCCCTTTCCTCCTATGCAATGAGACGATTTGTGATAATGCAAAATTTTATATGGGTAGATTCCAAAGTTGTTCAGGGCTCCAACTTGCCCTTAACAAGTTCTGTAACCAGCTGGTTAAATTTGTTCGCCTCGCTCCACTGTGGAAAGTGGCCAGACTGTTCAAACCAGATAAAACGCTTTTCCGACTGGAGAGTATCGTAATAGCGTTTTACCAAATCGAAGGACACATGATAATCATGATGTCCTTCAGCAAAAATCACTGGAACTTCGTAACTCAGAATAGGCTCGAAGTTCACCTCCATCAGCTCTCTCCAAAGGCGCCGGAGGGATTGGACACTGCCCTTTTGACGCCGGATTAGATCTGGAAGGCTATAGTATTTTGAGAGCAGAAACGGCGGTATGAGACTGTTTTGATTTGTTTTGCCGTACAGGGAACCACCGAACTTTGTAATCTGCTTGGTAAGAAACAGCAGATCCTCCAGCCACTTTTCCCCTGTAAACGCAGGATCGATTTGTTTCAGCTTCTCCTTTTCCTTGCCATTCGCTTGTTTTATAGCGAAGTTTCTGGCTATCTGCCAAGACTTTTTCATGTTTACCACCTGACCACAGCCGATGTAGGAATAAACATACTCTGGATTATGTTGAATAAATCGCAGTCCCAACACACTTCCCCAAGAGTGTCCGACCAAATAAAGTTTTTTCTGATGGAAATGATCCAGAAGGTATTGTGTCAATTCCAACAAGTCCTGCAGAAAAGTATCAATGGTGATTGTCTCGTCAGGCCGAAAAGGATAATAAGATTTTCCCGCCCCCCGCTGCTCCCAGACTGCAACTGTAAATGAGCGTTCTAACTCACGATTATACTTCAGAACCAGCGGAAGGGCGGTATCCCCTGGTCCGCCGTGGAGGTAGAGCAGTAACGGCGCCCTTTCCTGCTCGGAACGGATGGAGATATACTGCCGCACTCCATTGATGGGAATCCGTATTTGATCGTTTATCATGGAAATCTCCTTCCGTTCTCAGAACCACGATGGTTGATTTCACCCTTTGCCAGCAGATTGTCCTTTCCCATACCGCATACGAATGGATTGGAGTCAAACCGATAGCAAACATCAAGAAAATCGGAACGCTGCTTTGGATCGTTCATAATCTTGACCAATAGTTCATTGGGGATGGTTCGAGCGTACGCGCCCGGACCTGCCAGTTTGATGTCCCGCACGCCAAGCCGTTCCAATATCCCTTTCAGTTCGTCCGGCATAAACGTGTAGGTGATACACCAGGGAGCACCGCCCTGTTCGTACTCAGCGATCTCATCCTCACCGCCCATCAGTCCATCTGCCCATAGCTTTTCAATTTCTGTTCGATCCAATCGAAAGTTTTTAATCGCATCCTCTTTGTTGCTGATACACCATTTCACAAAAGGATCATCACAGTCTTGATTCAGGATAAACTGGTTTTTCTGGATAGGGTTGGACAGGTAAGGCAGATACCCCAGCCGGCTGGATACACTTAATATGATCCTTTTTCTGCAAATGCGCACCAACTCGCTGATGACTTGCTCTTGCTTTGGATAGGTATATGAGACAGGAGCATCAAATGAGATCACCAAATCATATGCCTTATTGCCAAACGCACTCAGATCTTCTAACGCACCTTCTACAAAGGTTATCCTCTCCAGAACCCCCTCCTGCTCTGCCAACTCTTTTGCTTTGCTGATCATGGGGCGGGAAATATCAAAGTGCGTGACCTTGCAGCCACGTTTTGCAAGCAGGATGGAAAACCTGCCGCATCCTGCTCCACCATCGAACACGGTTTTGATGCCGTCCAAGCTGGAAAGCAGTTCTCGTTCAATATGGCTTTTTTGCACGATGTCATCAATGTAGGTCTGCTCTCGACGGCTTTCAAGTTCGCCCTTGTCCGGTAAGTTCCAAACGCGTTCCGAAATTTTCTTGCTATAATCCATCCTGTCTTCTCTCCACAATAGGCTGCCCGATTTTTTTATCCTTCCGCCATTGGGGCACATCGCCATCATCAGCCCAATATTCATCCATTGAGATGATCTTATCCTCCTGCAGCCTGATAAAAGATGTAACATGGAACGACAGGGTATAATCTGTGGTGTAAACATGTGTCACGGTAATGGTCAGCCCGTCTGTCTCCACGACCCGTTCCACCTCTCCACCCCATTCTCCAGGATACTCGCAGTTCGCTTGGATAAATTCCTCCACACTGAAGTGCTCGTTGGTACAGTGCCAGTTTACATAGGCCTTCGGATGAAAGTAGGTTCTGATCTTCTGCTCGTCCTGGGCGAGAACGGATTCCCAAAATTGCTGTATGTTCATCAGTTGGTTTCTCCTTGACTGATTTCAAACGTCTCCGAATGGAAGTTGGCATAGTACCGCCCGCTCTGGGCGACAAATTTCAGTACACAATAATCCGGGTCGGTAACACCTTTGGGGTAATACATCGTATCGCCCTCCTGCCAAATCATCTCTTTGCTGGCGGGATCCTCTAAAACCTCCATATGTCCAACCAGCATAACGCCTCTGAAAAAACGCTTATCACAGAAATAAATACTGGCGTTTGGGTTCTTCCGATACTGGGCGACCCGCATGGAGGAAGTATTCGTAGTGAAGTAGAACTCACAAATACCCACCCGTTTGCGTGGCGGAAGCATCGCTTTCATATTGGGAAAGCCATCCTCTGAAATGGAAGCAATATAGGACACCCTCTGCTTGTCTATCAAATTTCCAATCGTCTTTTCTGCATCCCGCATCATAATTTCTCTCCTACCTTTTATATTTCTGCTGCAGAACTTTGGGATTACATCCCCGGTTTCATGTTGCTATTGTGACTATCAGAATAATCGCTGCGGCCACAAAAATATGCCGTTTCCACGTCAAGCGCAAATATCCTGCAAATTCACGTATCAAAGCGTTTAATGTGAAGTACCATTTTGTCTTTGCACCAAACCCCACGCATTTCAGTCCCTGCTGTTTTGCCAGGAGCAGCGCCCGAAACACATGATACGATGTCGTTACGACTACGACTCTGGGCCGGTCTTTTTCCATTAGCCTGCTCGAAAACAGCAAATTTTCCTCGGTCGATCTTGATCTGCTTTCGATGATGATCTTCTCTCTACCCACTCCCTTTTCTTCCGCATACCTCGCCATAGCCTCACCCTCGGCAATGTCCTCGCCCGGGCCCTGTCCGCCGGACATAATCAGTACCGCGCCAGGATTGCTGTGCAGCAATTCAATTCCTCGTTCAATCCGGGCGGCAAGCAGCGGCGTGACCCTAGTGCCGACCACTCCGGCTCCCAAGACAACAACATAGTCCGCTCCCCGACGCTTTTTCCAATGGAGCAGATTTAATGCCGCGGAGAGCAAATAGGTGGCCATCAGGGACAGCATATAAGCGGCAAAGAGACTGATGAACAGATAGAGCTTGGTGCCAAGCCGTCCCTTCTCCAGACCGCCGGCCACAGGCCAGACGGCCAGATAGAGGTACAGCAAAACAGAAAACAGCATAGTCAGCAAATTGGACGGCCTTAGCCCCTCATGCCGGATTACCTTGATTCCCTCAACAAAAAGCGTGACAATCAAAATGACCGGAAACATGAGAACACAGGCCGCTGCCAGTAACAGCAGGGCCACCAGAATATTCATCAGAAGCTCGTGTTCCGCCAACCAGTTTGCGTACTCCGACAGGAGAAAAAACATCGTAACTGCCGAACAGAGCAGCATCCCCAGCAGTGAAATGCCGCCCCATAATGTCCTTGGGTCATGTATCATGATCCAGGCAAACACGCAGATTGAACTGCTCAGCAGAAAAAATGCGATTTGCAGCATAGCGGCGCCCTCCTTTTGCCACATCTCTGGCCCTGCACAGCTTTCAGCGCAACCCACAGGGACAGCAAAACCGTGCTGTACGGCGGCTTGGTTACACCGCCGCACAGCCGGTATTTTTTCA
>CANAZG010000174.1 GCA_947365965.1 uncultured Clostridia bacterium
ATTCTCTCCCAGGTCCAAGCCACCGCCGAGCGCGTTTCTTTTGAGTGGAAAATCTAATTTCTTGCCCCCAGCGTCTTATTCAATGGTGTGTTTACCATTGTCAAGCGATGCTAAAGAAGTAATTTTGAAAAATCTTTTGCAGGAAGGACTCATTTCTGATTTGGAATATGAGCGGTATGATCAACTTCTATATGACCGATACCAGATGGATGCGGCTACTGGAATTCCTCGACCGAATAGTTTAGCGGTTTTAGAAGAATTTGAGCTGTCGCATGCTAATGTACCAGTAGATTACATATCGCTGACCGCAGAGGCAAAGAAGGTGTTTAAAAATGCTCCTGGCTATGCAGTGCAGAGTTGGCTGCGCGGTGGAAATACTATTGCTTTTCTGCACTACTGGGAGCTAAGAAATAACATAAATTTCAACGTAACTGGTTATGAGACGCTTCTAGAAGAATTAAAAAGTCCTTCGTCAACACTTACCGCAAAAAAGTGGATTGAAGCTACAAATGCTATTGGCCTACAGTCTAAGCAAGGGAAGAATGGAGGAACTTACGCTCATCCAGAAATTGCCTGTGCGTTTTGCGCTTGGCTTCGTCCGGAATTCCAATATTCATTAGTCCAGTCATTTTTTGCAGCACATAGGAATTGGAGGTCTGCAGAATGAACGGACAAAGGGAAATCATTGAAATCCCAGCAAGAGTTGATAGGGCAGAGGAAAGGCCAGAAAAACTGCGGGTTGCGGCATACTGCCGTGTTTCCACCAGCCAGGAAGCGCAGCAAAACAGCTACCAAGCACAAAGAGCGTACTATTTGGATATCATTGAGTCAAATCCCAACTGGATTCTCGCCGATATTTTTGCAGATGAAGGTATTAGTGGAACCTCAGTATATAGACGAGCAGAGTTCCAGCGAATGATTCGCTGGTGCAAACGAGGAAAGATTGACCTCATTTTGACCAAATCTATCTCGCGCTTTGCGCGAAACACTGAGGACTGCCTGCACTATGTACGAATGCTGAAAACATTGCGGATACCAGTCATTTTCGAAACGGAGCGGCTGGATACTTCGCAGATGGACAGCGAATTTTTCCTGGCCATGTTGGGGGCAAATTCTCAGGCTGAGAGCGAAGCCACCAGCAGCCGGGTCAAATGGGGTGTTCGTGCTGCATTTCGTGAGGGTAAAGTGCGGTACCAATACAAGCGTTGGATGGGTTATCGAAAAGGTGCGGATGGAAAGCCGGAAATCATACCGGAAGAGGCTAGGGTTATACGGCAGATCTATGACGCCTATCTGTCAGGTAAAAGCCTTCAGGACATCAAGCGCATGTTGGAAGATGAGGGCATTGTAACAAAAACTGGGTTGACGGTTTGGTCGATGGGGGCTATTCAGAACATTCTCCGAAATGAAAAATATGCAGGTGACGCATTGCTGCAGAAGACTTATACCATTGATCCCATTTCTGGTACCAGAAAGAAAAACGAAGGAGAACTCGCGCAGTATTTGGTAAAAAATTGTCATCCCGCTATTATTCCCCGCGAGACATTTGTGCTTGTTCAGGATGAGATGACCCGACGCACTACGGCGAGAACCCCGGAAAAGCTCCCAGAACCGCCGCAGGAAAAGGTGATTTACTCCAGCAAATATACATTGTCTGAAGTTTTGATTTGCGGGGCGTGCAATTCTCCATATCGCCGTTGTACATGGAAAAGGAATGGTAAAACTCGCATTGTATGGCGCTGTCAAAACCGACTCAGCAATGGAAGGAAATACTGCACCAATTCCCCAACGATTCAAGAATCTGAACTTCATCAGGCCCTGGTCGCAGCAATCAATAGAATGCTCCACCAGAAGGAATATCTCCTCCAGCCCTTTGAAGCGGCAGACATAGCCGCGAGGTATCAGAATCTAGTTGAACAGCAAAAGCAAATTGATGATACTGTGATCAATCTGATTGCTCAGTATGCGGAGCGACAGGACTGGGATGGTGATATAGAACCGTTTCGTATACTTATAAACAAGAGACGAAGATTTTCACCAAGCCGCTATCCAGAACAACTCCCATTACCTCATCGCTTGGAAACATATGATGACGGCATTGCTCGCCGTGTCCTGGAAAAAGTTAAAATTATAGATGGGGAGCATCTGCTGGTAACCTTTAAAGGCGGCATTGAGATGGAGCAAATGTTCTGACATATAGAGAGAATGAGCCAAAACAATTTGGGTAAGCGAAAAGTATCGGCCCAATTGTTTTGGCTCATTCTTGATTATTCGTACCGAATACCGTATAATATAATTGAGGTGAGAACATGGAACGGCGTATCGCAAGGGTAAATATCAGCTCGGCTGGAGGAACGGCCAGCAGCGACTCCAAAACTTGTAAGATTACCTTGCCTACCACATGGGTAGAGGCACTGGGGATTACAGAGAAGCGGCGGGAGCTGAAGTTGACCTTTGATGGGACGCAAATTATGATGTCCCGCATACTCAGCGGTTCTGAGTTCGCGGAGCAGCAGCTGGCTCAAGGCCATGAGGTACGTGCTTTACGTCTCTATGATCGGAATGCCCTATGCTCTACAATTTATGCGGATTTTACCGCCCAGACGGTGATCGTAGAGAACCAGGCGGTTCCTACCATAAAAACCGCATTTGGAAATAATCTGCTGCCCAACTGGGAGGATTTCCAACGTTTCCTTGAAGATCGCTGTATCCCCCGGCAGCGGGCCGGACTGCGGGAGTATTTAGAAACCTTGGGATTGGATGAGTATGATCCCTTAGCCATTATTGAGAAAACCGGCGGACGTATGGCGGAGGATCAGCAATGGCTGACCATTGAGGTGCTGAAATGACGATCCGGCTTGTGACAGATGAAAAAATTGCGGAAACCTCCTCGAAAGGGAATCAAGAAAAGTGGTATGACCAGGCAGCGGACTGTTGGTACAAGCTGGATCAGTTTGGCTATGAGGCACTGGCGGAAACCGTTGTTTCCGTACTGCTTGAGCAGAGCAATCTTGAGACGGACACGCCCTTCACGTTTGTACGCTATCATATGGAGCGACTGCAAGTCCATGGCCGGGAGCGCACAGGATGCTCCAGCAGGAATTTTTTACAACCTGGCCAGGCGCTTATTACAGTCAATCGTCTGCTGTCCAGTCATTTGGGAAAACCTTTGAGAGAGAAACTGGCTCGCCTTTCCAGTGACAAAAAACGGATTGCCTATCTGGCGGAAATGACAGCAGAGATGACTGGTCTGGAGCTATTCCCGCAATACCTGACCCTGCTTTTTGAGGTGGATGCCCTATTTTGCAACGATGACCGCCACTTGAATAATATTGCGGTCATTGAAAAGAACGGTAAATACGACTATTGTCCAATCTTTGATAACGGTGCGGGGCTTTTGTCCAACACACAGCTGTCTCAAATGGATATCTCTCCGCCTGCTCTGATTTCCGCTTTGCGGGCCAGACCCTTCAACACTACGTTCACCCGGCAGATGAATACGGCCCGGAGCCTATATGGAACACAATTGACAATACCAAAACTAGCACCAAACGATGTTCAAAAAGTTTTGCAGCCAATTTTGGAATATTATCCCCAGCGAGACCGTGGCATTATCGCGGATCGCGTTGAGGCTTGTATTCTTACAAGACAGAAAAAGTTGTGAAATATGGAGGAACTGACATGAACAAACCGCGCAAAATGTTTTTCGTGTTCCTGATGCTGTCGCTGGTCCTGCTTGGCGGCTGCGCCGGGGACAGCAGCGAACTGCCAGCCGGGGATACTCCCGAAACGGAAACGGCAGTTGTCCCCCCTGACCAAGATGGGGCATCTTCGGAGTCCGCGCCGTCTGACCAGGAGGGAACCGCCCCCATTTTCATTATTTTTGAGGGAACAGATCTGGATGGGAACACCGTTTCCCAGGAGATTTTCTCCCAGTCTAAACTCACCATGGTCAATGTATGGGCGACCTACTGCAACCCCTGCCTCAGCGAGATGCCGGGGCTGGGCGAGTTGGCGGCGGAGTATGACCCGGCGGAGTTCCAGCTCATCGGCATCGTCAGCGATGTGATGGAGGGCGAGGACCAGTCGCTCGTGGAAAGCCTGGTCCAGGAGACGGGGGCGAACTATCTGCACCTGCTGGCCAACGATTCCATCGGCCAAGCCATCCTGTCCAGTGT
>CANAZG010000175.1 GCA_947365965.1 uncultured Clostridia bacterium
TACCAGCAACCACACTATATGGCAGATTATTTTTTGCTTAAACTGTACTGCTTACCACCCGTTACAACATACATCTCATTTTGCCACTTGAGAAGAATTTAACAGGAAAGGATGCTGCGTCTATGTCTATCAGGAAATATCCGATCTATCAAAGGCTGCTGTCCCTTGCCCTGGCGTTCTGCCTTGTCCTTCCGCTGTTCGGCTGTCAGGAAAAGACCACCAGCCAGCCCGCCACGGAGGTGGAGCGGCTGAGCAAGCTGTGCCGGGTGTGGGGGTATGTGAAGTACACCCACCCGGCGTTCCTGCTGGGACAAAAGGACTGGGACGAGGAGCTGCTGGCGCTGATTCCCCAAGTGCGGGAGAAGGAAACCCATGAGGAGGTCAACGCCCTGCTCCATGAGTGGTTCACTGGACTGGGAGAGATCGACTACGGAAACTGTGAGCCGGTGGCGTTTTGGGCCGAGGCGGCGGAGGAGGATAAGGTGGTCATTGCCGACACGTCCTGGACCACCGATGCGGGCTATCTGGGGGAGGAGCTGGCCGGAGACCTGGGAAAGCTGGGGGAAGTCCCCCATATAAAAGTGTCAACTACCCCGGTTCAATATAAGACCTCCAAATATTTATCCGAGGTGACCGGCCCCATATTCCGCGAAAACGATCTGAAAGATATGGATTACAGCGATGTACGTTTCCGTCTGCTGGGCCTGTTTCGCCTGTGGAATGCAGTCGAATACTATTTCCCCTACCACAATCTCCTGGAAAAGGACTGGGTATCGACTTTAGACGAGTTCATTCCCCGGATGCTGGCTGGGGGAGAGGGGCTGCCTGACGGCTTTACGCCCGGTGCGCTGGCCCTGATGGGCGGAGAGGATTTCCAGAGCTATGTCGCCGCCATTACCGCGCTTCTTGTGAGGATGAATGATTTTCATGTAGTCGGGGGCCTTCTGGGCATGACATACGCCCCCGTTCCTGTGATGGAGGCGGAGGGAAAGCTGGTGGTCTTCGGCACGGCAGAGGGGTGTCCCCTGCTGCCGGGGGATGTGATTCAGGAAGTGAATGGGCGTGATATCTACGAGTTTGCGGAAACGGTAAAGGAGTATTTACCTTATTCCAGGGATGAGGTGTATCTGAGCCGAAACGGGGCCTTTATTCTCTCGCTGGCCGGGGACAACAAAAGTGAGATTGAGGTGACTGTCCTGCGGGATGGGAAGGAAGAGACATTTTTCTGCGCTTGTGTAAGCGTGGAGGAATCGCCGTTTATCCCCTATGCGCAGCCCCAGGAGGTTTACGAAATTCTGGAGGGAAATATCGGTCTGGTGAATCCCGCCCTTCTTTCAACGGCGAATCAGTACGGCGTGATGGAGGAGCTTCGGGATACCGATGGGCTGGTGATTGATCTGCGGCAGTATCCCAATCTTTTCCCCAAAACCTTCCCCGCCTATTTTGTTCCAGAGAGCACGCCGGCCTTTATTCATCTGAATCCCTCCCAGGCGGCGCCGGGCGCCTATATCAAGACGGTCAGCAATGTGGGCTGTCTGCCGGAGGACAGGGAGAGGGGCGTCTACTATTACGACAAGCCGGTGGTGGTCCTGATGGACGAGTTCAGCCAGAGCGGCAGCGAATGGATGGCCTGGGCCATCGGCAAGGGGGAGCATGTGGTCCTTATGGGAGGAAATACCGCGGGTGCGCTGGACGGAATGGCAAAGCTGAGCATTCCCGGCCATTTCGTGGACCACTTCACTGCTATTGGCGCTTACACGGACGACGGCGGACAGATTCAGCGCACCGGCCTCACCCCGGATATCCCCGTCTCCCGCACCATCCAGGGCATCAGGGAGGGGAGAGACGAACTCATGGAGGCGGCGGTGCGGTATATCGCGGACAACCAATAGAAGGCGCACCAAATGGGGTGCAGAGTGCATACGCACCCTGCACCCCGGATTGCTGAAAAGGCTTACTGTTTTGATGCGGTATAACTCAGCCGATCCCCAGCCGCGCCATGCCGCCGGCCCCCACCAGCTCCGCCAATTGCTCGCAGTCCAGGCGCAGCTCCACCGTGCCCATGGTGTAGGGGCCCAGCACGTAGTGGGAGAAGACCACCAGCATCCCCTCCGCGTCAAAGAGCACCGCGCCCTCGTTCCAGCGGGCGATAATGTCCTTGTACTCCGGCCAGAAGTCCGTGCGCGCCTCCAAGGCCTCCGCCTGCTCCAGCAGCAGCTCCGCCGCCCCGGTGCGGAAGGCCTCCGGGTCCTCAGCGATCTGGGTGGGATCGATGAACTGACCAGCGCCCAGGTCAAAGAGGGCGCTGGAGGTGTAGCTGTTGGCGTGGGCCCCGCCGGAGAACCCGGCTGTGTCCAGGCGCACGGACACCAGCCGCCCGGCCTGATAGCAGGAGGCGCTGGTCTCCTCGTAGTAATCCAGGGCCGCGCTTCCCAGAAGGTGGAGCTCCTGGGCGTCCTCCCCCAGGGCCCGGCCCCGGGCCACGGACTCCTCCATAAGGCTCTCCATCCTGCCGTTGAACCCCTCCAGGTTCCGGGCAGCCGCCTCCGCCTCACCGGGGGCCAGCTCGTCCATATTTTCCACGGACATGGTCAGCAGCTGATAGCTGTAATAGGCCAGCTCTGTCCCGTCCTCGGCGGTGAACTGCTCCTGTGCGGACAGGGTATCGAACTGGTAGACAGCTGTCGCCGCCGGACCGCTTTCCGGCGGCGGGGCGGGGGGCGGCGCAGCTGGCGTCAGATCCGCGCAGGCCGCCAGCAGGCACAGCCCTGCCAGAAACAGAACCGCCCAATATTTTTTCATAGAAATCGCTCCTTTTCTGGACCGCATACCATGGCCGGAGAGACAGCGTACTCGCTCTCCGCCCGCGCCAGTGCGGGGAGGGCCAGAGCGTACAGCTCCGTACACGCCGCCTCCTGGTCAAATGCCCGCTGGACCTCCCCGTCCAGCCGCCGGACGCGGCCGGGCTTTACAATCACCGGCAGGGACGCGCTCTCCCGCATCCGGCGCAGCAGGGTCCGGCCCCGGGCCCCGATGCCCAGCACCCGCAGGTAGGGCGGCGTCTGCCCCTGGCCTGCCTGGGGCACGCCCAGGTAGCTCAGCAGGAGCATCCGCCGGAGGCGGGAGAGGGGGTAGCGCCGGGTTTTGGCCGCGGTGAGGATATCCTCCACCCCGGCCTGGGCGTGGACGGCGGCGTAAAAGCGGTGGTAGAGGCCCTCGCCGCCCCCGTCGTAGGGGAGAAACGCCGCCTCCTCCATCCGCCGCAGCCGGGCCAGGATGGCCCGCTGGCAGTTCCGCCAGTCCGCCGGGGCCCGGCCCCGTTCCATCTCCCGGCGGAGCACGGCCGCCGTGGCCGGGGGCAGGGCCGCCGCCCAGCCGCCGCCGGAGAGGATCCGGTCCCGGATGGCGGCGGCGGAGAGAAATCCGTCCTCCTCCCGGCTGTCGTGGCCCGCCCCCAGCCGGGGCAGGGCCAGGGGCTTCATGGAGCTGCCCAGGGCGTTCAGGGCCCGCAGGTACTCCACCGCCAGAATGTTGTTGGGCATGGAGAGGCAGTCCGCCGCGCCCCCGATGATTCCCCGGGCCGCCGCCTGACGGGCTGCGGCGAAGGTCATCCCCCTGCCGGCGTACCGGCCCAGAGCCTCCTGGAAGGCGGGGCTGTCCAGACACTCCGCCGCCGCGGCCAGGGGCGGCAGGGCGCCGGTCTCGCAGCCGAAGGCCAGATGGGTCACCACACCGGAGGCCGCCAGGACCGCCGCGCCCCCCTGGGCGAACCGCTCCGCCGTGGCGGCGGACCAGGGCGTGGGCAGCTCCAGCACCAGATCCACGCCTCCGGCCAGGGCGGCCTCCGCGCGGGGATGCTTGGCCAGAATGGCAAAATCCCCCCGCTGGACGAAGTTGCCGCTCATGCAGGCCACCACCGCCGTATCCGCCCCCAGGCGGCGGCGCACCTCCTGGATCTGCCAGGCATGGCCCCGGTGGAAGGGGTTATATTCGGCGATGATGCCCGCTACCGCCACGGCACGGCCTCCCTTCGTCCCTGATTTGAGAAATTTTTGAAAACAGACAAAAAAATGGTTGTCTATCCGGAGAAAATAGTCTACAATAGATAACGGTATTCATTCTACCTGTCTCCTGCCAAAAATGCAAG
>CANAZG010000176.1 GCA_947365965.1 uncultured Clostridia bacterium
TTCAAAGCTGGGAGTTCTATGTGAAAATCGACATAACCGACAGCGGAAAAGGAATCGCAGAGAGCCGGCAGGGGATGATCTTCAAACGCTTCTACCGGGAGGAAGAAGTCCACGATGTGGAGGGCATCGGCATAGGGCTGTATCTTGCCCGGGAGATTGTCACCATGCAGGGAGGATATATGAAGGTGACTTCGGCACCAGGCAGCGGCTCCACATTTTCCGTGTTTCTGCCTCATGGATAAAATTTGCAAGTGGGAAAAATTATATTTTTTGGAAGTTTTCATAACGCATTTCTGGAAGATACCAGGAAGCAGCATGGAAGGAGAGAAAAAATCATGCTGGAATTCTTTGACGGCATGAACCGATGGGAGCGGACGGCGGAACTTATACAGATTATCATCTGGCTGCCGGCAAATGGATGATTGATAACGCCCAGTGGTGTCTGGAGGGATGCTGGTCTTTCTGCGGGCTGTAACCCATACTGAATAGAGATCCATCAGCTCCTGGGGCTTGCCGGGCTCCGCCTCTCCCAGCCTATACAGGCCGTAAAAGGGTTCCGGGCCGCGTACTTTTTACCGTCAAATATCCGTTGTAGGGCAAGAGCGGACACCACCCAAATCATTTTGAAAAGAAAGGATACCAAAATGTCAGAATTACACAGCATTCCACTTATCTATAAAGCAGGCGTATACAGCGCTGCTGAATTCAGCAAGGACATTGACAGTGACAATGCGATTTCCTTTGACTATGATGCGCAGTATCAAATGCTCACCTATGACATTCCTGTCGGGAAGGACTGGCGTGGGATGACGCTGTACAATGTGCCGGAGGATGACCTCGTCCGGATGCTCCGCGTCGTCTATGGCAAAGATGGAACACTCCAGAACATCACCACTATATTGGGTGGTCATGAAACACTGTTGTACATCCGCTACGAAAACGAGGAGCACGCCAGACAGGAAATCCGGAGATTTGCTATCCAGAATGCAGATGCTATTATTGAACAAATCCGACAATGCACAGATGTTGTGGCAAGGCTTTTCATTGAGTATTATTGCGACTCCGATAACATGGATTACCATGCCGTGATTGGCACTGCGGATCAGATGGAAACAGTAAGGCAGAAAGGACATTACGATGATTCCTGCGACTATGCCGGCAACTATCCATCTGAAAACCTTGAGGGCGATAACGAGATGCTGATAGTAATGATGCGCTGCGCTGCTGGTCATCCATGCGAGAATTTCCGGTATTCAGTGGAAATTATGTCAAAACATATCGAGGAACACGCATTGTCAGCGATAAACAAGACGGAGGATTTCAAATATATCTGTGCAGAATATGATTAAGAAATTAGAAATGAACTTTTTTTAAAACGTCACAGGATTGTGACATTTCAAGGGTAAAAAATCAGTAGTCCGTGACATTTCTGTGAGAATTGGCTGTTATGATAGCGGCATCAAAGAAAGGATGGCGCTTACCATGAGCATTTTACAAACAACGGACCTCAAAAAATACTACGGCGCAGAGCCAAATCTCACAAAGGCGCTGGACGGCGTGACTCTTTCCATCGAGCAGGGGGAATTTGCCGCCATCGTTGGAACCTCCGGCAGCGGCAAGTCCACTCTGCTGAATATGATGGGCGGTCTGGACGTGCCAACCTCCGGCAGCGTTCAGATCAAGGGAAAAGAACTGGCCGAACTGAACGACGAGCAGCTTACCATCTTCCGCCGGCGCAACATCGGCTTTATCTTCCAGAACTACAATCTTGTCCCTGTTCTGAATGTCTATGAAAACATCGTCCTGCCTGTGGAACTGGACGGCGATACGGTGGACAAAAAATTCATGGACGAAGTCGTGCGCCTGCTGGCCTTGGGGGACAAGCTGAACAATATGCCAAACAACCTGTCCGGCGGACAGCAGCAGCGTGTCGCCATCGCCCGTGCCCTCATTTCCAAGCCCGCCATCGTCCTGGCTGACGAGCCGACCGGCAATCTGGACAGCCGGACGAGCAGCGATGTACTGGGGCTTTTGAAAGCAACCAGCAGCAAATTCCATCAAACGCTGGTGATGATAACCCACAACAACGAGATCGCCCAGCTTGCCGACCGCATTATCCGAATTGAAGACGGCAGGATTTTTGAGTAAGGGGGTGTTGACGATGAATGATATTTTATTCGGCAACAGCAACGGTGTGGTCATCAAAAAGCTGTCAGGCCGCTACTTCAAGGCAAGCAAAAGCAGGAATATCATTGCGATCATCGCAATCGTTCTGACCACCATACTTTTTACCACAATCTTCACCCTTGGCTCCGGTCTGATGGATACTGTTCACGATCAGAATATCCGCAAGGCAGGCGGAGAGGGGCAGGCGGTGTTGAATTATATCAGTGATGAAGTTTACAACAATATAGCGGGAAGTTCCCTGATTGACCGCATCGCCTATACAAAAGCGGTATCTTACCGGCTGAAAAATTCGGGCTTGGAGCGTTGGCGGTCTGATTTGTGGTATATGGATGATACCGCTCTGGAATTTGCCCGCTACACGCCCACAACAGGCCGCCGGCCCGAAGGGGCAGACGAAATCATTGCGGACACAAAAACGCTGGATGCCCTGGGCGTACCGGCGCGGATCGGGGAAACCGTTTCTCTGACCTATGAGGTAAAAGGGAAGACCTACACCACCGATTTTACCCTCTGTGGCTTTTGGGAAACAGACAGCTTGAGCAATATCGGAAGGCTGATCGTATCGAAAGCCTTTGTGGACGCCCATTCGGATATTCTGTCGTATACCTATCCCATAGACAATGACTATTCCGGCGTTGTCACCGCCTACGTAATGTTCAGAAGGAATGGAGATATAGAAGCCCGGCTCCACCAGCTTCTTTCCGAAACAGGTTATACCTGTGACACAATGGGCGGCAGCAAGGAGGACAGCAACTATGTGATTGCCCGTGTCAGTCCGGCCTATCAGAGCGGCGCATTAACGGACAATCCTGCCATGCTGATTTCCGGCCTTGTTGGCGTCGCGTTGATTGTCGTAACAGGGTATTTGATTATCTACAACATTTTTCAGATTTCCGTTATTCAGGATATTCAGTCCTACGGACAGCTAAAAACGCTGGGTACAACAAAGCGGCAGATTAAGCGTCTAATCAACCGGCAGGCGCTCCGCCTGTCCCTGATTGGTATTCCCATCGGCCTGCTGGTGGGCTTCTTCATTGGCCGGGCCTTGGTGCCTTTCCTGATGAACGGAACGAGTTATACTGCGGACGCCGGTGTTAAAGTAACGGTAAATCCTCTGATTTTCATTGGTTCTGCTGCTTTCGCCCTTTTTACCGTCTTTGTCAGCGTCCGCAAGCCCGCGAAGATCGCCGGAACGGTTTCGGCAATTGAGGCCATCCGCTACACGGAAAATGATACGACAGCATTTGGAAAGCGCAGAGCCAAAGACAAAAAATCGACCCACGGCGCGAAACTCCACTTTATGGCGCTAGCAAACCTGGGCCGCAACCGCAAGCGTACTGTGCTGGTGATTGTGTCCATGACATTGAGTTTGGTGCTGTTCAACACAGTATTCACACTGTCCGGCGGCTTTGATATTGACAAGTATATTGCAAAATTTTTAGATACGGACTTTGTGATCTCTACCGCAAATTACTTCCAGTATCAATTTGAAAAAAGTGAAAATGACCTGTCGGAGAATTTTATCGAAGCGGTCAAAGGGAATGTGTGTTTCGAGGATGGCGGCAGGCTCTATACCTCTCGCATGCTGGAAGAACCGTTTTCCATAGAACACAATGCCTTTTTCAGCTACAACAAAGATCAGAATGGAAATCCCTTTGCAGCTCTGTATGGCGCGGACGATTTTCTGTTAAATGGCATGGAGGCCGTAGAGGGAACCATTGACCTGGAAAAGCTGAAATCAGGAAAGTATATCCTGCTGAGTGTGGAGTGTAATGATGATGGAACCATCATAGATAATCCAAATATCAGCGTGGGCGACACAGTACGGATCAACCATCTGAAAGCGGAGGAACTTTCCACCGCCATTACGGACAGCTATGACTTTATCATCATGGCAAAAGTCCGGGCCAACGAGAACACGGCCA
>CANAZG010000177.1 GCA_947365965.1 uncultured Clostridia bacterium
GTTGAACCGCCAGCGCATGGGCGTCAGGGCACGCTACCCTGCAATATATCCAAGCGTATGATCTCCTCTTTTACGATTGAACCTATCTCTTCCGGCTTTGACGAGTATGAACTGAAGATGGGCTCCATCCAGACCATCATGGCAAGTACCGGAGAGAGCCTGGACAAGGTCAATCAGAAGTTGGATGAGCTCAATACTTACTCTGACCGAACGATTTACTCGTTCTCGGATATGACCTCCAACATCGGCAAATTTACCAACGCCGGTGTCAAGCTGGACGATGCCGTGGCGGCTATCCAGGGTGTCAGCAATGTGGCGGCCGTTTCCGGCGCCAACGCCAATGAGGCTTCTCGGGCTATGTATAACTTTGCCCAGGCGCTGTCGGCAGGCTATGTTAAGCTGATTGACTGGAAATCCATTGAGAACGCCAATATGGCGACAGTTAAGTTTAAGACACAGCTTCCCGAAGCTGCTGTTGCGGCGGGAACTGTCGAAAAGTCTGCGGATGGCATGTATAAGGTCCTCACCAAGAACGGACAGGGCAGCGTGATGAAAGAAACTATCGACGCCACCCACATGTTCAATGACAGTCTTGCCTATCAGTGGATGACCACTGAAGTTCTCACAGAGACGCTGAAGGACTACGCTGACGAAACGACTGAAATTGGTAAGAAGG
Organism: uncultured Clostridia bacterium; assembly: GCA_947365965.1. Classification (GTDB taxonomy): domain Bacteria; phylum Bacillota; class Clostridia; order Oscillospirales; family Oscillospiraceae; genus Pelethomonas. The sequence continues at coordinate 677 of CANAZG010000177.1, forward strand.
CTTTTGCCGCCGCTCAGAATGTAAAGACCTTTTCTCAGTTGATGGATACGCTCAAGGAGAGCGCACAATCTGGGTGGGCCGAGACCTGGCAGTTGATCGTCGGCGACTACGAGGAAGCAAAAGTTACACTGCGGGAGTTCTCTGAATTTTTCAGCAGTATCATCGACAGCTCCTCCAGGGCCAGGAACGATCTGCTGGGCGGAGCACTGACATCAAGCTGGGGGCAGTTGAAGAATGAGGTCAGTGACGCCGGTTTTTCCGTGGATGCGTTCCGTGACGCACTTCGGGAGACGGCGTCTGAGTCTGTTGCCGGCCTTGATAAGATGATCGAGGAGGCAGGCTCCTTTGACGCCACTCTTTCACAGGGTTGGTTGACAACTGATATTTTGGCCAAGACGCTGGACAAGCTGCAAGGACTTTGGACAGATGAACTGGGGTGAAATCGCAAAGGGCCTCACTTCCATTGGCGCCCTGCTTCTTGAAGTCGCCGCTTTTACCAAGCTCACAGGAAATGCCAAGCATGTTATCTCTACGGGGCTCGCGCTCATTGAGATTGCCGCAGCTATGAAGATCTTCGCGTCTGCCATGAAGGCTTTTGGCTTCATGAGCTGGGAGGAGATTGGCAGAGGGCTTACCGCCATTGGCGTCGCCCTGGCCGAGGTCACCCTTGCAATGAACCTGATGCCGAAGAACATGGTTGGTCTTGGTGTGGGCCTGATTGCTGTTGGGGCTGCTTTGGAAATCGTGGCGGATTCTATCAGGAAGATGGGAGGCATGAGTTGGGAGGAGATCACAAAAGGTCTCGTCATGCTCGGTGTGGCTCTTGGAGAGCTCGCCATTGGCCTGAACCTGATGAATGGTACGTTGGCCGGGTCCGCCGCCATGCTGGTGGCAGCAGGCGCATTGGCAGTTCTCACTCCGGTGCTGGTTGTCCTTGGCTCTATGAGCTGGGAGTCCATTGCCAAGGGGTTGGTCACGTTGGCGGGAGCATTCGCCGTCATTGGCGTCGCCGGTGCTGTGCTTACTCCTCTCGTTCCGACTATTCTTGGGCTTGCCGGCGCGTTCGCTCTGATTGGCGTTGGAACCCTCGGCATTGGCGCTGGTCTTCTTGCGATTGGAGCCGGGCTATCCGCTATTGCAATCGGTATTACCGCCCTCGCAACCTCGATGGGAGCCGGTGTGGCCATCATCGTGGCCGGGCTGACAACCATTATCACCGGAATTGCCGCTTTGATTCCCGCTATCGCCGAAAAGCTGGGCGAGGCTGTCGTGGCGTTCTGTAAGGTGATTTCCGATGGAGCTCCCGCGATTGGAGAGGCTGTCAAGGCTCTTGTGTTGACCTTGGTCGATGTGTTGGTCGAGTGTGTTCCTGCTCTGGCAAACGGAGCGCTGGAGCTGATTGCCGGCGTACTGTCTGCTCTAGTTACTTACACCCCGCAAATTGTTGACTCCATTGCTCAGTTCCTGGTAGAAGTCATCGAGGGCATCGCGCGAAATCTGCCCGACTTGATCCAGGCTGCCGTACATCTCCTTATGGCGTTCTTCTCCGGTATCGTGGATGCGCTGGCCGGTATTGATACCAGCGCCCTGTTGAAGGGGATTGCTGGCGTCGGCCTGTTGTCCGCCATTATGTTGGCACTGGGCGCTGTCGCCGGGCTGGTCCCTGGAGCAATGGTCGGCGTTCTTGGCATGTTGTATCGTACTCTGAAGCGCATGATCGAGCGCGGCCAGACTGACGGCATCGAGAGCAAGCTGGATATTTTCTACGCTGCCGGCAAGATTTCCGAGGCCGAGTATTCCGAGCTGATCGGGATTCTGAGCAAGTAATCCAACAGGAGGAAATGAATTTTGACTATCCAAGAGCTTTTAGCTGGCGGGGGCGGTCTGGTTCTGCTCCTTTTGACGCTGGTGCAAATTGCCCCCGTCAAAATCAACCCTTGGTCGGTACTGGCAAAAACCGTTGGTAAAGCAGTTAATGCAGACATATCCAGCCGACTTGATGGTATTGAGGCTAAGCTGGACGGTCACATCACCATGGATGACCGCCGGACTGCTGACAGCCGACGTGCCCAGATCCTGCATTTCAACAACGAACTGCTGCGACCTATTAACCACACCAAAGAGGAGTTTGTTGAGGTGCTGGCTAAAATCGACGACTACGAGCGGTACTGCGAGGAACATCCGGAGTATCCAAACAACCGAGCGGTTCTCGCCATCGAAAACATCCGGGAGGTCTATAAGGAACGCTTGAAGAAGCGGGACTTCCTTCAGGAGAGCCACGCCAAGGATGAAGAGGAGGGCGACGTATGCTGAACATCAAAGCAAAGGAAGTTGCGCCCATTGTGGAGCAGCCTGCTGATATTTCTGAGGACTGGCCGGAGGACGTCATTGAAGAACCAACCCTCGACTTCTCTGAACCGAGCAAAAAGAAAGCGACCACTATGAAAATTATCGTGTGGGTCTGCCTGCTTAACGGTATTTCCTGGGTGTGGTGCAGCTACATCCTCGCATGGATGGGCAAGGAGCAGATTGCCGAGAGTTTATCTCAGGTGGCGCTTACCGAAATCATCGGCGTGGTGCTGGTGTACGCCATCAAGTCTGCCGTCGAGAACCTGAGCAAGAACAATTCATGGCCGGATAAACATGGCTCTGCTCCGCCTGATGGGGTCGGATAATCGGATAACATAAGGAGGAATCAAAAATGGAAAGTGTTCTGAACTGGTCCATGGTCATCAGCGTCATCGGTGTGCTGGTGGTGGTGACCAACATCGTCGTCCAGGTGCTGAAGAAGGTCACCTGGGACAAGCTGCCGACCAACATTCTGGCGGTCGCCGTCTCGATGGTACTCACGCTGGTGGCGTTCTTCGCCTACTGTCAGATCAAGGCTATCGCGGTGGTGTGGTATATGGTGGCCGCCGCGGTCGTGCTGGGGTTCATGGTAGCGTATGCAGCCATGTTCGGTTATGACAAGCTGATGGAGGCCATCGGCAAAGCTGGCAAACCGTAATTGAGAGCGGAAAAAGGTGTAGGAGTGTCGTTTATTCCTTGACTACTCCTACACCTTGACCGTTTAGGTCTTGAAAATACGGGACTTTGTGCTTCTATAATAAATTTTATCATTTCTTCGCGTTGGTTATCAAGTTCCTTCTGTAAGTTGTCTTGATTCATCGTTAATCACGGTCCCTTCTGTGGCGTTGTGCTCAAGATAATAGCACATACATTCGATAAAGACAACCTGTAAAATTGCACAAAAATTTTAGTTGATTTTGTCGAATATGCAAAATGTCAGATGCGGTAGTACCCAACCGCCGGGGGCGGTAAAATATGTGACTAAGACGGGGAAAAGGTACCATTTCAGCGGGACATGCAACGGCGGT
>CANAZG010000178.1 GCA_947365965.1 uncultured Clostridia bacterium
GAGCCTATGAACAGTATCCATTTTCACTTCAACGGTGATGTGAACATCAATGTGTCCCTGCCGGAGGGCCTCTCTGCCCTTGCTGGCATGGCTGTCGGCGGGGATGTGCGGGGCGATACCGCCAGCTACCAGCGGCTGGTGGACGCCCTGGAGGACTACCTGCACGGCGCGGCGGACGAGGAGGAGGCCCCAGAGGACGAGGTGGACTCCATCGTGATGGTGATGCGCCCGGACAAGACCCCAGAGGTCATGCAGGAGACCCAGTGCTGGGACGAGATCGAGAGCAGGGGCAGCTATGACTGCCTGGAGGTGGTGTCCGATGACGGGCTGGATGTGGAGGGGCTGACCATCGTGTTTGACGGCAGCCATGTCCTGAACCTGGGCCGTGAGCGGTATCTGCTGGGGCCTGTCATCGTCTACAAATGCGATGAGGACGGGGACGGCGTTTCCCTCTCTGCCGAGGACGTGATCGCCGCCGTGGTCTACTTCGCAGACCATACCGTGACCCTGTGTGCCGATGGAAAGGACTTCCCGGCGTTCCACATCTGAGGCTTGGCACACCTCCAACGCCGTTTCCAGAGAAAGGGGGAATAAGATTTGCAGGAGGAAGTGGAAAACAGGACAGTCAACCTGATGATAAGCACCAGCAAGCTGTCCGGCAGGACGCTGGTGGCGGCGTTCCGCAAGTACGCCCAGCACCGGGCGAGGGTAAAGGCTGGCAAGGCGGCGGAGGGCGACCACGGGAAGATGACCGTGGAGAAGCTGATCCGCAAGGACCACGGGGCGCAGCAGATCGACATCGCCAAGAGCGGCATCCGGGACTTTGAGAGGGTGCTGAACAAATACGGCGTGGACTATGCCATCCGTAAGGACGTGTCCCAGGAGCCGCCCCGGTTCATGGTGTTCTTCAAGGCAAAGGACGCCGATGTGCTGACCGCCGCTTTCAAGGAGTATTCCGCAAAGCTGGCGCACAGGGAGAAGCGGCCCAGCGTCCTGAAAGTCCTGGCGCACCTGAAAGACCTCGCCAAGTCCATCCCCGCCAAGATGCGGGAGAAGAAACAGGAGCGTGAGCGATGAACCAGAAAACAAAGAAGCTCATCATCCTGAACCTGCCCTATGCCATCATCGGGCTGTTCTGCTCCAACATCGGGGAGGCGTGGCGCATCGCCGGGGGCGTGGACCTGTCCACGAAGCTGCTGGGCTTTTTTTCCTCTATGGGGGCTGCATGGGGGAACCCGATGCCCAGCCTGCACCCCTTTGACCTCATGGTCGGGCTGGCTGTCGGGGCGGGGTTCCGGCTGGTGGTCTATGTGCGGAGCAAGAACGCCAAGAAGTACCGCCCAAACGAGGAATACGGGTCCGCAAGATGGGGCGGTCCCAAAGACATTGAGCCTTTCGCAGACCCGGTGTTCGAGAACAATGTCATCCTGACCCGGACGGAGCGCCTGATGATGGGGAACCGTCCCAAGAACCCCGCCCACGCCCGGAACAAGAACGTGCTGATCGTCGGCGGCTCAGGTTCCGGCAAGACCCGGTTCTGGCTCAAGCCCAACCTCCTCCAGTGCCACAGCTCGTATGTGGTCACTGATCCGAAAGGGGGCATAGTCGAGGAGTGCGGGGCCGCTCTGGTGCGGAATAAATACCGCATCAAGATTTTCAACACGATCAACTTCAAGAAGTCGATGCACTACAACCCGTTCGCGTATATCCATTCGGAGAAAGACATTTTGAAGCTGGTCACGACCCTGATGGTGAACACGCAGGGCGAGAGCAAGGGCGGGGACCAGTTCTGGGAGAAAGCCGAAAAGCTCCTTTACACGGCGCTCATCGCCTATATCCACTATGTCGCGCCCGTGGAGGAGCAGAACTTCGGGACGCTCATCACCTTCCTGAACGCTATGGAGGTCCGGGAGGACGATGAGACCTTCCAGAACCCGGTGGACCAGATGTTTGAGGCGCTGGAGCAGAAAAGCCCCAACCACTTCGCCGTCCGGCAGTACAAACTTTTCAAGCTCAGCGCCGGCAAGACGGCAAAGTCCATCCTCATCTCCTGCGGCGCGAGGCTGGCCCCCTTCGACATCGCCGAGCTGCGGGAGATCACCCGGTACGATGAGCTGGAGCTGGACACCCTGGGTGACCGCAAGACCGCCCTGTTCCTCATCATGAGCGACACGGACAGCACCTTCAATTTCCTCATCAGCATGATCTACACCCAGCTTTTCAACCTGCTGTGCGAGAAAGCGGACGACCAGTACCACGGGCGGCTCCCGGTCCATGTGCGCTGCCTCATTGACGAGTGCGCCAACATCGGGCAGATACCGAACCTGGAGAAGCTGGTGGCGACCATCCGAAGCCGGGAAATATCGGCCTGCCTGGTCTTGCAGGCGCAGAGCCAGCTAAAGGCGATCTACAAGGACAACGCCGACACCATCATCGGCAACATGGACACCCGCATCTTCCTGGGCGGCAGTGAGCCGACCACCTTGAAGGAGCTTTCCGCCGCCCTGGGCAAGGAGACCATAGATATGTTCAACACCGGGGTGAGCAAGGGCAGCCAGGAGTCCCACAGCGTGAACTACCAGCGGACGGGCCATGAGCTGGCCAGCGTGGACGAGCTGGCGGTGCTGGACGGCGGCAAGTGCATCCTCCAGCTCCGGGGCGTGAGGCCGTTTTTGTCGGACAAGTACGACCTGACAAAGCACCCCAATTTCCAGTACACGGCGGACTGTGACGAGAAGAACCGCTTCGACATCGAGAAGTTCCTGGACCACCGGCTGAAGCTGCGGGCGAAGGACGAATTTGAAGTGATCGACGCGGACGGATGAGCGTCACGCCGTAAAGCCCCCTCTGCGGGGCTTTTTCCATGTCCGGGCGTTCCCTCCCTGCACGGAACAGCGCCCGCCTGTAATGAAGCTGCCCCCACTCACCTTACGGCAGGCATCCAACAGGCGGGCTGACTGTGCGGGGCGGCGGGCGCCCTTTTGCACCATCAAAACCATTCCACGAACCGGGCGGGGCAAAGGCTCCGCCCACTGTCTTGAAGGAGGACAAAGTTATGGCATTTTTCAACAGTGCGATCGGTGTGTTGCAGACCCTCGTTGTGGCGCTGGGCGCCGGCCTCGGCGTGTGGGGCGCGATCAACCTCTTGGAGGGCTATGGCAACGACAACCCCGGCGCCAAGAGCCAGGGGATGAAGCAGTTGATGGCGGGCGGCGGTGTCGCCCTCATCGGCATCACCCTGGTCCCCCTGCTGTCCGGCTTGTTCTGATGCGGGCTGTCCGCCCATAGGGGCATAAGGCTTTCCCCCTGTGGCCTGCCGGAAATGATGCTGTCCCCAACCGACAAAATGGCAGGCATCCATCCGGCGGCCTGACAACGGGAAAGCCGCATAAAACCGGGATATTCCCACTTTTCCAAGAACAAAACGACCATTTTCTGGGCGGGGCGGATGTCCCGCCCACCGTCTTTAAGGAGGACAAATTTATGGATTTTTTCAACAGTGCGGTAGATGTTTTGCAGACCCTTGTTGTGGCGCTGGGCGCCGGCCTCGGCGTGTGGGGCGCGATTAACCTCTTGGAGGGCTATGGCAACGATAACCCCGGCGCCAAGAGCCAGGGGATGAAGCAGTTGATGGCGGGCGGCGGCGTTGCCCTCATCGGCATCACCCTGGTCCCCCTGCTGTCCGGCCTGTTCTGATACGGGCTGGGACCCGCTGCGGCTAACCCAAGGGCCGGGCGGCGGCACAGCCGCCCGGCCTACCCTGATGAAAGGAAAAGGTAACTAATTTGAGCAGTATCCTTGATGCGATTGCGGAATGGCTCAAAGAGCTGCTGGTCAGCGGGATCATGGGCAATCTCACGGGCGTTTTCGATTCGGTCAATTCCCGTGTCGGGGAGATCGCCTCCGACGTGGGCATGACCCCGGCGAACTTCTCCCCCGGCATCTTCTCCATGATACGGAACGTGTCGGAGTCGGTCATCATCCCCATAGCGGGGCTGCAAAAATGTTTTTAGCTACTACCACAGTATTTCCTTCAGGAATTGAGGAATAGAA
>CANAZG010000179.1 GCA_947365965.1 uncultured Clostridia bacterium
ATGTGATGTTTCCAAATACGAACGCACTGCGTTCGCAATTGACCTGGACGCACTATCGTCTCTTGCTGTCGGTTGAAAATGAACAGGCGAGGCAATGGTATATGGACGAGGCCATCGCCTCCGCGTGGTCGAGCCGTCAACTGGAGCGGCAAATTTCTACGCTCTACTACGAACGTCTCCTTGCAAGCCGTGATCAATCGCCCGTAAAAGCGGAGGCGGATGAACTCACAGCGCCATTGGCGGCGGAGAACTTTATCAGAGACCCCTATGTGCTGGAATTTCTTGACCTAAAAAATTATCCGGCTTTGCGCGAGTCCGATTTGGAACAGGCCCTTCTTGATAAGCTGCAGGAATTTTTGCTGGAGTTAGGACGCGGATTTTGCTTTGTTGCCAGACAAAAACTGATGCGCTACGAAGATGAGGATTTTTATCTCGACCTCGTATTTTATCACAGCATTTTGAAATGTCATGTACTGATTGACTTGAAAATCGGCAAGCTGACCCACGGCGACATTGGCCAGATGGACAGTTATATTCGTATGTTTGATGCGCTATATAAAAATGAAGATGACAACCCTACCATCGGCATCATCCTGTGTTCTCAAAAGAATGAGGCAATCGTCAAATATTCTGTTTTGAACGATGCTCAGCAAGTTTTTGCCTCGCGGTATCGTCTCACACTGCCGAGCGCAGAGGAATTGCAGCATGAAATCGAAGCCGAGCGTAAGCGGATTGAGGAGCAGGAGGAATGAGTATGGCATTCACAAATACAAGAGAAAGCGGCTTTGAGACCCTCATTGTAAACTGGCTTGTGGAGCATAACGGTTACGAGGAAGGGAGTAACGCCGATTACAATAAGGAGTATGCGATTGATGAAAGCAGGCTTTTTCGTTTTTTGCAGGATACCCAGCCCTTGCAGATGAGCAAACTGGGGGTTTTTCAGTCCGATCAGAAAAAGCGGCAGTTTCTGAACCGCCTCCAGGGAGAGTTGGCCAAACGCGGCATTGTAGATGTTCTGCGTAATGGCATCAAGGTGTACCCGGTTGATCTCATCATGTTCTATCTCATACCAACTGAAAACAACGAAAAAGCAAGGGAGATGTTCCAGAAAAATATTTTCAGTGTCACCCGGCAGCTCCGCTATTCGCAGGATGCCGGAAAACTTGCCCTTGACCTGTGCTTATTCATCAATGGATTGCCTATCATCACTTTTGAACTGAAAAATCAGCTGACGAAACAGAATACAGATGATGCTGTCCAGCAGTATAAGAATGACCGGGATCCAAGGGATTTGTTGTTTTCTTTCAAACGATGTATGGTGCATTTTGCCGTTGATGACGCCTGCATCAAATTCTGCACGAAGCTCGCAGGGAAAGACAGCTGGTTCCTGCCATTTGACAAGGGATATAAAGATGGCGCAGGAAATCCGCCGAACCCGAATGGCATGATGACCGATTATCTCTGGAAGGACATACTGACCAAAGCAAAGCTCACCCGCATCATTGAAAACTATGCCCAAGTGATCGAGGAAACCGACCCAGACACGAAAAAGAAAAGTGTGAAACAGGTATTCCCGCGATACCATCAGCTGGATGTAGTTGAAAAATTGTTGGCTGATGTCAGAGAAAACGGCATTGGGAAGAAATACCTTATCCAGCACAGCGCGGGCAGTGGAAAATCCAATTCCATTGCATGGCTGGCTCATCAACTTATCGGTTTGGAGAGAGATGGGCATCCGATGATCGACTCTGTTATCGTTGTCACTGACCGTCGCATTCTTGATAAACAGATCAGGGACACCATTAAGCAGTTTATGCAGGTCAGAAACACCGTTGTATGGGCGGAACATTCCGGCGATTTGACAGACGCGATTACCAAGGGAAAGCGCATCATCATTACGACCATTGAAAAGTTTCCCTACATCGTGCCGCAGATTGGAGCGGGGCATAAGGAAAATCATTTTGCGATTCTGATTGACGAAGCGCATTCTGGTCAAAGCGGTAGGAATTCAGCCCAGATGAACCTTGCCCTTTCTGGCCTTGCGTCTGATGACGAACTCGACAATGAAGACAAGATCAATGCCATGATGGAAGGGCGAAAGCTGCTTGGCAACGCCAGTTACTTTGCCTTTACCGCTACGCCGAAAAATAAAACGCTTGAAACTTTTGGTATTCCCTATCAAGATGGCGATGACATCAAACATAGACCGTTCCATGTCTACACGATGAAGCAGGCAATCCAGGAAGGTTTTATTCTGGATGTGCTTCAAAATTACACAACCATTGACAGTTTTTATAAGTTGATGAAAACTGTCGAGGATGACCCAATGTTTGACAAGAAGCGGGCGCAGAAAAAACTTCGCAGTTTTGTGGAAAGCAGCGAATATACGATTGCGAAAAAGGCTGCTATGATGGTGGAGCATTTCCACGAACAGGTAATTGCCAAAGGCAAAATTGGAGGACAGGCCCGGGCGATGGTTGTAACATCGAGCATTCCTCGCTGTGTGGAATATTATTATGCCATCAACAAGTGCCTTGCTGAAAGGCACAGCCCCTATAAAGCAATCATTGCCTTTTCAGGTGAGCATAAATATCAGGGGCAGGAGCCAGCGCTTACTTCTGCAATCATGAACGGTTTCCCGGACGCAAAGATTCCCAAAACCTTTAAGCAGGATCCTTACCGGCTCCTTGTTGTGGCAGATATGTTCCAAACTGGATTTGATGAGCCGTTGCTCCATACGATGTATGTGGACAAAATACTCTATGACATCAAAGCTGTTCAAACGCTTTCAAGATTAAACCGCTGCCACCCCAAAAAGCACGACACAGTTGTTCTGGATTTTGCAAATAAGCCTGAAATGATAGAAGAAGCGTTTTCACGATATTACCGCACAACAATTTTGTCAGGAGAGACAGATCCGAACAAACTGTATGATTTGATTTCCGCTATGGAAAGCTATCAGGTTTACTCAAGTGATGATGTAGAGAGGCTGGTGGGTCTGTATCTGAATGGAGCTGACCGGGATAAACTTGATCCTACGCTGGATGCCTGCACTGCAATCTATAAACAGCTTGACACGGACGATCAGATTAAATTCAAAAGTGCGGCCAAAGCATTTGTTCGTACATATGGTTTTCTTGGATTGATTCTTCCTTACGGTAATGCGGATTGGGAGCGCCTTTCTATCTTCCTGAACCTCTTGATACCCAAACTGCCATCTCCTCGTGATGACGATTTGTCGCAGGGCATCCTTGAGGCAATCGATTTGGAGAGTTATCGCAACGAGGCGCGTGAGTCCATGTCCATCAAGTTAGAAGATTCTGACTCCGAGGTTGCGCCCGTTCCCGCTGGCAAGGTCGGCCACATTATCGAGCCGGAGATGGATCTGCTTTCCGTTATTTTGTCTGACTTTAACGATATGTTTGGTAACATCAACTGGAATGACGCGGACAATGTACGTAGACAGATTCTCGAAATCCCCGCCATGGTTTCCAGAGATGAGAAATATCAGAATGCTATGAAAAACTCCGATGAACAAAGTGCAAGGCTTGAAAGCGAGCGGGCTTTGCAGCAGGTCATCTTTGCTATCATGGCGGATAATATGGAACTGTTCAAGCAGTTTCAGGATAATCCGTCTTTCAAGAAGTGGCTGTCCGACCTTGTGTTTAATCTCACCTACAACAAAGAAGACAAACCTTATGAGTTGCCCACGCAGGAACATAAGGTTATTGTTTATGATTTTGAGCCTCGGCAAGAAGTGCAAATGGTAGCCGAGGAGCAACCTCCTTACGGAAAAAAGAACGACTAATTCAAGGTTCATACAAGCGGTTGTGCGCTACTTCGCAAGCAGTGTCTTTGTACCCACAAAGACTCGAAACTGCGGCTCCCGGCGTTGCCGGAAACCGCAGTTTCTGCTTGTTGGGGTAGCACCCCAAACCCTTTGAACAGCCCCGTGGCCGGGGCTGGCTGCGCGTTCGTTTCACGA
>CANAZG010000180.1 GCA_947365965.1 uncultured Clostridia bacterium
CCCGGCCGTCGTCGTCGTACCCGTAGCCGGTGGTGGCGGCGAAGTGGTTGGCCCCCACCCGGTTCTTCTGCATGGCGGCGAGTACCTTGGCCTGGTTGATCTCCGCCGTCCGGTCAATCTCCCGGAATCGGCCCTCCAGCCGGGCCAGAACGGACTCTCCCCGGTCAAAGACCTCACGGCTCACGCCCAGCTGCTGATATATGGTATATAGTTCCATAAATGTGTCTCCTTTGCTGAACAAAATAGCGAAAAAAGTTTATCATGGAAAGATGTTCATTGCAAGCCCCATTCTTGTCTGCGGCCGGGAAAAGCAGAGATTTGGAATGATTTTCCTGTCGGAACATGGCGATTGACGCCGGATTGCGTCGCCTAACCCCCTTTTTTCGACAAAATAGGAAAAATTTCCCTGATTTGTCGAAATAAACAGAACGAAAATGGAGAAAAAACTTCAAATTTTGCTTGTATTTCCTGTCTTTTTATGGTAATTTGTAAGCGAGGCAAGATGAAGCTTCAAGATTTCGTCTAAACGGACGGATGGCCCTCTATTCATGTCGACATGCAAATCACTGAAAGGAAACACGCGTATGGACAACAGAATTAAAGTCATGCTGACGGATGTTAACGAGGACGCCCGCAGTATGCTGCAGGACGCCCTGGAGGAGACAGGACGTTTTACAGTCGTCGGCTCCACCGGCGACGGCAATGAGGTATTGCAGATGGTTGCCGACGCAAAACCGGACGTATTGGTGCTGGATCTGATTTTGCCAGGAATGGACGGACTGGGTATTTTGCGCCGCATGGACAGCGAGAAGCGGCCCAAGATTCTGGCGGTCTCCAACTTCGTCACCCAGGAGGTGGTGGCGGAGGCGGGAAATCTGGGCGCGTCCATGTTCCTGAGCAAGCCGTACAACGATTCAGCCCTGGTGGAGCACCTCATCAGTCTGGCGGAGAAGAGCGAGAAGCAGCTTCACGGACCGGGGTTGGAGGAGCTGGTAACCTCCATCATCCACGAGGTGGGCGTACCTGCCCATATCAAGGGCTACCAGTATGTGCGAGAGGCGATCATGATTACGGTGGAGAACATGGATGTCATCAACTCCGTCACCAAGGTGCTCTATCCCGAGGTGGCCAAGCGCTACCACACCACCCCCAGCCGGGTGGAGCGGGCCATCCGCCACGCCATTGAGGTCGCCTGGGACAGGGGAGATCTGGAGACCCTCCAGCGCTTCTTCGGTTACACAGTGAGCAACGCCAAGGGTAAGCCCACCAACTCCGAGTTTATCGCCATGATTAGCGACCGGATCCGGCTGAAGATGAAGATCACCACAGCCTGACGGCATGCCGCGCCGCGCACACGGCATTCGCACAGCGAGAAATTGAAGAGAGACAGGAGATTGCCGGGACTTTTTGCCCGCTCACAGAAACATGCTCCCCCACGCCTTGCGCGGCGGCGGGGGAGCGGTTTTTTATGCCCAAAAGAGGCGCTCCGGCAGTATCGCCGGAGCGCCTCAGTCTCTTATTTTCTACTCAGCCAGCAGCCCGGATACGTCCAGGGGCTTTCCATCGCTCCACAGCCGCTCCAGGCCGTAGAACTCCCTGGCCTCGCTGTTGAACACGTGGACCACCAGACATCCGTAGTCCAGCAGGACCCAGATGCCGCCCCGGTGGCCCTCCCGGTGCAGGGGCTTCTCCCCGGCCTCAAGGGCCAGCTTCTCCTCCACCGCGTCGCACAGGGCGTTGATCTGGGTGTTGCTGGATCCGGTGCAGATGACGAAGTAGTCCGCCAGAACGGTCAGCTCCGTGACCTCCATGACCCGGATCTCCTCGCCCTTCTTTCCGTCCAGGGCCTTTGCGGCCAGAATGGCCAATTCCTTTGCTGTCATATCCTTGCTCCTTTCATGTGTTCCTATCGGTACACCTCTCCCGAGAGAGGAAACGCGGCTCTACAGCCAGCCCGGGGGCACAAGGTCCACAGGCTGCTCCGGCGCCTGAGGGATCTCCTCCGGCGTCTGAGGGGGCTGCTCCGGGGTCTCCTCCGCAGGCGGCGCCGGCGCATCGCCCTCCGGCGGCTGGACGGGATCCGTGTCAGGGGCTCCGGCGGAGCCGTCGGCAGGGGGAATATTGTCCACAGGGGTACCGGGCAGGGTGACGGGATCACCGGGGCCGGGGACGGCGTCGCCGGGCTGGCCCTCATCCGGCGGGGGAGGGGGGACGTCGGTGAGAGGCGTGCCCTCCTCATCGGTGTAGACGATGTTCCCGTCCTCGTCCAGGATGAAGTAGTTGCCGTTCTCATCCTGCTCCGGCTTGACGGGAGGCGTGCCGTAGACCAGATTTCCGTCGTCGTCGTAGTAGGCCTCGCCCCGCCGCACGGCCATGATGGCGTTGTGCTGGGTGTCACGGAGGGAGCCGGTGGAGGAGGCGATATCCCCATTGGAGAGGACGCTCATGGCGTCCAGCATGGACGTGCTCACCTGCTGCTCATAGGGGTTGAACCGCTCGTTGACCAGCTTCACCACCTCCCGGGGGTAGATGGTCACATAGGACTGCTCCATGTGGGTATCCCGGCTCCAGGCGGAGCCCCAGTAGTCCCCGGGAAGGGTGCAGGTATACACGTCCCCCATGTTCAGGGCGGGTGCGCCGTTGAGCCCCAGCACGTTGGCAGCGAACCACACAACGGAGCCGGCGTCCAGATCCGTCTCCACGTTGTCCATGGCAAGGTCGATGTACGCCTTGATCTTACCCCAGTGCTCCAGGCTCAGGCACTTCTTGATGAGGGCCTTCATAAACGCCTGCTGCACCTCCACCCGCTTGATGTCGCCCTCGCTGTAGCGGCGGAAGCGGACCAGCTGCATAGCGTGCTCCCCGTCCAGGGTCTGCACGCCCTTTTTCAGGTGGATGTGGAGGTCCTGATAGGGGTCGTCGTAGTTCATATCCTGGGGCACGTCGAACTCCACGCCCTCCACCAGATCCACCAGCTCCACAAACATGCTCAGCTCAACCTTTACATAGAAGTCCGGCTTGAAGCCCACCAGCTTCTGGATCCGGCCGGCCAGGGAGTCGATGCTGCCGGTGCGGGAGTAGACGGAGTTGATCTTCTTGATGTCCCACCGCTCATTAATCATGGTGTCCCGGGGGATGGACATGATGTTTACATCCTGCTCCTTGGTGTCGTAGGTGACCACCATGAGGGTGTCGGTGTTGCCGTCGTCCATATCCGTGCCCACCAGGAGGAAGGTGTACACGCCCTCCCTCCGGTTGCCGGAGACGGTGGGCATGTCGCCGGTGTAGCCGTCGTCAGGGTAGAGCTCATCGTCCGTGGGACCTGCGGGGACCGTGTCGTCCGGCTCCTTCACCGGATCCTTTTCAGGGGTCTTGACTGTGGTCTTGGGCTGGTCCCCGGGGAGAGTCGGGGGCTTGATCCACGCCCGCAGGGCCAGACCTGCGGCCAGAGCAATCACCGCGATGCAGCCCACCACGGCCACCAGGATTTTGCCCTTCCCGCTGTCCCAGAAGTCCCCCCAGCGGTCGCCCAGACTCCTTCCAGGCTCCCCGGGCTCCTTGGGCGCTTTGCCCTCTTGGACGCGCCTCACAGGGGCGGGGTCCTCCGCAAAAGGATCTGTCGGGGCGGCGGGGGAGGGGGTAAAGGGGTCCGCGTCCTGGCGCGCCGCCTTGTCTTCGGAGGCCTTCTCCGGCCGGGGGGCCTCCCGTCTTCCTTTATAACCCATATTCTCTCTGTCCTTTCAGGATAGATGTTCTGTCTCTGAAATCAAACTGCGGGGCTGCCCTCATCCGGCGGCGGAACCGGGTCCTCCGGGGGAGGAAGCTCCAGCGGGGGAGGGGGAGCTGCGGGGTCTGTCGCCGCAGGGGGAGCAGCGCCGGGATCCGTTGCCTCGGGGGGAGCAGCGCCGGGATCTGTCGCCGCAGGGGGAG
>CANAZG010000181.1 GCA_947365965.1 uncultured Clostridia bacterium
GCGCTGGTGCTGTCGTCCAGAATGAGCACCTTGGGCTTTTTCAGGATGGCCCGGGCGATGCACAGCCGCTGCTTCTGGCCGCCGGAGACGTTGACGCCCCCCTGGCCCAGGTCCGTATCCAGGCCCTCGGGCATCCGCTGGATGAACTCCCAGGCGCAGGCCGCCTCGCAGGCCGCCTCCAGCTCCTGGTCCGAGGCGTTCTCATCGCCCCAGAGGAGGTTCTCCCGGATGGTGCCGGAGAAGAGGGTGTTCTTCTGGAGCACCATGGCGCAGGCGTTGCGCAGGCTCTCCAGGGAGTAGTCCGCCACCGGCCGGCCCCCCACCCGTACCGTGCCCTCGCTGGCCTCGTAGAGCCGGGGGATGAGCTGGACCAGGGTGGACTTGGCGGAGCCCGTGGCCCCGATGACGCCCACGGTGGCGCCGCTGGGGATGTGGAGGTCAATGTCCTGGAGGTTCCAGGCCCCGGACTCGGGGCTGTACTTGAAGAAGACGTGGTCAAAGTCCACGGACCCGTCCCGGACCTGGAGGCCCCTGTCCGGGTTCTGGTCCCGGATGTCGGGCTCCTCCTCCAGCACCTCGATGATCCGCTTGCCGCAGGCCACGGACCGGGTGAGCATCATCATCATCATGGATACCATCATCAGGCTCATGAGCACCTGGGTGATGTAGGTGAAGAAGGTGCTCAGCAGGGCCACGTCCAGCTCCCCGGCCTGGACCAGGGGCGTGCCGTACCACATGACGGCGATGATGGCGCCGTAGGTGATGAGCATCATCAGGGGCATGTTGATAACTACAAAGCCGAAGGCCTTTTCGGAGATCTGCCACAGGGCGTCGTTGCGCTCCTGGAACTTCTTCTCCTCAAAGTCCTCCCGGACAAAGCTCTTCACCACCCGGACGGCGGAGAGGTTCTCCTGCACCACCAGATTCACCCCGTCTGTGCGCTCCTGGAACACGCTGAACAGGGGGCTTACCCGGCGGATCACCAGCAGGATCATCACCAGCAGCAGGGGCAGGGCCACCAGGAACACCGTGGAGAGCTTCAGGCTGATGGATATGGCCAGCACCAGGGCGCTCACCAGCATCACTGGGGCCCGGACCAGCAGGCGCATACTCATCATGAGGCTCATCTGCATCATGTTGCAGTCGTTGGTCAGGCGGGTGACCAGGGAGGCGGTGGAGAACTTCTCGATGTTGCGGAAGGAGTAGGCCTGCACCCGGTCGTACTGGGCCTGCCGCAGGTTGGCGCCAAAGCCCTGGCCCGCCCGGGAGGACAGGAAGGCCGCCGATACTCCCAGGGCCATGGACACGACGGCCATGACCACCATGAGGAGCCCCCTGGTAAGGATGTAGCTCGTGTCTCCGGCGGGGATGCCAGTACCTACGATGTCGGCCATCACCAGGGGCAGCAGCAGCTCGAAGACCGCCTCGCTGGCGGAGCAGACCACGCCCAGGGCGATCCACTTCCGGCAGCCCCGGGTGTAGGGCCAGAGTTTTCGTATCATGGATTGCTTACCTCGTTTTCCAGATTTGCTATGATGCGCTCCAGAAGGGCCCCCAGGGTCTCCCGCTCCCGGTCCGTCAGGCCGGCGGTGAAGCGGCGCTCCGTCTCCTCCAGGGCGGCGCGGAAGTCCTCCACCTTGCTGCGCCCGGTCTCCGTCAGACCCACCAGACGGATGCGGCCGTCATAGGGGCTGGTCCGGCGGGAGATATACCCTTTCTCCTCCAGGCGGCCCACAATGCCGTTGACCGTGGAGGCCTTCAGGTGAAGTTCCCGCTCCAGATCCCGCTGGCTGGTCTCCCGGTTTCTCTGGCGGCAGGCCAGGTACATGAGCGCCTGGGTCTGGACGGGGGTGACGTCGTAGCCCGCCCCCCGCAGCATCTGGTCTGTGCTCTGCCGGCCCAGGTGGCCGCAGTAGGCGATCATCCGCCCCAGGTCCGGTTCCAGGGACTTGTGCATGGGATGGCCCCCTCTCTTGCAGGCGCATTGCGCACCTATATTTAGCACGCTAACTATACACCGTATTTTTCCAATAGTCAAGGAGGTTTTTTGAAGGAATTTTGAATCGACTGTGAACAATTCGTGAATTGTCACCGGAGGCGGTTGACTTTTGCGGGAGCGTATATTATCATGAACTCGTTCAGAAATGAATATTCTCTTTTCTCCCTCTCTCTTTTCCTATAGGAAGGCCGGGGCCCAAACGGGTCCCGGCCTTCCTGCGTTCTCAAAAGTTGTTGGAGCGGCGGTTATGAGCAGCGAGTTGTTTCTCAAAGTCAGTCAGAGAGAAGGGCGGGTATAGCCGCGCTGTTTCAGGCGGCGCCACAGCTCCATTAAGAAGCCCATTGCCTGGGCATGACTGCGGTTTACGCTCATGCTGTATTCGACAGGCTGGGGGACGCTGGCCTTTTCAAAACAAATCGTATTGTATCGAAAGAAGATTACATTTGCTTATCACACCCCGGGCAGCTCCTCCAGGGAGGCGAAGCGATAGCCCATGGCCTCCCAGCGGGTCAGCAGCTCGTCCAGAATCTCCGCGTTGGTGCGGGAGGTGGAGTGGAGCAGCACAATGGCCCCGTCGTGGATTCGGGGCAGCAGCTTGCTGTAAGCCTGCTCCGCCGTGGGCTGGTTGTCCGTGTACCAGTCCACATAGGCCAGACTCCAGAACACGGTGTTGTACCCCAGGGCCTGGGCCTGCCGCAGATTCTCCTGGCTGTACTTCCCCTGGGGCGGGCGGTAGAACCGGGAGAGGGGCTGGCCGGTGGTCTTCTGGTAGAGCTCCGCCAGACTGTCCAGCTCCCGCTGGAAGGCGGACTGGTCCGAGATGCTGGACATGTCCGGGTGGTGGTAGGTGTGGTTGCCCACGATGTGGCCCTCCTGGGCCATGCGGCGGATGATGTCCGGCGCAGTCTCCACCATGTTCCCCACCACGAAAAAGGCGGCGGGGGCGTTGTGCTTCTTCAGCGCGTCCAGGATGGGCTCCGTGTACCCGTTCTCGTACCCGCAGTCAAAGGTGAGATAGATCACTTTTTCGTCACAATTCCCCAAATAATACGCCCCGTATTGGGCCAGCTCCTCCTGGGCGGCATTGCCCACAGGGGGCTGGCCCTCGTTTTGGAAGGACAGGCCCCAGTCCCCGGACACGGGGATGGCGGCGGAGGCCCCGGCGGGGCGGACCGCCTCCTCATCGGTCAGGGAGAGGACCACGGCGGCGGCGAGCAGCAGCGCGGTCAGCGCGGTGAACACCCGCAGAGAGCGGCGGTTGGCATGGGTCATGGATGGCTGCCTCCTTTTGATGAGTCGTCATTGTCTTTTCATGGAAAAAAGGAGTCAAAGCGGAACTTTTTTGCGGTCAAACAGGCGGTTGACTCCCATGTTTCCCCCGTAGTCTGCCCCGCCGCATCCCGATTATGCACAATGCAGTTGACGTAATACGGCTTTGCTCGTATAATAGGCGTGGTACGTTTTTGTCAAAAAGCGTGGAAATAATATGGGAAGGACAGGCCGCATGAACGAACGAAATGTAGCCGCCCAGGTGGTCAGCGAGGTCAAAAAGGCCATCGTGGGCAAGGATAATGTGCTGGTGAAGGTCCTGGCGGCCATTCTGGCCCGGGGCCACATCCTCCTGGAGGACATCCCCGGCGTGGGCAAGACCACCCTGGCTCTGGCCTTCGGCAGGGCCCTGGACCTCCGCTTCGCCCGGATGCAGTTCACCCCCGACGTGATGCCCTCGGACGTCACCGGCTTCTCTATCTACGACAAGGCTGCCGGCGCCATGACCTACCAGCCCGGGGCCGTCATGTGCAACCTCTTTTTGGCCGACGAGCTCAACCGGGCCACCAGCCGCACCCAGTCCGCCCTCCTGGAGGCCATGGAGGAGGGACAGGTCACCGTGGACGGGGTCAGCCGCCCGGTGC
>CANAZG010000182.1 GCA_947365965.1 uncultured Clostridia bacterium
GGCCCGGACCGGCGAGTTTGACGCCCTTTTCCCAAAGGACTATCCGGAGCGGCCAGAGGTGGAGGCGGACCACACGTTCACAGTCAACGCGGCCTATCTCTCGGCCCGGATCGGACGTGTGAGCTATCCTGTGCGCTATCCTATGGAGAATGTCAGCACACAGCGCACCAGCGTCCAGTTCTGCGGCAGCCACATATTTTCTCTGGATGGCTGCCGGCTGGCCTGGGACACGGATGAGGCGGTGAGTTTTCCGGAGGACTTCCTGGTTTCCGCCGCGCCGCTGGCGTATCTGAAAGCGTTCGGAGAGCAGGATGTGACGGTCCGGCTGGGAAAACGCCTCCTGGAGATAACAGGCGGCGCCCTATGCCTCCGGCTCCGACGCGAGCTGGCTGTGCCGTTCCAGCTGCACGACGCTATTCCCGCTTGCTTTGAGACCGAAATCTGCATATCGCCCAAAAATTTTCTGGAGGAACTGGATTACCTGGAGAAAATTGTGCCTGCCAGTAAAGTGCGCGCCCTCCGTTTCTGCGGTGGGAGGCTTCTGGTGGAGGCCAATGGCTGCCGGTGCAGTACAGAAATCCAGGTGGAGGGGGTCAGCCATATAGAGATCGGCCTGTACCGCTCCCATTTGATAGAGGCCCTTCGGCAATTCAAGACAGAGCCCCGCGTAAGGATGAAGCTCAACAGCTCCATCTCCCCCATTATTTTAGAGGCGGATGGGCGCAATGACCGCGCCATGATCCTGCCGGTGCGGTTGAAGGCCCCGGCAGCTGCGTAAAAATCAGAAAAACGCATACAAAAAAAGTACAAAGGAGAGCACATCATGAAAACCATCTATATTCCCAGCGGAGAAACCGTCTGCTATGAGAACCTGATAACCGGCCGCATTGTGGTGAAGGGATGCCTGAAGGTTCTGGGCGATATCAAGGCAAAATCCATCAGCGGTGATGGCGTCATCTACGCCGGGTCCGTCTCGGCGGACGATATCCGCGTGGATGATCTGGAGACCGCCTCCGTAACCTGCCGCCGCCTGCTGGCCAAGCGTGTGCAGACGCCCCAGCTCATTGCTTCGGAGAGCGCCGCCGTATCCTGTTACTTGGCCGCATCCTACGTGGAGACCGGCAGGCTGACCGTGGCGGCCAGTGAAATCTGCGAGGCAAAGGCGGATGAGATCATCTATCTGACGCCCAAAAAGCGGAGCCTGTTCCGGCTGCTGCTGGCGTCGGCGCTGCGCTCCCTGTGGACACATCTGACGGTCCCCGCCGCGCGGGGCAAGCCCGTGGATGCTGTGCCCGCGGCGGAGCCGCAGGACGCCCCTGCCGGAGAGAGCGAGGAAACCAAGGATGATGAGCTGGCCCGCCTTGTGGCGGTGTTCAAGCTGCTGCGCGACTCCGGCTACACCCTGAAAATCCTCCCCGGTACGCCGGAAGAGAACGCGCCCCGGTTCGGCGCCGGCTGTCATGGCAAGGCTGCGTAGGCTGGGGGTCCCCTGTCCGCTCTGCGGCAGGGAGCTCACCAGCTGGGATGACCGGGCCAGCCGCGCGCTGGGATATCTGACGTACCAGGTATGCGAGGCGTGCCTGTGTGAGGAATATGGCAAAACCCAGGCGGAGCTGCGGGACATTCTGGAGGACTTTTTCGGAATGCGGCCCTGCAAGGGGATATAGCCATGGCCGAGCTGAACGAATTGACGAAGCGGCTGCTGTCGGAGGGATGGAGGCCGGAGGACACGCCGCCAGGAACGAAGGAATACTTTTGGTTCTATGGCGGCTGGACATATACTTCGGAAGCTCTTACTGCGCTGACATTTGAGACGCCATGCAGTTTGCTGGTGAAAGGCAGCCGTTTTAGAAATGGCGATATGGCCTTCCAGGGAATCCACTGGCAGCCGGAAAATGATAACCCGGTGGTCTGCTGTCCCCGGTTTGACCTTGATTTCTGTCCTATGCGGCATCCCATGCTGTGGGGTAATTTCTACGACAGCAGCAGCGGGAGCGTCAGGCAATGCGCCTGTCATCAGACGAAGCGGCCCTACACCTACGAGGGCAGCCTGGATGAAGCGCATGACAGGGTATGGGCCGAGTCTGAAGAACTCTGGAAAATCTTTCAGGCAAAGCACAAGGGCCGCGTCTGTAAGCAGCACTGCCGCTATGACCGGACGGCAAAAAAATGGCACGCCGGATATAATCCGATTGAATGTGCCGATAGCTGTGGCCGCGCCTGCCGCTATTGCCCGGTTCTGGATAAAGAGCTGGATACCCGGCGAGGCAATGTCTTTTTCGATGTAAAAGAAACCCATATCATCAAGGGCGACTGGCTGTTCCCGGACAAGGAAGTGACCACCGTTCGCAAAGGGATCAAAGTGCTTGACAGAACTGCCCCCCTGACGCTCTGCGAGGCAATCGTGCGGTACGCGAAGCATCACGTTATCAGCAGCTTCATGGTGAACCACCACCGCGAGCTGTATTTTGACAAGTCCCTGCGGTATGAGCTGATAAACTTCCGCGCACAGCGGCAGAATACCCGGGATATCATGCAGGACCTGGCGGACACCGCCGCTGGGATCGAGGTGGTGCATCAGGCCGACGCGGAAAAGCTGGAAAAGGAGCAGAAGCGGGCCAGGAAACAGGCCCGGATTGCACAGCGCGTCCGCGCTCTGGAGCGGCTGATTCTGACCGGGGACCTGGATCACCTGACATACAGCCAGAAAAAAGGGCTCAAAAAGTATCTGAGCGAAGAAAGAACAGCGGAGCTCATGGCGCAGCGGGCAGACGCGGAGGCGCAGGTGCAGACCACGCTGTTCGTGTAACAATCGCGGCATCCGTGACGAATCGGGAGATTGAGGGCAGGCCCTGACAGCCGCCTTCCATCTCCCTCTTTTAGGAGGAAAGAACAATGTCAGTAAAATCTCTGGAGAACAATACGCGGCTGCTGGGGTACAACCAGATGCTGAACCGGCCCTCCGCGCTGAGGAAAGGCGGTGCATCCTGTGAGCGGGCAGCCTGAGAACCAACGCTACTACGCGTCGGAAAGCCTCCGCACGGCGCAGGCCCGGCTGATGGAGCTCTCGCAGCAGCTGGCGGTACAGCGGGCGCAGGTGGAGCGCTGCCGCGCCAGGGATATACACGAGGCGCGGGACGCCTATGCCGCGCTCCAGCAGACACGTCAGGAGCTGGTGGGCATCCTCTCCGACGCCCGGTTCCTTTTGCTGGAGGTAGAGGCGGAAGAGCTGGCCGCAGCTGCGGGCCAGCTCCAGACAGGGCTGGCGGGGTTCAACCTGATGAGCCGCGCCTACCGGCCCGTATATGACGTGCTGCGCACGTTCGCCGGCCGGCTCCCCGTGGAGGGAACGGCCAGCGCCGCCGTAATCGGGCGGCTGATGAACAATGTCAGGCTGGGCTATTACCCTACTGACCCGGACAATATATCCCTTCTCCTGCGGGGTATCCAGTTCCCGAAGGGCGTCACCACCAATCTGTTGGACCCCTGCTGCGGCTGCGGGAAAGCCCTGCGGCAAATTGCCCAGGGAAATAACTGCTACGCCTACGGCGTGGAGCTGGATGAGAGCCGGGCTGAGGAAGCCCAGACGCGGCTCCACCGGGTAGGCTTTGGCAGCTACTTTTACAGCCGGATCAGCGGCGAGGCGTTCCATCTGCTGTTCCTCAACCCGCCCTATCTGTCCGTGCTCAACGAGAATGGCGGCAGATCACGGCATGAGAAGCGGTTTCTGATGGAGAGCCTGTACCATCTGGCCTATGGCGGCCTGCTGGTTTACGTTATCCCCTATTACCGCCTGACGCCGGATATCTGCCGCGTACTCTGCGACAACTTTGACGATCTCACTGTCTGGCGTTTTACCGCCAGAGAGTTCAAGCGGTTCAAGCAGATTGCGGTGTTGGGTACACGGAAA
>CANAZG010000183.1 GCA_947365965.1 uncultured Clostridia bacterium
GTTGAACACTGTCTGTCCGGTCTTTTTCCCGTCATACTGCGTCGATTTCCCTTGCCATACGTCAGTATGGCTGCGGAAAATCTTCTTGTCTGGCGGGAAAAATCCTCGCCCATCCAGCATTCTCCGGCTATGAATACAGGTTCTAGGGACGCTCCCAGGAGCGAGAAAGAGAGGTCCCCCCTATGTCTTTTGTCCACCTCCATGTCCATACGGAGTACAGCCTGCTGGACGGCTTTTGCAGGATCGACGGGCTGGCCCGCCGGGTCAGGGAGCTGGGCCAGTCCGCCGTGGCCATCACGGACCACGGGGTCATGTACGGCGCCATCGACTTCTACCGGGCCTGCAAGCGGGAGGGCGTCAAGCCCATCATCGGCTGCGAGGTGTACGTCACGCCCCCCGGCCGGTCCCGCTTTGACAAGATCTACGAGCTGGACGCGGAGAGCCGCCATCTGGTCCTCCTGTGCCGGAACGAGGAGGGGTACCGCAACCTCAGCTATATGGTCAGCATGGGCTTCACAGAGGGCTTCTACGTCAAGCCCCGGGTGGACATGGACCTGCTGCGCGCCCACAGCGGCGGGCTCATCGCCCTCTCCGCCTGTCTGGCCGGGGAGATCCCCAAGCGGCTGGCCACCGGCGACTACACCACCGCCAAGGCCCGGGCCCTGGAGCTGCGGGACGTCTTTGGCCCGGACAGCTTCTATCTGGAGCTCCAGGACCACGGCATCCGCAGTCAGGTCATTGTCAACCAGGGCCTTCTGCGCCTCCACCAGGATACGGGCATCCCCCTGGTGTGCACCAACGACTGCCACTATCTGACCCCGGAGGACGCGGAGCCCCACGACGTGCTCCTGTGCATCCAGACAGGCAAGATGGTGGAGGACGAGCGGCGGATGCGCTATGAGCCCCGCAGCTTCTACGTCCGCTCCACCCAGGAGATGGAGCGCCTCTTCTCCCAGTACCCCGGCGCCCTGGCCAACACGGAGCGGATCGCGGAGATGTGCAATCTGGAGTTCACCTTTGGCCAGTACCACCTGCCGGAGTTTCAGGTCCCGGCGGGGGAGACCGCCCGGACCTATATCCGCGCCCTGTGCGATCAGGGGTTCGCGGAGCGTTACCGGGGGGAGCACCCGGAGCACCGCCGGCAGCTGGAGTACGAACTGGACATGATCGAGAAGATGGGCTTTACGGACTACTTCCTCATTGTCTCCGACTTTGTCCGCTTTGCCCGTGAGGCGGGCATCCCCGTGGGACCCGGCCGCGGCTCCGCCGCCGGCAGCATGGTGTCCTACTGCCTGGGCATCACGGACATCGACCCCATCAAGTACGGCCTGTACTTTGAGCGGTTCCTCAATCCGGAGCGGGTGAGTATGCCGGATATTGACATGGACTTCGGGGACAACCGCCGGGACGAGGTGGTGGAGTACGTCCGGCGCAAGTACGGCAGCGACCGGGTGGCCCAGATCGTCACCTTCGGCACCATGGCCGCCCGGGCCGCCATCCGGGACGTGGGCCGGGTGCTGAACATGCCCTACGCGGACGTGGACACGGTGGCCAAGCAGGTGCCCAGCGGGCCGGGGAACCTGCACATCACCCTGGACGACGCCCTGAAGCTGAGCAAGCCCCTGCGGGATCTCTACGATGGGGACGAGCGGGTAAAAAAGCTCATCGATACCGCCAAGGCCCTGGAGGGAATGCCCCGCCACGCCTCCACCCACGCCGCCGGCGTGGTCATCACCAAGGACCCGGTGTACACCTATGTGCCCCTGGCCAGGAACGACGAGACCACGGTCTGCCAGTACACCATGGTGACCCTGGAGGAGCTGGGCCTTTTGAAGATGGACTTTCTGGGCCTGCGGAACCTGACGGTGCTGGAGGACGCGGTGGAGATGGTCCGCCGCCGGGAGCCGGACTTCCGGCTGGAGGACATCCCGGAGGACGACCGGGGGGTCTACGAGATGCTCACCCAGGGGAAGACCGGCGGCGTGTTCCAGATGGAGTCCGCCGGCATGACCGGGGTGTGCGTGGGGCTGCGGCCCCAGTCTGTGGAGGACCTGACGGCCATTGTGGCCCTGTACCGGCCGGGGCCCATGGACTCCATCCCCCGGTTCATCGCCTGCAAGCACGACCCCAAGCTGGTCACCTACAAGCACCCTGCCCTGGAGCCTATTCTCTCCATCACCTACGGCTGCATCGTCTACCAGGAGCAGGTGATGCAGATCTTCCAGCAGCTGGCGGGCTACTCCCTGGGGCAGGCGGATATGATCCGCCGGGCCATGAGCAAGAAGAAGGCCAAGGACGTGGCCCGGGAGCAGGAGGCCTTCCTCCACGGCGACCCGGAGCGGGGGATCGCCGGGTGCGTGGCCAACGGCATCCCCGAGGACGTGGCCATGGCCATCTACAACGAGATCTACGAGTTTGCCAACTATGCCTTCAACAAGGCCCACGCGGTGTGCTACGCTGTGGTGGCCTACCAGACTGCGTGGTTTAAGCTGCACCACCCCAAGGAATACATGGCGGCTCTGCTCACATCGGTGCTCTACTGGTCCGAGAAGGTCTCCGTCTATATCGGGGAGTGCCGGGACATGGGCATCACCCTGCTGCCTCCGGACGTGAATCGGTCCCGGGACACCTTCACCGTGGAGGAGGAGGGGATCCGGTTCGGACTGGTGGCCATCAAGAACATCGGCCGGGGCTTCATCCAGGGCGTGGTCCGGGAGCGGGAGGCCAACGGGCCCTTCACCGGGTTCCAGGACTTCTGCGAGCGGATGTACGGCGCGGACGCAAACAAGCGGGCGGTGGAGAACCTGATCCACGCCGGGGCCTTTGACAGCTTCGGTGTCTACCGCAGCCAGCTGGCTGCGGTGAGCGAGAAGCTGCTGGACTCCATCGCCGGCAGCCGCCGCCAGAATGTGGACGGACAGATGGACTTTTTCGGCATGGCGGCGGCAGGCCCCAGACACAGCGCGGAGGTGGCGCTGCCCGACATACCGGAGTTCTCCCTGGAGGAGCGGCTGCGCCAGGAGCGGGAGGTCACAGGCCTCTACCTCTCCGGCCACCCCATGAACGCCTACCGGGAGATGGCAAAGGCCGCCGGAGCGGTGAGCATCCGGGCCATCACCGAGGACTTTGAACAGGCGGAGGGGCCCACGGTCTATCAGGACGAGCAGAAGATCACCGTGGCGGGCATTGTCGCCGCCTACCGCACCCGCACCACCCGCACCAACCGTCTGATGGCCTACGCCACGGTGGAGGACGACACGTCGGCCATTGAGCTGCTGTGCTTCAGCCGGACCGTGGAGCGGTACGGCAGGGAACTGGGGGAGGGCAGCGCGGTGCTGGTCCGGGGGAAGCTGTCCGTGCGGGATGAGAAGCCGCCCCAGATCATCTGTGACGAGGTGTTCCCTCTGCGGCGCATAGGCGGACTGCCGCCGGAGGCCCAGGAAAGGCACCTGGCCCCCGGGGTCCAGGTGCTGGAGGGGAAGGTGCTGTGGCTGCGGATGGCCGGGATGAACCCGGTCCTCCTGGGACACATCAACCGGGTGGTCAGCATGTTCCCGGGCAGCACCCCGGCCAAGATCTACCTGGCCGACACGGGCAAGCAGCTGGGCACCACCTGTCTTCTGGGCAAGAGCCTGGTGGACGAGCTGGTGGCGGTGCTGGGGGCGGAGAATGTGATTATCCGGTAGAGAATTGTGTTTTTAAGAAAAATCCCCTGGCCGTCTGAACAGCCCCAGTAAAAACGGACAATAGACAAAAGCCCCCCTGTGTAGGATAATAACTACATATGAATGTCTCCTATTAGGAACACTGTAATATCAAGGCTTTTCGGAGCCTACACCCACAAAAAATTTAATCAGAGCTATCACATTACGCAAAAAGCCGTCCGGCATGAAAAAACGGGCGGC
>CANAZG010000184.1 GCA_947365965.1 uncultured Clostridia bacterium
TTATCATCTTTGCACGTTGCACACAATATATAAGTTTTAAAACAGACTCTAGTGTACACCTAGCTAATCATACAGATGCTCCGCCAATGCCCTCGGGTCTAGTCGTTCAAATACGCTTCGGAATGTGTCGCTGGGAGGAATGTTTGCAGCCATTCCTCCCTCAGATCCCCGAATGCCTCCATATCCGAGAAGTCTTCTCCATTACACAACAGCGTACACAGTTCGATGATGATAATGTCCTCCAGCCTGTGCAGGATGTGTCCGCGGTCTGTCCTCCGTGGATCCTGCATCCCCTCCAACGCTGTCCTTAATTCTTTCAGTTCTTTGCAGTTTAGAATATCTCATGCGAATTTTAAATGCTGTTGTTCTGTGTCCCGAGCCGGTCCTTCTCCCTCCGGCGATCCGTCCAGCCACACCGCCTCCGTGCGCCCCAGAAACAGGGCCAGGGCCAGCAGGTCCGCGCTGCCCCCGGGGGACAGATTGCGGGCGATGCACACCCGGTCCAGATCCAGCAGGCCCTCCTCGTAGGCCGGCGGACTGCCCGCTAGGATGGCCCAGGCCCGGCCCTGCACCAGGGCCAGCCCCTCCGAGCCGCCCCGGTGGAGCAGGTTGGTGTCCTCCACCTCCGCCAGGAGGGTCAGCAGGGCGGCGGCGGGCCGGCCGGTGCGGCCTAGGGCCGCCCAGGCCCGTCGGGCGTGGGGAAATCCGGCCAGTGCCTCCCCCCGGGCCCCCGGCGCGCCGTAGCGCTGCCGGGCCCGCTGGCCGTGGCTGTCCGCCGCCGGCGGGAGACCAGCTCCCGCCAGGGCGGCGGCCCCGGCGAACACATCCCCGCCCCGGGCCAGCCGGGAGCCCATGGCCGCCAGGATCAGGCCAAAGGCGTACACGGCCCCCCGGTGGGTGTTCACGCCGCCGGTCTCCGCCAGCATGACCCGCTCTGCCGCCAGCCCCGCCGCCTGGAGCTGCCCCATGCAGTCCTCCCGCTCCAGGCCCAGTGTCACGGCCTGCCGGAAGTAGGGCAGCAGGCTGCGGGCGGAGCGGTGGAAGAGGTCCCGGTCCATATCCTGGTGGGCGCCCCGGTTGTTCCGGTCCACAAGTCCGGGCTTGGGGGTCTGGTCCACCTCATCCAGCAGGGCCTGGACCGCCAGCTCCGCCAGTCGCTGGGCGGCAAAGTCCTTCAGCAGGGTCCGGGCGGCCTGCTGCACGGCGGGCAGGCCGTGGGCACGGCTGCGAGCGCAGGGGGCCGCCGGTCCCCCGCACACCAGACAGGTCCGGGGCGCGGGCCGGGAGAGCTTGCCGCCGTCCGGGGCGATCACGTCCATGTCGTAGAGCCGCCCAACTGGGGACCCGCTCTCCAGGCCCATGGCCAGGGCCTTCAGCTCCGCCGCCGGCAGTGAGCACACCAGCAGGGCCTCCAGCCCCGTTCTGCGGTCTGTCACCTCCTGGTGAAGGACCCTGCCGCCCAGCT
Organism: uncultured Clostridia bacterium; assembly: GCA_947365965.1. Classification (GTDB taxonomy): domain Bacteria; phylum Bacillota; class Clostridia; order Oscillospirales; family Oscillospiraceae; genus Pelethomonas. The sequence continues at coordinate 1,466 of CANAZG010000184.1, forward strand.
GGCGGCGCAGGGCCTCCAGGCCCTCCCAGAAGGCGAAGTCCCCCAGCCGGGACCGCTTCACCGGCCCGGCGATATTCATGGTGAATCCCAGCAGGGGCAGGCCGTAGGCCGCCAGCAGACGCCGCTGGGACGCGGCCCGCAGGTCACGGGCGCAAAGCACCTCCCGGAGGGTGATCTCCCCCATGGCTTGTCCTCCTATCTCTTACGCAAAAAAGCAGCCACGACAGGCTCTGTCACGGCTGCTTTCCTGTTGGCACAGCGCAGATTTCCCTCTATCGCAGGTTCTGTAAAGGGAATCAGCCGTACACATCAAACCCGTACTGACTGGGGGCGGGCACGGCGGCCAGCATATCGTTGATGAGCGACTCCGCCTGGCTCTTCATGACGTCCATGCTCTTCTTCATCACGGCGGTGTCATAAGCCGTCTGGAATTGCAGCTGGCTCATGCTCATGCTGGCGGCGGCGATGCTTTCCATCATTGCGGTGATCTCCTTTCCTCAGTTTGGGGCAGCGGGACAGGGCCCGCTACACTCAAAATATCGTCTTTGGGCTGAAAAGATTAAGCCTTTGGGACAAATTTTCCAGGGCTCGCCGGACAGGAGAAAAGCGATTATCCCGGCAAAATCACTTGCCGGGATAATACGAATCGTTATCGTCACAACTGGTTCAGCTGCCGCAGCAGGACGCTGGCGATGTTCTCACAGGAGGCCTGGATCTTCACCGCTCCGATGTTCTGGGCCACCATGGGCATCCCGTAGACCACAGAGGACTCCTTATCCTGACCGATGGTGTAGGCCCCGGCCTTGCGCATCTGGAGCAGGCCGTCAGCCCCGTCCCGGCCCATGCCGGTCATAATGATGCCCACCATTCTGCACTTGACCTGCTCGGCCATGGAGAAGAACAGGGCGTCCACGGAGGGGCGGTGTCCGCTGACCTTCTCTCCGGGGGCGCAGCTGACCGTGTAGCGGCCGCCGCTGCGGACCACCCGCATCTGGAAGTCCGCCGGGGCCAGCAGGGCCAGCCCCCTGCGGACCTCGTCCCCGTTCTTGGCCTCCCGGACCTCCATCTGGCACAGCCGGTTGAGCCGCTCCGCGTACATCTGGGTGAAGCCTGTAGGCATGTGCTGGACAATGAGCATGCCCGGGATGTCCGCCGGCAGGCGCTTGAGCACCTCCAGAGTGGCCTCGGTGCCGCCGGTGGAGGCTCCCAGGCCGATGATGACCTGATCCAGGGCGGGCCGGCCGCCCAGGGGAATGGGCGCGCCGGGGGCGGCGGCGCTCACGGGCTTGATGAGGGAGGCCGGGGTGCGCCGCACGTTGGCCCCCGCCGCAGCGTGGACCTTCTGGGTGAGAGCAGCGATGAAGGCGTCGTTCTGCCCCGCCTCCGGTTTGCGGACAAAGTCCACCGCTCCGGCGGACAGGGCGTCAAAAACCCGCAGGTTCAGCGAGGAGACCAGGATCACCGGCAGGGAGCGCTTGGGCAGCAGCTCCTTGAGGAAATCAATGCCGCTCATGCCGGGCATCTCCACATCCAGGGTCATCACGTCCGGCTGGAGCTGGCCAACCTTGTTCATGGCGTCCCGGGCGTTGAAGCCGGTTCCCACCACCTCAATCTGGGGGTCCTTGGTCAGACCCTGGGTAATCAGTGTCCGGGCCATGATGGAGTCGTCCACCACCATGACGCGGATTTTTTTATTGGCAGACCACATAGCTATGGTTTTTCTCCCTTCCCAGGATTCTCCCATTCCCGCGCGTCATCGCTTCTGGAATGTGGAGGGGGCCACGGTCTGGTAGGGGGCGTCCTTCCCCAGATTTTCAGAGTGGCTGATCATCAGATAACCGCCCGGGACCGTGGCGTCGTAGAAGCGCCGCACCAGGGCGTCCTTGGTGGGCTGATCGAAATAGATCATCACGTTCCGGCAGAAGATAATGTCGAACTTCAGCCGGAATTTGATGGGGTCCATGAGGTTGAAGGTCTGGAAGATGACGTTGTCCCGGATGATGGGGGCCACCGCGTACTGCTGGGTCCCCTTCACGGGGACAAAGTAGCGCTTCTTCCAGTTGGGAGGGATGGTGTCCGGCAGCTCGTAGATCCCCTTCTTGGCGGAGGCCAGCGCCTTCTGGGAGATGTCCGTGGCCAGCACCCGGGTGTCCCACTGGGCGGCCTGAACGCCCAGATACTCCTTTATGTACATGGAGATATTGTAGGGCTCCTCGCCGCTGGAGCAGCCGGCGCTCCAGATGGCCAGGACCTTGTCCCGCTGGTGGCGGCGGATCATCTCCGGCAGCACCACCTTCTCAAAGAAGTGGAAGTGCTCCTGCTCCCGCATGAAGAAGGTGTAGTTGGTGGTCAGGCGGTTGAGCACCAGCTCCA
>CANAZG010000185.1 GCA_947365965.1 uncultured Clostridia bacterium
AGGGGACTGGAAAGAAACCTATAGGGCGGAAATCCCCGGCACGGTGGAATACCAGCACAAGCAGGAAGCGGCCCGGCTAGCGGAAACCGCCGGGGTACCATGGCGGGATCTTCCGGAGCGGTTCGGGCCATGGCAAAGTGTATACAGCCGGTTCCGTGCCTGGACAAAAGCCGGAGTATGGGAAGATATCCTCACAGCCCTGATTGAGCAGGATTTGGTGGAGGAAACAAAAAGAATGCTTAAACTGTGGAAAGAAGTTTATTCCGACATGCCACATTACCCAACAAAAATTTTGCAGTGATAACTGTCGGCATCGGTACAATAACGCGAAGCGGCACTATAATGTACCAGTCAACGTCTGTCCAGAGTGTGGAGATACAGTGGAACAACGAGAGGGCAGTTCAGGACGGTGGCGCAGATTTTGCAGCGACCAATGTCGGAGCACATATCACCATAAGAAGATTCTGGATCAGCGGCGCAGCCGGGCAAATCCCAAACAGGTGTGCCCCAATTGCGGGAAAGAATTTCAGCCGGAATGGGGGGCAGGGAGCCAACGGAAATTCTGCTGTGATGCATGTCGGATTGAGTGGTAGACGGAGTACCGAAAAGCAAATCCGTCAGAAGAACCGCCGGCCAGGGAATTTGCGTTTTGTGGAGCGCCCTTAACAGGGAAACAACAAAGCGGAAGATACTGCAGCCGGTTTTGCTATCTGCTGGCGATGGATCAAACGCATGTAGAGGAAACCTTCGAGCGGAACGACCAGTATGTACACGGGGTTGGACGGGCTGCTGGCCATTATCCGCTACCATCTGAAGCTCGACCCATATGATGGGAGCGTCTATGTATTTCGAGACAGCGTTGGCAGTATGCTGAAGTATATCGAATGGGGTGGTTAGAGTTTTCTGTAAGGAAAGAGGCGGGCGCAAAGTGGGACATACCCTTGGCCGGGAGGGCAGCCGGGAAGCGTAGTGGAATTGAACGAGAGAGAGTTTACCTATTTGCTTGTTAGGTTATTGACATTGCGGTTATAGGGGTGCGTCTTTTTTATCAATACATGACAGTAAGAAACCGTAGTATCTGCATGAGATACGGCGGTTTTTGTTTGAAAAGCCACAGATTTTTCCGTATCATCACGAAGTGCCCCCGAAATCGGATGATTTCGGGGGCGTTTTGATTATTTTCTCCGATATACGCCCCCAACTTCCCCTTGCATTTTCTGAAAAAGTGAGTATGATTAAAAACGAAATCATTAATAAGAAAGAGGCGTTACCCCATGACAAAAGTAAACGTAATCTCCGGCTTCCTGGGCGCGGGCAAGACCACCCTCATCAAAAAGCTGCTGGACGAGACCCTGAAGGGCGAGAAGATCGTCCTCATTGAGAACGAGTTCGGCGAGATCGGTATTGACGGCGGGTTCCTCCGGGATGCGGGCGTCGAGATTTCCGAGATGAACTCCGGGTGCATCTGCTGCTCCCTGGTGGGGGATTTCGGCCAGGCCCTGAAGAAGGTGATGGATCAGTTCCACCCGGACCGCATCCTCATTGAGCCCTCCGGCGTAGGCAAGCTCTCCGACGTTATCCGGGCCGTCCAGAGCGTGGCGGAGCAGGCGCCGGAAATGGTTCTGGGCGGCGCGGTGGCCGTGGCGGACGGCGCAAAGTGCAAGGTCTATCTGAAGAATTTCGGCGAGTTCTACGCCAACCAGATCCAGTACGCCGGGGCCATCATCCTCAGCCGCACCCAGAAGCTGGACCAGGACCGGCTGGAGGCCGCAGTGGCCCTCCTCCGGGAGAAGAACGGAACCGCTCCCATCGTCACCACCCCCTGGGACCAGCTCAGCGGCGGGCAGCTCCTTGCGGTGATGGAGCAGGGCGACACCCTGGCCAATGACCTGCTGGCGGAGGAGGAGGTCTGCCCCGTTTGCGGTGGCCGCCACGAGCATCATCATGACCATGACGAGTGCGGCTGCCACGGCCACGAGCATCACCATGACCATGGTGAGTGCGGCTGCCACGGCCACGAGCACCACCATGATCATGACGGGTGCGGCTGCCACGGCCACGAGCACCACCATGACCACGGCGAGTGCGGTTGCCATAACCACGAGCATCACCACCACCACGGCCACGATGCGGACGAGGTGTTTGCCAGCTGGGGCGTGGAGACCACCCGGGCCTTCACTCCGGAGGAGCTGGAGGACATTCTCACCGCCCTGGACAGCGGCAGGTACGGCGCGGTGCTCCGGGCCAAGGGCATTGTCCCCAGCGGCGAGGGCGGCTGGCTCCACTTTGACTATGTCCCCGAAGAGCACCAGGTGCGCACCGGCCCCGCCGACTACACCGGCAGGCTATGCGTCATTGGCGGCAAGCTGGACGAGGCGGGGCTGAAGGCCCTCTTCGAGGTGTAAGCCATGGAGAACGTCTGCCCGGTCTACCTCATCGCCGGCTTTCTGGACAGCGGCAAGACCTCCTTCATCAACGGCATCCTGGCCGACGGCTTTGCCCTGGAGGACCGGACCATGCTGCTGTGCTGCGAGGAGGGGGAGATCGAATATGACCCCAAGGTTCTGCGCAACGTCACCGTGGTGACGGTAGAGGACCAGGAGCAGCTGACCCCCGCCTTTCTGGAGGCGGAGCGGCGGAAGTGCGGGGCGGTCCAGATCATCGTGGAGTACAACGGCATGTGGCAGATCCAGGACTTCTATGTCAACGCCATGCCCCAGAACTGGGCCCTCTATCAGATCATCGCCGCCGTGGAGGGGCCCACCTTTGAGACCTACGCCAAGAATATGGCTTCTCTGATGATGGAGAAGCTGCGCAACGCGGACATGATCTGCATCAACCGCTGCACGGACCAGCTGTGCACAGCCCTGCGCCAGAAGAACCTCCGTCTGGTGAACCGCCGGGCGGACATCTACCTGGAGAAGGAGGACGGCGAGAGCGAGGACTACATGGACGGCACCGTCTCCGCCTTTGACCTGAGCGCGCCGGAGATTCGTATTTCCGATGAGGACTACGGCCTGTGGTACGTGGAAATCATGGATAACCCCCAGATGTACGAGGGGAAGACGGTGGTGTTCCGGGCCATGATGTGCAGGCCGCCCCAGTACGGCCGCTACTTTACCCCCGGCCGCTTTGCCATGGTCTGCTGCGCCGAGGACATGACCTTTCTGGCCGTAGCCTGCATCGGCTGGGACGTCAGCGGCATCCCGGAGCGGACCTGGGTGGAGGTCACCGCCCAGGCACGGGTGGAGCACTGGGATCCCTACCAGGGGGACGGTCCGGTCCTCCACGTGTCAAAGGTAGTCCCCTGCGAAAAGCCCCAGGAGGATGTGGTGCAGATGTAGCGGGGTTGTCCAGGCGCAACTCCGGCAAATTTTGTAGGATTGTCAAACATGTTGGAGGAGGAAATCAAGAGGAGAAAGCCAGAGGAGGGGCCTCATCGGCAGGTTGTTGGAGCGGCGGTTATGAACAGCGAGCTGTTTCTGAAAGTCATCCAGAGAGAAGAAAGAGTAGATCGCATAAAAGCGTTTCTGGTCTTCCCTGTGGCTGCGCTCCACCTTGCCATTATGTCTGGGCGTGTAAGGACGGATCAGCTTATGCTGGACACCCAGCTCAGCAGCGGTTTTCTCGAAAAGGGTCTGGATATCCCGTTTACTGTTAGAAAAACGGTTAGTAAATTCAAAACCGTTGTCGGTCTGGACACATTCCACATGGATACCTCTTCGGACATACCATTTCACCAGC
>CANAZG010000186.1 GCA_947365965.1 uncultured Clostridia bacterium
TTTTGGACGAGGAGATCTTCCTCTCTATCCTTCGCTTTTTATGAGACGGGCGTGGAAATCCGGTGGAATTTCATTGACTTTACCGATTGAAAGTGGTAGAGTGTATAAGAAAATGGGCCGCAAGGCATCATACATATCAAACCAAGGAGACCATCTATGGAGCGTTACTATCAGCCTGACATCGAAACCGCCTCCAGGGAACAGATCCTGGCTTGGCAGAACGAGCGCCTGGTCAAGCAGGTGCGCCACGTCTGGGACAGCGTGCCCTACTACCGGAAGAAAATGGAGGAGAAGGGCCTCACCCCCGAGGATATCCGGGGCGTGGAGGACCTGCGTAAGCTCCCCTTCCTCACCAAGGACGATCTGCGGGAGGCCTACCCCTACGGACTGCTGGCCAAGCCCCTGACCGACTGCGTGCGCATCCAGTCCACCTCCGGCACCACCGGCCGCCGGGTGGTGGCCTTCTACACCCAGCGCGATCTGGACCTGTGGGAGGATTGCTGCGCCCGGGCCATTGTGGCCGCCGGCGGCACCAGCGAGGACGTGTGCCATGTCAGCTACGGCTACGGCCTGTTCACCGGCGGCCCCGGCCTCAACGGCGGCAGCCACAAGGTGGGGTGCCTGACCCTGCCCATGTCCTCCGGCAACACGGACCGTCAGCTCCAGTTCATGGTGGATCTGGGCTCCACCATCCTCTGCTGCACCCCCTCCTACGCCGCCTATTTGGCTGAGAGCATCCATGAGCGGGGCCTGCGGGACCAGATCAAGCTCAAGGCCGGCATCTTCGGTGCCGAGGCCTGGAGCGAGGAGATGCGCCGGGACATTGAGAGCAAGCTGGGTATCAAGGCCTACGACATTTACGGCCTCACCGAGACCAGCGGCCCGGGGGTGGCCTTTGAGTGCTCCGCCCAGACCGGGATGCACGTCAACGAGGACCACTTCATTGCCGAGATCATCAACCCCGACACCGGCGAGGTCCTGCCCGACGGGGAGAAGGGGGAACTGGTGTTCACCTCCATCACCAAGGAGGCTTTCCCCCTGCTGCGCTACCGCACCCGGGACATCTGCGTGCTCACCCGGGAGAAGTGCCCCTGCGGCCGCACCCACGTGAAGATGTGCAAGCCCATGGGCCGCAGCGACGACATGCTGATTGTCAAGGGCGTCAACGTCTTCCCGTCCCAGATCGAGACGGTCCTGCTGGAGCAGGGCTACCCGGCCAACTACCAGATCATCGTGGACCGGGTGAACAACTCCGACACCCTGGAGGTCATGGTGGAGATGACCCCGGAGAACTTCTCCGACAGCCTGGGCAGGATCACCGAGATGGAGAAGGGGCTGGTGGCCGCCCTGAAGGCCATGCTGGGCATCTACGCCCGGGTCCGGCTGGTGGCCCCCAAGACCATCACCCGCAGCGAGGGCAAGGCCGTGCGGGTCATCGACAAGCGGAAAATTTGAGAAGGGAGTGAAGGGATATGACCATTCATCAGATCTCTGTATTTCTGGAGAACCGGGCCGGCCAGCTGGCCGACATCACCGCCATCCTCTCTGAGTGCCGCGTGGATCTGCGGGCCATCAACATCGCGGAGACCGCCGACTACGGCGTGCTGCGCCTCATCGTGGATGATCCCCAGCGGGCCTCCGCAGTGCTGCTGGAGCGGGGCTTCATCCTGACCATGACGCCGGTAGTGGCCGTGGCTGTGCCGGACCGCCCCGGCGGGCTGAGCGAGGTGCTCCAGATCATCTCCCGGGAGAGCATGGACGTGGAGTACATGTACTCCGTGTTCGGTCAGAAGAACGGTCTGGCCTACATGATCTTCCGGGTGGGGGACCCGGACCGCCTGGACGCCCTGCTGCGCGCCAACGGCCTCTCCGCCGTGCCCGGCGAGGAACTGGGCATACACTGAGCGGCAGGGGAGATATCTGCCCGCTTTCATTAATAAGGAATAAAGGACTGATTTGCCATGCAGGAAATGAGCAGAAAGAACAGGCTCTTCACAGACTCCGTGATCCGCCGGATGACCCGCATCGCCATGGACGTGGGGGCTATCAATCTGGCCCAGGGTTTCCCGGACTTCGATCCCCCCAAGGCCATGCTGGACCGGCTGGCGGAGGTGAGCTACCAGGGCCCCCACCAGTACCCCATCACCATGGGCGCGCCCAACTTCCGGGCGGCCCTGGCGCGGAAGTGCAGCCGCTTCATGGGCCGCAAGCTGGACCCGGACAAGGAGATCGTGGTCACCATCGGCTCCACCGAGGCCATGGTGGACACCATCTTCGCCCTCACCAACCCCGGGGACAAGATTGTCATTTTCTCCCCCTACTTTGAGAACTACCACGCCCAGGCCATCATGGCCGACTGCGAGCCCATCTTCGTGCCTTTGACGCCCCCTGCCTTCGGGTTTGATCCCAACGTGCTGGAGGACGCCTTCCGCAAGGGCCCCAAGGCCATCCTCATCTGCAACCCCTCCAACCCCAGCGGCAAGGTGTTCACCTATGAGGAGCTGAAGGTCATCGCGGATCTGTGCGTAAAGTACGACGTGTACGCCATTATGGACGAGGTCTACGAGCACATCATCTACGAGGGGAACAAGCACACCTATATGAGTTCCCTGCCCGGCATGTGGGAGCGGACGGTCAGCTGCTCCAGCCTCTCCAAGACCTACTCTGTCACCGGCTGGCGGCTGGGCTATGCCATCGCCCCGGAGCCCATCATGGAGCGCATCAAGCAGTACCACGACTTCAATGCCGTTGGCGCGGCCTCCCCCCTCATGGAGGCCGCCGTTGTGGGCCTGGACATGCCGGACAGCTACTATGAGGAGTTCGGCGCCCACTACGCCCACATGAAGAAGCTGTTTACCGACGGGCTGAGGAACATTGGCATCCCCTTCACCGATCCCCAGGGCGCCTACTTTGTCCTGGCCAACATCGGCCCCTATCTGAGGAAGGGCCAGACGGATGTGGCCTTCTGCGAGGAGATGGCCCAGAAGGTGGGCGTGGCCTGCGTGCCCGGCACCTCCTTCTTCAAGGAGGACGTGCAGGACATCGTCCGGGTCCACTTCGCCAAGCGGGACGAGACCCTGCTGGAGGCCCTGGACCGGCTGAGCCATATCAAGGAGAAGATGGCGTAAAATATTCCTTTTTTTGAAAAAAGAAAAGGAACCGAAAAGAAAAACTTTTTAGAGAAGAACTTATACATGGCGGTTTTGAAATAATCAAAGCCGCCGTTTCTTTTTATCTTCTCAAGAAATGACGCGGTTTCGCTGTTAAATGCGGCGGCTAAAGGAGGTAGCCGCCATGTCATATAGAGTGTATCGACAAACAGTAATGCTGATGTGCCTATTTGGGAAAAATACACGCTTACCCTTGAAGAAGCGTCAAAATATTTCCGCATTGGGGAAAACAAGTTACGGAAACTTGCAGAAGAAAATCCCACGGCGGGCTGGCTGATCTTGAACGGGAACCGTATTCAGATCAAGAGGAAACAGTTTGAAAAAATCATTGACACACTGGACGCAATTTAGCGAAAAATATAGTGAAAAGGAGCCTTGAATATGCTATAATAGATGTAGGCATATCAAGGCTCTTTCCGACACGGAAAGGAGCAAAAACAATGTCGGAAAAAGGCGTGATAATAGAAACCGCATTTTGCGTTCGGGAGAGAGCCAGAGAAAAGATGGGAGATATGCTTACAAGTGTGAATCAATAGTTAAACGAAGAAAAAGGAAGACAAATGATGCAGCA
>CANAZG010000187.1 GCA_947365965.1 uncultured Clostridia bacterium
GGGGATTGTTCAGGATGTTCAAATCGGTAACTCGACTCATTTCTTCATTCTGCCCAAAGAAGAACTATCTGTCCTCTATCCGGAGATTTCGGACTTTACGGGCTATGTAAACCTCCACACAGAACAGGACAGCGGCCAGCTGCGACGAGCGGTGTTCAGCGCCGTGTCTGACCAACGGGTGGCAATCTCCGGCCTGGATGACCTGTCCGCCGAGCTGGAGCGTGGACTGCAAGAAGAGCTGGCCCGGGACTATGGCATTCTGGTTTTCATCTTTGTGTTTTCCCTGATTAACCTCGCCAATACGCTCATTACCAATCTGCTTACCCGCCAGCAGGAGTTCGGCGTGTTCCAGTCCGTGGGCATGAGCGGCCGGCAGTTGTCCAACATGCTGTCCTATGAATGCCTGTACTATGTAGGGATTACTTTGCTTGTCACGCTGACTTTGGGGACGGTATGCAGTCTGGCCGTGTGCCGGGTGTTCGACCAGATTGGTATGTTCGGAACGCTCACTTACCATTTCCCGGTGCTCCAGGTGCTGTTGTTCGGAGCCGCGCTGCTCTTCGTGCAGTCGGTATTCTCCGTCTGCGCAGTTCGCTATACCAGACGGCTTTCTCTCGTAGAGCGAATCAAGGCGACGGACTGAAGGAGGTATTTTGTTATGACATGGCCTTTTGAAAATGACACCAGCGCGGTAATCCGCAAACTGTCAAACGCCCGTCTCAGGGATAACCATTTCAGGAACCGTCTGATTGGGGTTATTATCTTTATGGCCGCTGCTATTATGGCCTTTGTTTCTTCTTACGCCTACAATGTTACAAGTGAATATGCGGCATCCACTGCGTATCAGGGGATTTTTCAAAATCTCTCCCAGGAAAACATCTCCCTGTTGACAGCAGATACCCGCATTGAGAGCGTAGGCGTTTACCGTTCCGTTGGTATGACAGAGCGGGAAAACGGCGTCACAATGGGCATCGTCTGTTCTGATGAAGCAACCATGCGGCTTTCCAATATTACGCTGATGGAAGGGAGTATGCCGCAGGCGGCAAATGAACTGCTTATAGAAAAGGGGTATATAGACGCTCTGAATTTGAAAGCGGATATTGGCGATACCATATCCGTTTATTACCGCAACCAGGCAAGCCGTCAATTAGAAACAGCAGATTTTCAAATCACGGGTTTTATCCAGACGACCGCCGAAAATGACAGAAACAGAGTTGCATATAACGCCATTGTTTCACAGAATTTTGTGCGGGAAAACTCCGCGCTTTCTGCCGAACCCGCAGCCGCCATGATTTCTGTTCGTGATACTGCAAAATATACAAATCAGGAATTGAAAGAACTGATCCGGACGATTGGCCTGGATTGCGGAATCTCCACAGACAATATTCAGATCAACAATCTATATATCGACAGCAATAACATGTCAAAAGAGACCGTGCTGACGGTTCTGCTCGTTGGGCTGGTTCTGATCGGCGTATGTTCCCTGGTCATCTATAATATATTCTTCATTTCAGTCATGAACAATGTCACATCTTTTGGGCAGCTGCGTACACTTGGCGCCACGAAAAAGCAGATCAAGCGAATCATTTCAAAGGAAGGAAACTATCTTGCGCTCCGTTTCATTCCGCTTGGGTGTATTGTAGGCGGGATGCTGTCCTTCCTGATAGACAGAACTGCGTTTCAGTTGTTTCCTGACGCTGTGATCGTGCTTTTGTCTGGCGCCGCCGTCTTTATTTGTGTAAAGCTGTCCATTTTGAAGCCGACTAAAATCGCAATGTCGGTTTCACCCATGGAAGCATCCCGTTACAGCAGCTATACCAAGGTAAAAAAGAGCGGGAAACGTCTGAAAAGGAACAGGAACCCCCTCACGCCCTGTTCGCTTGCGGCTATGAATTTGCTTCGAGACAGGAAAAAGAGCATACTGACCTTTACCTCGCTCGTTTTAAGCGGGATGATGCTTGTGGGGATTTCCTCCCTGCTGTCCTCTCTTGATCCTGAGCAACGGGCAAAGCAGAGTTTTCCCTACGAGGGAGCCTATGTGGTAGAGCTGAACCGGGCGCTGGTCACACCCACGTTGTCCCTTACACGGCTGCAGGAGAACAATCTGCTGACAGATGAATTGAAACATGATATTTTGTCGATAGACGGCGTAAGCGGAGTCGTCTGCCAACAGGAACTCTGCGTCACGATTGACGGAATGGAAACGGCGATCCGGAGCATGAACGCAGAGGATTATGAGGCGCTGAAGGATCGGGTAATGGCTGGGGAACTCCCCCATCATGACCATACCGGAGAAAACTCACTTGTGGTCAATATGGGCAGCCCAGAATTAGAGTACCTGCAAAAAAGCTATGAGGTCGGTGATACTGTCACTTTTTCGCAGACAGGAAACGATTTGCAAGGCAATTTTACCTATGTCGTATCCGCTATTGTCTTTGATAAAAACAGTGCGTCCAGCTTTATTTTACCCGCAGAGGAAATGGAGCAGACAGTTCCCTATAATGCAAACAGTGCGTTCGTGATTCGGATGGAGCACAGCGGCTATACTGAAATTGAGGACGAATTGCATTCATTGATTGCGTCAAGCGATCATTTGCGCCTGAAGACGCTAAAAGATATGACAATGCAATACAAAAGCGTTTTCAGCACTATTTCTCTTGCAGCATACGCGCTGTTGGCCGTTATTATCATGTTCAGCATCATCAATTTGGTCAATACCAGCATGACCAATATCATTTCCAGAAGGAAAGAGATGGGGCTGTTTCGTGCCATTGGCCTGGACAGCAGACAGCTTTACCATATGGTAGGCTTTGAAAACGGATTCCAGACCCTTGGCAGCTTTGCCGCTTCCATCGTTGGCGGTCTAATTATCGGAAAAGCAATCTGTTCTGCGGTAGGAAACATGCCCGGATTCAGCTTTGTAGAGTACACGTTCCCCGCCGTATCTGTGGTCTTTTACTTCTTGCTGGTCTTTTCACTGCAATTTGTCCTTACAAAATGGGCCGGCCTGTATTGCAGAAGAAACAGCGTAGTCGAGCAGCTTCGTGTGACAGAATAGAGGTGGTAAACTATGACATGGCCCTTTGAAAACGACACCAGCGCCATTGTGAAGAAGCTGGCAAAGAGGAGCCTCGCCAGTGAGAAGCGCCGGAACCTGATGGTTGTGATTGCCGTTACTCTGGCGGCGTTCCTGATCTCTTTTGCAGCAATTCTATCCGTTTCCGTGGCGCAGATCCAGCGTAATCAGGTGGCCGACACCTACGAAGCAGTCTTCACCGGCGTTGACGCATCCGACATGGCAACCCTGAAAGACCTGCCAGAGTTTGCCCGGGTGGGCGAATACTATCTGCTTGGGCAGGAGCATTCGGAGCAGGGATACAACGCCTCCTATGTGTACTGCGACAGCGACATGATGTATATTGCCCGCAGCCAAATGGAGCTGGTAAAGGGGGAACTCCCAACACAGGCGAATGAAGTTGCTGTCAGCGAATACTTCCTCTCCACTTATGGTCTGGGCGCTGGGATCGGTGAAACGGTTCGATTGGACACTGAGAGTTTTTATGGCGACTATGTTGTGACCGGCATTCTGTCTGCCATGGGGGAAAAGGAAGGAAGCACCTGCGCCATTACCGTTTCCAAAGCGGCTTTGACCCAGTGGGCCGGATTTGACCCTGCCGGGTATCGCGCCTATGTGCATTTTC
>CANAZG010000188.1 GCA_947365965.1 uncultured Clostridia bacterium
ACATCCGCTTTGATCTTTCCGCCCATGCCGAGGGAGGACGGGATGTCCTGCTTCAGCTCGTTCTTGGAAGCGGAATAGCCGAGGTCGGCAACCACGTTGATGTTGTCCATGTTCCAACCGCCGTAGATAGATACGCCCCAGAAATCGAAGTCGTTCTTGGTGCTGTTGAAGTCGCCGCGCGACTTGGTGTCGCCCGCGCCCACGTTGAGGGCGAGACCGACCCGACCCTTGCCCGCGCCCGCGTCGAACGTCCAGTCCCCACCGATTACGCCGCCCGCAAAGTCAGTATTATATCCGGCATCAAGCCCGCCTGCGCTGAAATCACGTGTACGGTTTGCCCCATAAATGGCGTTGGCCCACAAATCGAAACCATCTTCATGCAGATTCGTTCCTTTCTGTGCCACACTACCGGCAGGGTCACTATAATAAGGATAGAAAGGTCGTGAAAATACAAAACAGGAGGTTACACACATGAGGAAGCAGGAGCAAAAGGGTAAAATCACAGCATTGTACGAAAGGTTATCTCACGACGATGGGCGGTCTGACGAGAGCGTGTCCGTAGAAAATCAAAAGCGCATCCTGGAGGACTACGCCCGAAAAAATGGCTTCACTAATGTCCGCCACTTCACCGATGACGGGGTGCGGGGAACGACCTTCAAGCGGCCCGGCCTGGATGCTATGGTGGACGAGATACGGGCCGGGAATGTGGCTACCGTCATTGTCAAAGACCAGAGCAGAATAGGCCGTGACGTGGTGGAGGTCGGCTTGCTCAAACGCACCTTTGACGAGTACAACGTCCGCTTTATCGCCGCCAATGACAACCTGGACACCGCCAATGGATTTGATATTATGTCCATCTTCCGGGATGTGATAAATGAGTGGTACGTTGCTGACACCAGCCGCAAAATCAAGACCGTTTTCAAGTCCAGAATGGAAAAGGGCCTGCGCTGTTCGGGGGCCGTCCCCTATGGCTATCTCGCCTCAAAAGAAGAAAAGGGCGAGTGGGTGATCGACGAGGAAGCTGCCGCCGTTGTGCGCCGCATCTTTCAGATGGTCATGGACGGTCAGAGCGTCAACGGCATCGCCCGAACGCTGCGGGCCGAGCAAATCCCCATCCCTTCCGAACACTGGAAGCGTATCGGCTGTCCTGTTCGAGCCAACAGCTACCGCGACCCCTACGCATGGTCTGCCACCACCCTGGGTTATATTCTTAAAAGGCCGGAGTACCTGGGGCGCAAGGTGCTGGGCAAGACTGTCTGTGAGAACTACAAGACTAAAAGCACCCGCAGGACAATGCCAGAGGAACAATTTGTATTTGAGGGAGCCGTCCCCGCCATCATTGACGAAGAAACGTGGCACAATGTTCAGCGTTTGCGGGAAACCAAGCGCCGGACACCCAAGCGGAGTAATGCCCCTAACCGTTTAACCGGACTGCTCTACTGTGCCGACTGCGGCGCAAAGCTGACCCACCACAACAGTCTTGTCCAAGGCAAGTACATTGACGATGCTTTCACCTGTTCCAGATACCGGGCACCTATGGAGGATTGCACCATTCACTATGTTGCCACGCAAAAGCTGGAAGCGGCGATCCTCTCCGCCATCCAGCGGATAAGCTGGTATGTCCGCAACAACGAGCAGGAGTTTGTTCAGCGGGTTCGAAAGGCATCCAGTCTGCGCCAGGAGGAAGCAGTCAAGGATTGCCGGAAACAGATTGTCCAGGCGAAGAAGCGCCACGCCGAACTGGACGGACTGGTGAAGAAGCTGTACGAGGCCAACGCCACGGGCAAGCTGCCGGACAAGCATTTCAGCCGCCTCCTTGCCGAGTATGACGAGGAACAGGCCGCGCTGGAAGCCTCCATGACGGAGTGGCAGGGCTTGCTGGACAACTGGAACGCCGACCGGGTGAGAATGACGGAGTTTATCGACCTTGCCAAGCGGTACACCGATTTTTCGGAACTGACTACGCCCATTCTCAATGAGTTTATCGAGAAAATCGTTGTCCATGAGGGCAACGGACGGGGAAAGCAGCGCCGTCAGCGGTTAGATTTCTATTTCAATTTCATTGGCGCGTTTGAGGTTCCCGCCGACATTGTGACCCCGATGGAGCAGGAGGAAGAACGCCGCCAGCAGGAGGAACAGGCAGAGAAAGAGGAACGCTCCCAGGTGCTTGCCCAGGTTCGGTATGAGAGGTACAAGCAGGAGCGCCGGGAGTTTACCGCGAGGAAGCGGGCGGGCCTGTTGACCCCGGAGGAACAGGCGGAGGAAGAACGGCGGTTAGAGCGCAATCGGGCCTATCAGCAGAAGCAACGCGACAAGAAAAAGGCCAGTCAGCCAGAGAAGCCTCGCAAACGCTCACTGAAGGAACTCGCCAAGCTGGATGGAGCCGATCTCACCCCGGAGGAAGCGGAGCGGCTTGCGGCGCACCGCCAGAAGAAAGCCGAGCAGCACAAAGCGTGGCGTGACAGGCAGAAGTCCGCACAGCCCCCGAAGCCCCAACAGCGGACGTTGAAAGAACTTGCCGGATGTGCCGAGGCGGGTTTGCCTCTCACCCTGGAAGAAGCGGAACGGCTGGAAGCCCATCGCAATCGGAAAAAGGCGGCTTTGCAGGATTTGAAAGCCCGCGCCGAAACCGACCCGGTAGCGGCGGCAGAGTTGGCGCAGCAGAGAGCGCAACAGTCAGAAGCGGTAAAGAAGTCCCGTCAGAAAATGTATGCGGACGCTGCCGCCGGAGATCCCGAAGCCCAGGCCCGGTATGAACGTATGCTTGCCGCGAGGCGGGAGAACTACCACAGGAAGAAACAGGCAGAAGCCGAAGCTGCTCAAGTCAGCTAACGTAGATACAGAAAACGCCAGGGACAACGATAGTCCGTGGCGTTTTTGTCATTACTGCCGTTCCAGCAAATCCATATATTTCTGACGTTCGCCCTCCGGGACTTTCAGCGCCGCCATAGCCTGCTCAATGGTCAGGCCCATCGTTTCCATAAGGTTGCGGAGATCGGACAACGCCCGCTCTGCGTGACCTTCTGCCCGACCTTTTTCCCTAACGCCCTTGCTCAGATTGCACATGACCGACACCTCCCTTTCCATTGTCTGCGTCATTTGAATGTCGTAATCGTCCTGCAAAATCTTCCGCTTCTCCGCCTCGCTGGTTTCGTTGGAGAGAAGCACATCCAGCATCCGCAGTACGCCGTCATAGTTTGCCCCATCCGGCCCGCCAAGGCACAGCATGATGATGGACAGCAAATCATAATTCCTGATGGGTTCTTTGCCCTCGCCGACCAGATATTCTTCCACCAGCCGATACCGGGTAATGGTGTTCTCTCGATACTGCGGCGGTTTCATGCAAATCCAGATGGAGTAGACCTTCTTGATTTTCTCATAATGGGAGCCAGTGAACTCCCTGCCGTACTGGGAAGAAATCATGCGGCAACAGTAGTATATGCCACGCTTTATCAGCGGATAGCCGGGGTAAAAATCGTTCTGGGCCTCCACGTTGATGATGAGGGCAATTTGTTCCTCGGAGTCGGGAACGATGGCGCGGAAGCGAATGTCATAGGTGACTGTCCCCTCGCGCACCGATTTGTCCTCGGTGTCCATGCCGCTGATGACTGTGCCACCCTCGTCCGGCAGCACCGGGACGGCGGACACCTGGGGTTGGCCCTCAATGTACT
>CANAZG010000189.1 GCA_947365965.1 uncultured Clostridia bacterium
CCACCAGCGACCGCGTTTCGTTTGAGTGGAAAATCTGAAAATCTTTCTCTCTGCGCTTTATACTATGGCCTGTGTGCCCTTGTTAAGCGTTGCTATCATCTGCTCATACTGTTCTGCTGTCAGGCTGGATTTCCTTCCGTGGCAGCGAGATTCTATACTCCCGGTTTCCCGTTCCTGCTTCAGCAATTTCCATATCGTCGGTTTCCCTACATGCAGCACCCGGCCGATTTCCGCTACGGATAGCCCTTCCCGCCTATCCGTTATAATCAATTCCCGCAGTTCCTTGCTTATCATCTGCTCTGCCCCCTTTGCCCTATTTTACCTCTTTTTTCGCCCTTTGCAAACTCTCTTTGTATTACGGAATTGCTGTAGTCCTATTTGTTTGACAATCCTACAATTTGTACACTCCCTACGCAGCGCAGGTTATTGACACACCCGGCGCTTTCGAGTATAATAAAAAAATTAAGGACACGAAGGGAGAGGACTGTGTGAAACAATTTTTTGGTATGAGTCAACGAGGCAATCTGGAGGAAGCTCTCCAGGGCCTCTACAATCCCCAATTTATCATGTTGCTGTCCAATGATGTTCAATTTGAAGACCATGTACAGGCCCTGGAAAGGCGTTTCCCCGGAGTTCCCAGCATAGGATGTATCGGAATGAGCTATCAGACCCAGGTTGTTGAGCATGGGGTGGGCGTGATTGCCTTTTCCGACGGTGTCACCGCTGTATCCAACGTTCTCCAGCAGGTATCCACTATGCCGGTCAAATACATACGCCGCTTGGAGCAGGATCTTCAAACGGTGAACGGCTCTGGCCGGGACACGGTGTGTATTGACTTCTGCGCTGGCAACGACGCCTGTGTGCTGACCACAGTGAACACCTCCCTACGGCAGCGTGGCATCCCGCTGGTGGGCGGTACCGGAGATCAGGGTAAAGTCTCGGCCAATGGGATCATTTATGAAGACGCAGTGGCGTACGGCCTGGTTCGGAACCAGAACGGGCGGGTCAAGACCTATAAGGAGAACATCTACCATCAGCTGGGACAATATCGTTTTATCGCCTCTGACACGGACCGGTCAAACTACATCCTGGGGTCGCTGAACGGCAAGCCGGCCAAGCAGGTCTACAAGGACATTCTCCATGTCTCAGACGAAGAAATTTTAACCCGAACCTTCCAAAATCCCTTTGGAAAGGTCAACGGGGACGATACCTGCATCATCTCTATCAAGGAGGTCCAGGGCAATGCCTTGGCCTGCTTCCGCCAAGTCAACGACTCCGACGTTTTGATTTTGCTGGAGCTGGGGGACTATCAGGCGATTACAAGGGAAACCATCCAACAGATCTGCCGGGATTTTCCCCGCCGTTCCGCCATTTTCTCGATCAACTGCCTGTTCCGATACAAGCTATTCTCTGAACACAACTATATGCAGGCCTATCTGCGAGACATGGCGGCCTTGGGCAACCACGCCGGCTTCGTCGGCTATGGCGAGCATTATAACAACCGCTTTGTCAACCAGTCCATGACCTGCGTAGTCTTTGAATGAGGGAGAGGATGGCTATGTTATTTAGAAAAAAAGGCCGAAAGGTTCCAGCGCAACCCCAGGAAAAAAAGAGTCTCTACCCTATTCTGCACGTGGCGGGCAGCTTGAAGTCCTATCAGAAGGAGCTAGTTCAGAAAGAAGTTGCCTCTCTCTGGGAGCTGAGCATGGTGGGTGCTTCCTTTGATGATGTTCTGAAGACGGCGGATCACTTTCAGGAAAAGCTCCAGGATATGGGACAGTCCTTCTCCAACATCAATCAGACTGCGGAGCAGTTTGCCCAGGTGCGCCATGAAATAGCTCAGAGTGTCTCCCAAGCCCAGAGCCAGATCGAACAGCTTGGACAGACCTCTGCGCAGGTGCAGCAGTCCTACGACGCCATGGCGGAGACCTTCTCCCAGCTGCAGTCCGCAATTCGGGAAATTCAGCAGTGCATGGGTAAGATCGTCTCCATCGCAGATCAGACCAATATCCTGGCCATTAACGCCTCCATTGAGGCGGCCCGGGCCGGCGAGGCGGGCAGGGGCTTTTCTGTGGTTGCCGCTCAGGTGAAGCAACTGGCTGAGGAGATCAAGGTACTGTCCGGCGAGGTAAATACTAGCGTCAACGATGTTGAGAGCCGCGCAGGCGAGCTCAACGACAGCATCCAGACCTCCCAAGCTACCCTGGGCCAGAATGCGGGGATCGTGGCCCAGACTGACGAGAGCTTCCGCCAAATCACGACCGCCGCCGAAGGCACCGTGGCGGTCCAGAATGAAATTTCCAGCGTTATCCAGTCCTCACAGCAGGCGTTACACACCCTACGGCAGTTCTTTGACCAGATTAAGAGCGCTTACCAGAGAGTGGTTGAACACATCGACTGTGCCAGCCGCCTGGGCACCACCAAGAGTGCCATGTTTGAGGATATGGACAATATGATTTCCCAGCTCCCACCTCTTGTCAACGATATCGAGTCCAGTCCCTGACCATCCGCGCCCGCTGGCCCTCTGCCAGACGGGCGCTTTTCTCCCTGCGCAGGGCTTTACCTATCAGATTATGGCGTATCAGGAAGGAGACGAGGCGGGTATCAGATCGGTCACCATCATGCCTGAGGGAGCCAACGCCTATGGCTACTTCCAGAGAAATCATGTCGTTCAGCATCTGGTGCCGGTCTTCACCTTCGATGCCAATACCCGGCGGCAGACCTCTTTTGCCTCAGTGGAGGTTATGCTCAACCTGCCCAAGAACATAGAAGTTGAGATTGGCCCCAAGGACACTTTACTATCTTGCTACCTCTGGGTGCAGCCATTTTGTTACCAAAAGCAGCCTGTCCGGCTGGTTTATACTTGGGGGATTAAATCAGTGGTTCCCTAATAATAATCCGAGAAGTTTTTGCTGAAAGCCTTGATGTTACTGGCTTTTCGCTTTACTCCTCGGATTATTTTTCTCCTCGGATAATGCGCCATTCCTCGCTGATGCTCGGAATGGAAGCAGCTTGAGCAGACGCATGAGACACGCAGGCTAACCTGCGCCGGCCTGCTATGAGAGTTCCCAGGACAAGTCCTAATATGATGCCAACAATCCGGTCCCCGGCTGGATGCTATACACGGTCTTTGTCCTTTATGCTTCATCTCGCTTCTGGCCTCCCTCGTTACGCCTATTTTGTCTGGCTGTACCCGCTGAAGAAGAACAGTCGGTCGGCGTGTGGGGTCAGCGGCACAAGCAGTATCTCAAAGAACACCGTCCAGCCCTGTATAACGCCTTGCTGTTGAGCGGCAAGCTGGACGGCTACCTTGCAGACATTGACCAGCAGGCACAGGAAATGATGAACCTAATCGTCCAGCAGATGGCCCAGGCCCAGGGTATCACCGAGGCGCTGAAATCTACCGACCAAATGGCCTGGGTCGGTATGATGAACAACATCCGAGCAAGTGCGACGGAAATTGTAAACACGGAAATCATATACTCATAAAGCAAAGTGGCGGCGGGGCAATGCCTCGCCGTCATTTTTGCCAATTTGATATTCTCATTTGCCACGGCGCTTTTTTGCAAAATGGTCTTGACAGAAAGGACAACGCCGTGTTATATTTTTGCTGTCAACGGTTTGTTATACATCATAGGAGGGTGAATGTATGGTGCAGCAATTATCCG
>CANAZG010000190.1 GCA_947365965.1 uncultured Clostridia bacterium
CATCCGCCAGGGCGTCTGCCCGGTGGACACCCTGCCTCTGCGGCGGGCCCTGGCGGCCCCCATGACCAAGCGCGGCCTGGAGAGGCTGGGCCTGGAGCCCACCCAGGCGGTGGTGGCGGTGACAGGGGAGCGGTGCGCCCGGGAGGTGTCCGAGTGCGCCAAGGTGCTGGCGCTGGGCTATCGGTATGTGCTGCTGGGGGTGAACAGCGGCGGAGAGGCCTTTGCCCGCAGCCTGCGGCGGGAGTACGGCATCTCCCTGGTGCTGGACCCCTCGCCGGACCAGCTGGACCGGGCGGATGCGCTGGTCATGTTCTCCCAGCGGGGGGATCTGGCCAGGAACAACCCCATCCTATACACCCTCTATCCCGGCGGAGAAGCGGGCCGGGGCCGTCTGCCCCTGGCGCTGCCGGAGGGGATCCGGGACCAGGTGGAGGCCAACTGCGACTTTGAGCAGCTGGCGGCGGCGCTGTACGCCACAGGCGGCCTGCCCCTGGAGAGTCTGCTGGGGGGATGAGGCGTGAAAAAAGGAAGCGGATGATCCGAGGCTTTTCTCGGATCATCCGCATTTTTGCGCTCTCAGGGATTTTTTTCACCTGTCATTTCCCACAGGCGGTCCGCCAGATTGGCCAGCTCCTCCAGTCCCAGTACCTCCCCCCGCACGGCCGGGGGCAGGCCGCAGCCGGCGATGGCGTCGGCGATCCGGTCCCTGCCCAGCCCGAAGACGGAGGACAGACTGTTGGCCAGGGTCTTCCGCCGCTGGGCGAAGGCGGCCCGGACCGTCCGGAAGAAGAAGTCCTGTCCGCAGGCTGGAGACACCGCCGGGGTCTGCCGCATCCGGCAGCGCACCACGGCGGAGGTGACCTTGGGGGCGGGGAGGAAGCAGTCCGGGGGCACGTCGAAGAGGATTTCCGGCTGGGAGTAGTACTGCATGAAGACGGTGAACGCGCCGTAGTCCCCGGTTCCGGGCCGGGCGGCCAGACGCAGCGCCACCTCCCGCTGGATCATGACCGTCATGGCCTCGAAGCGGCCGGAGGACGCCAGGACGCGGAGGACGGGGGTGGTGATGTTGTAGGGCAGGTTGGCGCAGACCAGGGGGGTCAGACCCTGGAAATGCTGGTCCACCAGGGCGGGGACGTCCAGCTTGAGGATGTCGCCGGGGACCAGAGTGAAGCGGTCCGCGTCGGCCATGGTCTCCGCCAGCACCGGCAGCAGGGCCTTGTCCAGCTCCACGGACACCACCTGACCGGCCAGGGCGCACAGCTCCCGGGTCAGGCATCCGATGCCCGGGCCGATCTCCAGCACGCCGTGGGCCATGTCCGCGCCGCTGGCGGCGGCGATCTCCCGGGGAACCCAATCAGCAATGAGGAAGTTCTGGCCCATGGACTTGGAGAAGTGAAAGCCGTGGCGGGAGAGCAGGGCCCGGATCTCCCGGATATCGCAGAGATTCATCGTGTGTCCTCCTTTGCGCGGGGGCATGTTGGTATGGAATATGGAGAAACGGCGGGTCAGACGCTCCGCCACAGCAGCAGGTTCTCCCGGATGTCCACGTCCACCCGGCCGCTGTCCCGCAGCCAGGCCAGATAGGACCGGACCGTGCTGCCCACCAGGACATACTGTTCAAAGCTCATGGTCATGCCGCAGCTCTGGAAGACGCGGGCCAGGATCTGCTCGAAAGCCAGGGGCTCCCGGCAGATCTCCAGCAGCCGGGCGGCCACCTCGTGGACCTTGGCCCGGTTCTGCCGGACCAGCTCCCGGATGTCCCTGGCGGCCTCCGCGTGGGAGGGCACAAACAGGGCGGCCTCCATGGCCTCCACCTGATCCAGCGTGTTCAGATATGCGTCCACATCGTAGAGAAAGGAGACCGCGTACTTGCTCAGCGTGGCCTGGCTGGCGACGCAGTCGGCGAGGAACACCACATCGTCCGGCGTCCGGAAGCCCACCATGTCAAAGGAGTGGCCCGGCAGGGGGATGACCTGGATCTGGGCGGGAAAGCCGGGGTCCGAGAAGGGGGAGACCCGGCTCTCCTGGGCCATGAGGAACTTATGGCGCAGGTCCCGGCAGGGGCATCCGCCATAGAGGAAGGAGGGCTCCAGGATGGGGTGGGCCGTAAAAGCCGCCTCCATGCCTTGGGCGAAGATTTTGCACTCGGTCCGGTCCTGCAAAAAGCGGTTCCCGCCGATGTGGTCCGCGTGGGAATGGGTGTTGAGGACGCCCAGCAGGGGCCAGCCGTTGGCGTCCAGAATCTGGCGGGCCCGCTTCCCGGCGTCCTTGCTGTTGCCGCTGTCCACCAGATAGGCCCCCTGGGGGATGCGGTAGACGCCCAGCTTGGTGGGGCTGTCAATGTAAAAGGTGTTTTCACCGGCCTGGATCAACTCGTACATGGCGTGGTCCTCCTTGGGCGATTCTCAGGGGATATGCCAAGTATACCGCGATGGCGGGGAAATGTCCAGCGGTTGACGGCGGTTTTCCGAGCCGGGGATGATTTTCGGCGGGCATAGGGACAGTCCTTTGAAACATACTTTGAACAAAAGGAGGAATGGTATATGTTTTCTACAGCGTTGCTGCTGCTGCGAAGCAGCCTGTTTTTATCTCTGCATCTGTCGGGAAATGCCAGCTCATTCCCCAAGCCCCTGAGCGCGGAGGAGGAGCAGATCTATCTGGAGCGCTGCGCCCAGGGGGACCTGGAGGCGCGGAACGTGCTGGTGGAGCGGAATATGCGGCTGGTGGCGCATATTATTAAGAAATACTACACCCAAAGTGTTGACCAGGACGACTTGATCTCTATCGGGACGATTGGCCTGATAAAGGGAATCTCCAGCTATAAACCGGAGAAAAATGTCAAATTAGCGACATATGCGGCCAGGTGTATTGAAAATGAGGTCCTCATGTTCTTTCGCAGCCAGAAAAAACTCCAGGGGGAGGTCTCTCTCTCAGAGACTCTGGATACGGACAAGGACGGGAATAATCTGTTCTTGATGGATATCGTAGGAGTAGAGGACACCATGCTGGAGGACCTGGACACTCGGGACAGCCATATCCGAGTCAGGCAGCTGGTGGACCAGTGCCTGACCGAGCGGGAGGCCGACATCATCCGGCAGAGGTATGGTTTGAACGGCAAAACGCCGCGCACCCAAAGGGAGCTTGCCGCAGACTATGGGATATCACGCAGCTATGTATCCCGCATTGAAAAGCGTGCTCTGGGCAAGCTGGAGGAGGCGCTGGGTCAGGAGATGTAAAAAGACAGCTGGGCCCATTAAAGGCCCAGCCGCTCCATAAACCGAAAGATGTAGGACGGATTTTGCGGACATTCAAAATAAAAAAGAATGTGGAGGTAACAGACAATGGCAAAGACGATTTTTGAGGAACTGGGCGGCAAATACAAGCGGCAAGGAGATTACTTAATACCATGCTTGACTGTATCCACCGAAGAAGAACAGCCGATAGGCACATGGGGACAGCGGCATCTGGACTATCTGAAGCAGTACCGCAAGGTTACATACACCAATCTTCTTACCATGAGCGGATGTCCGCACGGTGGAATCAGCTTGAACGGGGGCAATCCTCAATGGAAACGAAGCGCAAGCATATTCCCACATGGCTCTATAAACTGGGCGGCAGACTGGATAAACAGTATGAAGAAATCG
>CANAZG010000191.1 GCA_947365965.1 uncultured Clostridia bacterium
CCGCAGGCTGGGCCAGCGGGAAGATGATTGTCCAGAAGCACTTGACAGGGCCGCAGCCATCGATTGCCGCCGCTTCCTCATAGGTGGTCGAGATGCTGTTGAAAAACGTCATCAAAAAGTAGGTCGTATAGGGAACGGAGCAGGCTGTATACAGGAAGATCAGCGTAAAGCGGGACCCGGACAGGTGCAATGCACTGACAACAGAGAACAGCGGCATGATAATCATGATTCCGGGGATCGCCAGTCCGAAGATGAGCATTTTCTGCATCATGCTGTTGCCAAAGAATTTGAAGCGGGACAGGCAGTAAGCCGCCGGAGCGCAGACAAGAATGATGAGGATGCAGGACGGTACCGTGTAGATGACTGAGTTGATCAGGTTCTGCAGACCCTTGTTGGTGAAGAATGCTTTAACATAGTTTTCAAAGTGTAGGCCACTGGCCAGAAGGTCGCCTGTGAAGATCTCTTTCGTAGTTGAAAAAGACGCCAGAATGATCCAACCGATCATGAAGAAAGTAAAAATGACCCAGGTGAGGACCACCAAATATCCTGGGATACGCGGGACTTCTTTCTTCAGCCGGGAAACAGCATTGGCTTTTACGACTTTTTCCTTTTTCTCCATTTCCTTTCCCTCCTTATACTTCATAGTTTTCGTCCTTAACGGCAGACTTCAGAACTTGAGACGCAATTGTTGCCAGCAGAGTCATAACAAGTGCGGAGGCGGCTGCCACACCTGCGTTCATACTCTCAGCGCTGATCTCGCTGCCAAACAAAGTGGCCGGACTGCTGGATCATGTATCTGCCGTATTCCTCCGGGGTATGAATGCCGGGGAAGAAATCAAACTGGTCCAGGTTCTCCGCCAGCTGGCAGACCGCCATAATATCTCCCGGTTCAGCTGTCAGCACTACCGCGTTCAGTTTCTCCATATCCGCATCCTTCAGCGGCTCAATGGCCCGGCACATCCGGTTCAGGGCGGAAAGATCGTCAAGGGAGAGACTCTCCAGATCTAACGCTTCCGCGACCTTTTCCGGCAGCTCGTCCATTACGATTCTCAGAGGAGCATTCTGCTTCTCCAGTCCCGCCCGCGCGATCACCCGCTGGAGCTGCCGATCAGGCATGGGCAGGCAGAAATACCCCTCCGCGCCTTGTCCCGACACAGTTTCCAGCGCTATCACCGGCGATTTATAGAGGTAGGACGGGAAATGCCTTCCATCATAGAGCGGTTCCAGCTTCATGCCGTTGTCATAGACCACGCCGTAGGGAGTAACGACTCCCTCTCCACTGTCAATCAGCAGCAGAGCCGTTTCACAACCATCCAGGTTGGCAAGTTCCTCGCCAACGGCACAGCCGCCGTGGATATTCATATAGTGGGCGCGGCCAATGGCCTCCAAATCAGAAAAGCTGGCGATGTCCGTAGCCTGCTGGCAGCAGAAGGTCAGGTTGATAAGATCCTTGATATCCGTCAGGTTCAGCTTATGGGCCATAGCCAGGAATTGATCGTCCTCGCCCTCGCAGAAGCTGTCCAGCCGCTTTGCCAGGTAGTCCAGCTCGTCCACATTGACCGCAGAGCCCTCCAGGCGTTTGAGGATGGGATACCGGCTGTCCAGCTCTACGACATAGCAATCCTGCCGCAGTACATCGCCTATGTCTACCCCCTCCAGCAGCTCCATCGTGTGGTCATAGTCCTCCTCGGGAATGGGAAAAGGGATCGTAACGACACCATGCTCCGGGTGCATGGGATAGCTCAAAACAGCTTTCAGCATTTTCTATCCCTCCCGATCTGCATAGCCTCCGGCCCGTACCGGGCGGTGACCGCCGCGCAGAGGATCAGCCGCAGGGTGTCATCGCTGACCAGCTCCGGGTCGGCCAATTCCTCTGATGTCGCACCCAGGGTGTGGGAGCAGATCCCTTTTGCCGCCCGGTAGAGGACGTAGTCCTGGACCGTGGAGTCCCGCAGCCTGACCCGGTCGAAATCGATCCGGCCCGGCGTGACCGCCGCAAGGGTGTTCTGCCAGAGCGGGGCGCGGGCTGAGAGCAGATATACCGCCGCCAGCCACTGGCTGCCGATGTCCTCCCCTTCGCCCTTCGTCATTTCAAACATCCGCGTGACGTGGAGCTGGCCTTCGAAGTGGAAGGCTTTCATCTGTCCGGCAATGAGCATCGCCCGCTGCTTCAGCCGGAGGTGCTTCCAGGGCTGGACTGTTTCAGCGGCCAGCTCCGCCACAGATGCCGTCCCTGCCCGCAGCCGCTCCGTAAGGTGGAGGCACTTCAGACTCCGGCAGCTTTGGCGGCGGCGCCGGACGCAGCTCTGGCAGTCCACATCCGCCGCAGCGGTGCGGTAGCGGCAGAGGACCGCGCTGCCGTTGCCGCGGGGCGTAACGTTCGGCACCATCATCATCTGCCGCTCCATTTCCGCAAGGGCTGTGCCGCGTTCAAAAAATCTGGTCATTTTTCTGTTTTCCTTCCTTAAGAATAAAAAAAGAGGGGCCTGTTTCTGCCGGATCGGCAATTACAGGCCCCTCTCGTTTGAACTCAATATAACTGCATTTCTCCCGGTGCAGGCTGCCGGGGACTTTCCGTCAGCTCATTTGCCAGATCGATCACCTGCGGCACCGCTTCTTCTATCTGTCCCATGATTTCCTCCAGAAGTTTGCCCTGCTCCGGGTTGGAAACAAGGTCCAGGGTGGTCATGTTCTGCGCGGCGTCAAAAATTACCGCAAGTTGTTCCCGTGTGAAAAGGAGGCTGGAGGGAATCAGTCCAGAGCGGACGGCAAAATCCCGTTTTGCGGCAGCATAGTTGTTATCACAGTAGTGTCCTTGCCACAGGCTTGTACCATCCCGGATACGCTCCCACGTAATAAATTCGATGCCGTAACCACCTTCGCGTTCATGTCCCGCCAGGACAATGTGATTAAATTCCGCCAGCAGCCGGTAGTCTCCTGATAATCCATCCGCCAACAGAGGAGGGGCTGCCGTCATCTGCCGCATATATGCCATGGTTTCCACGACAATGCTGCGCACCTGATCCAGAGCGTCCTCCTGTCTGTTCCTCTGCACAAAGTCCGCATCGTAGCTCATGCCACCATACATGTTGACGTTGCAGAGCCGATGGGAATCTTTTTCAACAGGCAGCAGACCTGCATGCTCTGGTTCAATGGAAAATCCTTCCCGCTGGAGCCTGTGGCTAACTTCTGCCAGATATTTTGCTTGGAAGTCGTTCATTTTGTATCCTCCTCCGTATCTCAAAACTCCCGTTGAAGTTGTCCGCTAAGGTCTGATACTCCGCTGTGGCGCTGCGCGCTTGGTAGTCAGCGTAGATGGTCATTACATTGGACATATGCGTGGAGAAAAGATTGCTGCTGGATATAAAAAGCGCCGGTCCATTTGGCCTACAGTGACCAATGAACCGGTGCGGCAACTCGTTCTCTGCAAGTTTTATCTGAATCAAATATCCGCTCTTGCTTCTTATTAGAATAGAACAAGAACTCATGTACCTTTCGGCTACATGAGTCCTTGTTCTTGGTGGAGATAAGCGGGATCGAACCGCTGACCTCTTGAATGCCATTCAAGCGCTCTCCCAGCTGAGCTATACCCCCA
>CANAZG010000192.1 GCA_947365965.1 uncultured Clostridia bacterium
TTTAAAAACAAAAAAAAAATAAAATTATTTTTTTTTTTTTTTTTGGATTTTGTTAAATTTTTTTTAAAATTTTATTTTCACCCTTGTTTGGGCGCCCCGGCTTGGGGGGGGCCCACTTCCTCTACTTCTTTGCGATACATCTGTAGTACCGCTCCAGCTTGTCCGGCTGTGCGTCCTTGTCATCCAGGAACGCCCTGGCCATGTAGGCATAGAAGTCCACGCTGTTTGCGTTGACCCTCTCCGCGGCCTTGCAGTAGTCGGAGCACATCATGTTCATCGTGACGTAGAACGCCAGCGGATCGCAGTCAATCCCCCGCTGCTTGCGGGCCTGCTCCGTCTGCTCCATGGACCAGTGGGGGCCGGTGGTGCCGTCCTCGTTCTGCATGCGGCCGGTCCACTCCAGGGCGGTCTCCTTCGTGAGCGCCTTGTGTTCCGAGGCGTGGGCGCTGCGGTCCTCCGGCTTCATATCCTCCTCGCAGAGCATATGCAGGGCCTTATAGGCGTCCCGATACACAGCAAGCCGCTCGGCAATTGCCGGGTTCATCTTCTGGCTGCCCAGCTTCTCCATCGTTTCCCACAGGATGCACTTGTTTTTCTCAATCTGATGGTGCATAATCAGTCACCTCCTCCAATCTCCTCCCGCAGCTCCGACAGCATGGCAATCAACTGCTGCTGCCGCTGATCGTATGCGGTCTGCCTCTTCTCCTGCCGTGCGTTGGAATATACATTCCAAAGCCCGAAGCAGAAGTTAGCCAGGATGACGATGATCCCCAGTGGCTCCGGCAGATTGTTCTGCGGGTTCCTTTGCACGGTCCATCACCTTCTTCGCCCGATCGATGGCGGCGGCCCCCACCTTGTTCCCCAGCTCCCGGCCCTGGGCGGTGAAAGCCATCGCGCCCAGGGCGAAGCCCAGCAGTACGCCGCCCATCAGATGCGCTCCACCACAACGGCCACGTTGGAGACGGTGGCGGCCGCGCCGGAGAGCACCAGGGTCAGGGCGGAATCATCGCCGCAGCAGAACTCCCGCACCAGGGCCGCGATAGACAGGTTGACAGGGTTCCCGGCAGTGGACACAGCGGCGGAAGCAGTCGCCCCGGGGACGGCTACGTTGTTGCGGAACAGAGAGACGGTAACGGTCCCGGCGGCGGTGGGCGCGGCGGTGACGGAGGCCTTGACGTCGTAATATCCCGCGTCATCACACCCGTTAATGGTGATGCTGTTCCCGTTCTGGTTGAGGTTGCAGCCATAGCGGCGGATCGTGGAGCCCAGGGCCAGCGTGCCGCCTACAGCAACGGTCTGGGCATTGGTATTGGCGGTGAAAATTGCGGATTTACAGCTCATAATCTTTCTCCTTTCTAAGCAGAGGGCGGGGCCAATGGCCCCGCCCAAATTCCCGGCCAGCAGGGCCTAGCATCAGATGTCGCGGTTTCTGCCGAAGCAGTTGCCGCAGTCATTGCGGAACAGCGCGGGGACCAGCTGCCCGTTGCAGGTAGCCGCCACGCCGGAGAGCCGGGGCTGCTTGAGCATGTCGCACTCAATGCTGTCCAACCGGCGGTTGAACTCGCAGCAGCAGTCATAGAACTGTTTCTCAATGGCACCAAACTTGGCATCATTGTGAATCTGCGTTTCAAGCTGTGCAATCCTCGCATCCTTTGCCATTCCGCCAAGCTTCAGATCGAAGATTTTTTCGGCCTGCTGCGCCTCGTAGATGCGGCTGGCCTGACCCATCACCGCATCCCGGCTGTCCCGAATGGCAAGGCGGGTGGTCTCGCCCTGCTGCTCGGTCAGGTACTGGGTGCGGGCGCTGTCGATGATCTCCCGCTTCTCCACCTCGCAGTTGGACACGCGGTTACAGCCATCGTAGGCGCAGCTGCCGCGATTGCCCCAGCCATTACCGAAGCCGCCGCCGAAGATGGCCCAGATCACCAGGATGACGAACAGCACGCCAATCCAACTCATGCCGCTCTTGGATTCCTCCATTTGCCTCACTCCTTTTGTTTATAAATTATTCCAACGGCTATTTCAGCCGGGGGAATCTGCTTGTGCCCTGTCGGGCGTTCTGAGGGGGCTGGAAGGGCGCGGAACTGCCGCCCAGCATTCTCTCTGCGTCAGCCTTCAGCGCCTCAGGAGTGGTGCCCAGAAGCCCGCAGACGGCCCGGCCTTGCATTGTGCTGCCGTACTTGCGGTAAATGTCCTCTACCATCTGCCGGTTCAGGCCAAGCTTCTGGGCGGTGGCGCTGACGCCGTCAAGGCTGTTCGCCGTCCCGTTGATTGCCTCCTGCGCCTTTTCCACCGCTCCGTTTAGGTTCGCGCTGGGAAACATCCTGCCCACAGCTGCAAGCACATTGTCCAGATTCACGGCTCCTCAACTCCTTTACCTCGTTTGACAGGCCAGCGATAATGCCGGACATCTCCAGCATGGACTTCTGCATCTCCGCCATCAGCTCCTCCTGGGATTTGGGCGGGACGATGACCCCCAGCTCCACCAGCTTGTTGTAGTACTCCGTGGTGGTCTGCTCCAGCTCGCTGTAAGCGGACAGGGTCTTGCCGATCAGCTGCCGATTCCCAGCGTAGTCGGTCTGATAGATGTCCGTGCCGTCCACCACACAGGCGAGCATGTTGGATGCGGAAAATCCGGAAAACGCAAATTGATCCATCGTTGCCGCTCCTTTCTTCTTTGTGCACCCTATTATCCCATAAAACAATCCCCGCTGGGCTGTGTTCCAGCGGGGATTTGGTGAAAATATGTGAAATTGTGTGAAAATGTGCTGCTTGGTACGCTCGCGCTCCTTTGCGAAGATGATAACATTCTCCAAAAATCCCCGCCGTCTCACATCGAGACAGCGGGGTGGGGAGCATCAAACCTCCTTGAAATTCCCCGGGAGGTCTGATATAATCAGATTTACCAAACCTCCGGGTGTTGGTGAGTGGAAACAGTCTGTTACTTGTCGAGGGTCACAGGCTGTTTCCATTTTTCCCACGTCCTCTTTAACCTTTTGAATGCCTAGTCTAATTACATCACTTTTTGTTTTGTCTAGAGCAGAACAACAGAAGTTCAAATCTGCTATTAGTTTTTCATCCGCTCTAATTTTCAACTGGATATTCTTGAGGTTCTCAGACGCAGGTCTCCCCGTACGAGGGCTCACTTAATCGCCTCCTTTCTGTGTACACGTTTACTATGTGTGTGTACACAGAAAGTCAAGGGGTTTTCTAAAAAATTTTCTCTTGCATATACTATAGAGGCTGTGGTATAATGAGCACAGCCAAAGATTGAGTACAGGCCATGCACGAACCCCCAGGGAGCTGCCACTCCCTGGGGGTTCATTTTGGGCTTACCGCCCCTTGCGCTTGCTGTCAAACCACTTGCTTATGTAGGAGCCAACTACACTTGCCACAACAGCCAGCAAAAAATTGAGTACTTCGGCCATGCCCATTCACCTCCTTCCCATTACAGGGCCGGAGTGGGGCGGCAAGCGGATTATACCATAATCCGCCAAAGTCCGCAAGCGGCTATTTCCCGAACAGCACGCCCGTCTCATAAAAAGCGAAGGATAGAGAGGAAGATCTCCTCGTCCAA
>CANAZG010000193.1 GCA_947365965.1 uncultured Clostridia bacterium
CAGATCCACCCAGTTGTCAAGAGCGTACTTGGCGATTTTCATAGCGTCTGCTTTGTCGGTCTTAACCTTGCGGATGGAGCCTCCTCCGCTCTGCTTGATGAACAGCGGATTTATCACGGTCACCCGGATGCCGTACTCGTGCAGCGCTGCCGCCACCGGCTCATGATACCGGCCCGTGGCCTCCATGAGCGCCCTGGTATCCTCCCCAAGCGCGAGGATGTCCAGCGCCATCCGCTCCAGGCCAACCTCGGTATGCGGATACTCCTTTGGCGGCAGAGCAACTTCACCCATTGGCCGCAGGGCCGCCATCATGCTCTTCCCTTTCGATACGTCAATGCCTACTGCGTTCATGATCTCCTCCTGTGTGATTGATATGGCACCCGCCCCTGTTTCTCGCCGCTTGTTCAATCTCCTGGCTGACGCGAACGCACTGGCTTGACCAATGGTTCTACCTGCGCAAATCGAATGCTGCGAATGAGAGAGACGGCTGACGGACTTCTTTTCGGGCGTGTTGGCCCAAGGTGAATAGCGTCAGGCCATTTACTCCCTCATTCTACAGCTTCAGCTTTGAGACGACAAAAGACACGGCTGGCAGCCGTGCCTTATACCGTAACTATATTGTAGGAGGTATTAAAACCTGTTCTCCCGACGCGGAAACGCTCATCAATCTCTCTGCTGCCTTCGCAAAGGCAGAAAGCGGCCCCGCTCGAAAGGTAGCAGGCTCTATCAGCAAACCGAGGACTCCCGCCGGTTTTACCAACGGGAGTCTTTTCTCTATCTGTTCGGAATGATGGCCCCGCTCAGTCGCCCAGCCGGACGATCAGCATGGAAGCGCCCGAGGCGCCGCTGGCCAGCTGGACACTGTCCATGCCGGGGATGCTGGGGGTTGTGGAGTATGCCTGAAGCTCGATTATGGTGCGCTCCGGCAGGGCCAGTGTGAGCGTGCATTCAAACTGCTGGGCGCCCACCGTGGGGGCGATGACGCCCTCATAGTCGTCGGTGCTGGAGAGCGACAGCCGGGGCCGATTTTATTTGTAAGTAACCAGTTTGGAATATCCCTGCATATCCAGCATAGTTTTATCCCGGTTAAGGGGTACAACCTTCACGTCAATAATTTCGTAGCCGTCCGCCTGCATGGAAGACAGGATGGTATCAATTTGCGTGGTGTACTTGTCTTCACAGCAAAACATGGAATTAGTGATTTTAGCGTAACTGTTGACCATGACAACGTGCGTTTTGCCGTCCTTTTCGGCAAGGAACTTCCGAACGTCTTTGTAAACAATGTTTGCGTGTGCTGTCTGATCCTTTGTGAACAGTCCCATAATATAACCCCCTATCGAAACCAGTGGGTGTCCATGCGGATCACCATATCCGGCGGGAATATCTATTACTTCGTCAACGGTGATCTGGTGGGCTCCGGCCCCTTCTCCAAGCCCTCGGCGGACAAGTTCTACATAAAGTCCAGCGGTTCCGTCTACCTGGACGAGCTGCGGGTCACCACCGGCAATCTCTCCTCCACAGCTCCCCATAACCCCTCCGGCGCGCCCTATGATACCAACAAAGTCCTGGCCCTGCCCAATACCTTGCGGGATAAAACCATCTATGTGCAGCACAGCACCCCCGTCGCCACCTGCCGGGTGGGCGGCGTCCGGCCCTCCAATCCCGTCAACGGCTTTCTCTACATCCCTCTGCAATCCGACTACACCGGCGGCCAGCCCCAGTTCTACGTGGACGGCAACTGGGTAAACGTCAACGCCCGTGTCAGCGACGGCAAAACCACCTTCGACGCTCTGGGTTACAAGTTCGCCCCTATCGGCTCCTCTCCGGATGTCATCAATCCGGAGAACTGCACCCACGTCTGGGTGGAAAAGGACCGCATAGAGCCCACCTGCACCGCCTCCGGCTCCGCAAAGTCCGCCTGCTCCAAGTGCTCCAAAACAAAAGAGGAGACCCTGTCCTCTCTGGGCCACGACTGGCAGGAGAGCAGCCGTACGCCCGCCACCTGTACTGCCGCTGGCTCTGTTACCAGCGCCTGTTCCCGCTGTCAGGAGAGCAAGGTCACATCCCTGCCCGCCCTGGGCGGCTCCCATACCTGGGCGGAGACCAGCCGCACGGACGCCGCCTGTACTGTTGCGGGGTCCTTTGAGGAGACCTGCTCCCGGTGCCAGGATAAAAAGACAACTCCGCTTCCCGCTTTGGGCCACGATTGGCAGGAGACAACCCGCAACCCCGCCACCCGCTCCGCTCCGGGCTCCATCCACAGTGAATGCTCCCGCTGCCAGGAGACAAAAACGGATGAAATTCCTATTGCCCCTAACGCCCACAGCTGGGAGGAGACCGGCCGCTTTGAGCCTACCTGCGTCAATACCGGCTCCTCGGAGAAGACCTGCTCCCTGTGCGGTGAGACCAAGGTGGACACCCTGCTCCCCCTCAACCACGCCTGGGAGGAGACGGGCCGGACCCCCGCTACCTGTACCGTCCCCGGCTCCGCCACCAGCACCTGCTCCCGCTGCGGACAGGTCCAGACTGTTTCTATCCCCACCCTGGGCGGCTCCCACTCCTGGCTGGAGACCAGCCGGACAGACGCCACCTGCTCCACTCCGGGGGCTGTTGAGAAAACCTGTTCTATCTGCAATACCATAGAGACGGAGACCCTGCCCATTCTGGAGCACGCCTGGGCGCAGACCGGCTTTGTTCCCGCCACCTGCGTTACCTCCGGCTTTATCGTCTACACCTGTTCCCACTGTCAGGAGAAGAAGACGGACACGCTTCCCCAGCTCTCCCACGTCTGGAAGATCAAGCAGACTTTGAGGACTTTTTCTTTCCCTGTCTCGGCGTATTTCCCCCTATCTCGCCGTAAGTTTAGTATCACAATAGTATATAAATAGAAATAAGCCTTGACTGTTTGCTCATGTGAGATGAAGAAGTGCAAAAAATTTTGCCGATCCCTGTCCGGCTGACTGCCGGACAGGTCGGGCTTTAGTCGGGCAGCTCTACCTTGCCGACAAAAGAATAATAGATTTCGATTTCCTGTCTGCGGAGCTTCCCCCGGCGTTTCCCGTCAAGTGCTTCTGATTCGTGGATTACGATTTTCTCCACAAACTCCCGTAACAGGGTACAGGGCAAAAGCGGCACTCTCTCCTATAAGTCCCGCAAAGTGAAATCGGTGCTTCATGCCAAAAAGAAAAGCGGCCAGTATCTCGCCGCCTACGCTCCCTACGGATACCGCAAAAGCGAGGAGGACAAACACAAGCTGGTCATTAACGGGGAATCCGCCGCCGTTGTGCGGCAGATATTCCAGATGCGTCAGTCCGGCATGGCCTATGGGAAAATCGCCGCTGCCCTGAATGAGAAAGGGATTCTCCCTCCCCGCTGGTACTGGGCGGTCCATTATGGAAATGGCAGCTGCAAGTATTCCCGGCTGTGGGCCTACGCAACCGTCCGAAGACTTCTGAACGATGATATTTATGTCGGTACGCTCACACAGAACTGCACCGGCTCTCGTTCTTATAAATGCGAATCAATAGTAGAAACGAGCTAAAAAGGCGATAAAAGCGAGAGCGGA
>CANAZG010000194.1 GCA_947365965.1 uncultured Clostridia bacterium
CCTACAGAGGAGGCCTTGTCATCGTTGGTCAGCTGCATGTTGAAGTAGGGCATCTCGCCGGTGCGGATGTACTGGATCAGCATCTCCGCGAAGATGGACGTTCCATAATAGACCGTACCCGTGCCTGTCTGCTTGACCCCGCCGGGCTTGTTCTGGATTTTCTTGGTGCCGATGACCTTCATGTCATTGCTGGAGACCTCTCCCTGGGCGTTGACCTTCTTTGCCCCGAACAGCTCTGTCACCTGCCCGTTCTGGGTGATAAAGGCCTTGCCCGCCGCACCGTGGACCGTGTCCCGTCCTAACAGAAAACTCATTTGCCCGCCTCCTTACGCCACCGTGATGGTCATGTAGATTTTCTCCACCGTCCCCGCCAGAACAAAGGCCAGATTGACAATCAGGCTGTCCGCGCGGTCCCCCTCCGGCACCTCCACATCCGCCCCTGCGGGGCGCTGGCTGAGCGCGTCCTTCTCGTACATTTTCAGCAGATACTCCAGAACTGCCGCCTGAAACAGCCCCCGGCCCTCCGTGTTGTTTTTCACCTTGCCGAGAAAATGGAGGGAGAACTCCCTGTAGATGTCGTTTGCCAGGGTGTTGCAGACCCGCATGGCGGCGTTTTTGGAGAAAACCTCCCCCACCTCCGGGGTGAAGGTGGTGAGGGTGTTGATATCCGTCTCCACCCGCACCCGGCCGAACTCCTCCGCCAGTACCAGCGTCCCCGCCTGGATGGCCTCTTCTATTTGGCCGCTGGTCAGCCTGGTGGACACATCCACCGCCCCGGGGTAGGCGGCGCAGGACAGGCTCTGGTAGTACTGGGCCCCTGCCTGGGCCCCGGCCAGCCACCAGACCGTCTGCTCCGGGGTGAGGACCTCGCCGTCCTCCAGCACCACGCCCACGCCGCAGTTGATAACGAAGCGGCTGTCCGCACGGTCCGCGCCGGCCGTCACCAGCTGGGCATATCGCCCCGCCTGGCTGGAGATGCGCTGAACAAAGGCGGCAAAGGCCTGCCGCACAGTGCTGTCGGTACCGTCATAGGCCAGCACATCAAAGGAATAGGGCTCCAACGCCTCCAGAAAGGCGGCATATGACGCGGCGTTCACCGTACCGTCCGCGCCGCCGGACAGAGATATGCCCGCAGTTGCCGCCAGCGTATCCCCGGAAAACGAGATCCAGCTGTTGGCGGCCAGCTCCGCCGCTTCCTTCACCCGCTGGCTGTCCACCACCAGACCGTCCACCAGGGTGGAGACTGTATATGTTCCGGTCTCGTCCACATCCTCCGCCGCCGTGACGGAGATATCGTTGCCACGGACGCCGGGATACAGGGCGGTAGCTGTGACGCCGCCCTCGGAGAGGGCGGCGCTGGCCTGGGCGGCGCCCTCCGCCTGAAGGCGGTAGAGCAGCAGTCTGGTGGGGCCCCCGGACACATCGGTGCCCTTGAAGGCCTCCCGCATGAACAGCGACTGCGGCGCCGTGAGGCCGTAGCCGATGAAGGGCGTCGGGTCCCCTCCGGATTCAATGGACATCATCTGCCCCACCGGGCCCCAGGACAGAGCGCGGCAGGCGGCCAGGGTCCCACGGCTGCCCTGGGTCACAACGCGGCCGCCCCTGCTCTTGAAATTGATGTATACTCCGGGCCGGACCTTGTTTTGCGCGGTCCAGTTTCCTCCGGCCATTACGATTCACCTCTCTTAAAGAATTTGTCCAGGAGAGCTTTCGCCTCCTGGACGGTATAGTCCGGTTTTGTCAGCAGGGTCCGGGCAAAGTCCCTCTGGTAGCCCGCCAGTGCCTTGCTCTGCAAGAGCGCCTGGGTGGGATATCGTTTTTCTGTGTGTTTCACATGCTTACCTCCATATTCAGCGCCTGGATGCTCTGCATCAGGGCCGCGTCCTCCGCCCTTGTGAGCCGGAGGCGGAGCTGGAATTTGTAGTGGAGCGCGCTGTCCGCGATCTCCCAGCTCCGGTCATGGGTCCGCAGCAGGACCGGCTTTTCTCCGTCCACGCTCCGGTAGGGAAGGGTTTCCAGCTGCTGATCCATCACGTCCGCTGCGGCCTGGAGGCGGCTCTCCCCGTCCACGGTGTTATGCCGCTCCAGATACACCAGATCCAGGCCCAGCCGCCGCAGGACGCACCCGCCTGGCTGAGGGGCCATGCGGCCGCTGGTCTGCCGCAGGAACAGCATGGGGGGCCTGGCCCCCTGCTGGGCCGGGTCCGCGAAGAACCGCACGCCCGGCAGGTCTGGCGCCAGATGGTCTGCCAGAGACCGGGCCAGGGCGGGAAAGGTGAAGATCATCGAAACGCCTCCTCCACCAGCCTGCGCAGCTCTATTTCGCAGGTCTCCTTATACTGCTCCTCCCCTGCCTCCTTCATGTAACGACCGGGGACATACATGGTTT
The DNA here is from genome assembly GCA_947365965.1 of uncultured Clostridia bacterium. Lineage (GTDB taxonomy): Bacteria > Bacillota > Clostridia > Oscillospirales > Oscillospiraceae > Pelethomonas. Next base: position 2,390 of record CANAZG010000194.1, read on the forward strand.
TTGTACCAACCATCAGTCCCACATCCCCGCCCGGTTCAAAGGACAGCAGCCCGTCCTCATCCACGTAGAGGCCGGGGACAAAGTGCCGGTCCATCCGGTGCCCGTCGTTGACATAGCCCGCATACTGCTTGTCATTGTTCAGGGCGGTGATATAGAGATTGCCCTGGCGGGCCGGCGTTGTCCGGCTGTCTGTGGCCCAGTGCTGGGCCAATTCGCCGGAGAGGGTATGCACGCCGCGAATGGCCCCATCATTAGGCGGGGTGCGCTCCGCCGCCGCCTCCACAGCCCGGAGGGTGGCCCCCTCCGCGATGGCGGCCAAACGGCCAGGAAGCGCGGCCTGCCGTTTGGCCAGTTCAGCCATTCTTTTCTGCATCGCGTCCCCCAGCGCCATCCTCCGTCACCTCCACTTCTGCATCCAGATACTCCCTTTGCAGCAGGGCCAACTCCTGGTGGGCCAGACCCGGGAGCGCCGCCCCGAAGGGCTCGTAATAGTGGACCGGCTCCCCGGCGAATGCCCGTATGGTCTGCTGTGTCCGGCCAAGGCCCTGCCCGCGGCGAATCAGCAGCTCATCCCCCGGCTGTATGTCCGCGTCATTGCCGCAGGCCAGCTTTTCCTCGCTCTCCGTATAGGCGGCGGTGGACTGCATCCGGGGACCGTGGGCGCTGTTGTGATATATCCGGCAGGGGACATCCTCCGCCAGCCGCACCCGCTCATGGCGGGTCAGGGCCCCATCCAGCACAGGCTTCACCCGATAGACCGTCAAGCGGTCCGTATACCAGTCTGTGTAATTCACAGTACGTAGGTCCCTCCCATCCCCACCAGACGGGCCCGGGTGGCCAGCAGCTGCCCATACTGGGTGGCGTTCAGATCCCCCCAGGCCGCCGTAGCCCTGGTGAGGGCGTCCGTATCATAGCTGACGGAGCTGTCCCCCAGGGCGGCGGACTTCACCACCCCCACCAGAGCTCCCGTGGCGGCGGCGTGGGCCCCGTCCGGAGAGCTAACGGCGTAGGTACGCAGGTACAGCGTGGCCTGGTGGGCCACATATAATCCGGCGGCATACCGCCAGCCGTCCAGCCACTTGTCCGGCGTAATGGCCCCGTTGGCCTGCCGGATGAACTCCGACAGCATTGCCGGCGGGACCAGACTGGCGGCCGGCTCCTCACCACTGGCGGCG
>CANAZG010000195.1 GCA_947365965.1 uncultured Clostridia bacterium
CGCGCCCAACTACGCGGAGCGCAACGGCGGCTACACCCGCATCACCCGCACCGGCATCCGCCGGGGCGACGCGGCCGAGACCGCAATGATCGAGCTGGTCTAAGCCCGCTTGACCTGATATGGAAAAAGCCCTTTCGTGTGTGGAAGTACTACACATACGAAAGGGCTTTTTTGCGCGTATACGCTTTTAGATATAAAATTAACCCATGAAACGCACCTGCCGGCAGTCTATCGCCAGACTGCCGGCAGGTGTACACGCGCCTCTGAAGTTTTTTGGGGGCCCTGCTCACAAAAGAGAGGAAGAGGGGAGCTCACCGCACCACCTTCCGGATATCCTCGATCTTCCCCAGCACCAGCAGGTGCTCGTCGGTCTTAAAGGTGTAGTCCGGACTCAGGTTGGGGCGGATGACGCCGTCCCGCATGGCGGCGATAACGGTGAGGTTGTACTTCACCCGGAAGTTCAGCTCCTTCAGGCTCTTGCCGATCCAGCGGTCCATGGGCTGGAGCTCGTAGATGGAGTACTCGTCGGTGAGGCTGATGCAGTCAAAGATGCTGTCAGAGCTCTCGCTGACGGCCAGATTGACCGCCACCTCCTGCTCCGGGTAGATGACGTGGTCCGCGCCGTTGCGCAGGAGGAACTTGGCCTGCACGTCGTCGTCCGCCTTGCTGAAAACCTTCTTTGCCCCCAGCTCCTTGAGCAGACTGGTGATTTGCAGGCTGCCCAGCACGTTGCTGTCCCCCAGACAGACAAAGCAGGCGTCAAAGCTGGGGATGTCAAAGGAGCGGAGGACCTCCTCGTTGGTGCAGTCCCCCACCTTGGCGCTGACCACCAGGGGCAGCAGGTCCTCCAGGGTGTCGCTGACCTGATCCGCCACCATGACCTCGCATTTCTGGTCCGCCAATGCGCGGCAGAGGTGGTGGCCAAAGGAGCCCATGCCCACGATCAAAAAGGATTTCATCGGCTATCTGCCCTCCAGGGCGGCGATCTTGTCCACCCGGCGCTGGTGGCGGCCCCCCTCAAACTCGTGGGTCAGAAAGGCCTGGACTATCTGCCGGGCCATCAGGGGACCCACTGCGCCGGCGCCCATGGCCAGCATGTTGGCGTTGTTGTGGCGGCGGGTCATCTCCGCGCTCCAGGGCTCGCTGCACAGGGCGCAGCGGATGCCTCGGACCTTGTTGGCGGCAATGGACACGCCGATGCCGGTGGTGCAGATCACGATGCCCCGCTCACACCGGCCCTCCGCCACCGCCTGGGCGGCGGGTCCGGCAAAGTCGGCGTAGTCGCAGCTGTCCCGCCCAGGGCAGCCGAAGTCCTCCACCTGATGGCCCTGCTCCGTCAGCCAGGCCATCAGATCGGTCTTCAAGTCGTAGCCGCCGTGGTCACATGCCATGGCAATTTTCATGGTGGTCCCTCCTGTTGTTCCGCGCCGGCCTGCCTCTGAGGCGGCGGGGTTTATTTTTTGAACTTCTCAAAGAAGCTCTTGCGCTCCTTGTAATTCTGCTCCTTCAGGGTGTCGCTGAACTTCCGCAGGGCCTCCTTCTGCTCCCGGGTGAGGCTGCGTGGGGTCTCGATATGGACGGTGACGTACTGGTCACCACGGCCGCGGCCGTTAACATTGGGGATGCCCTTGCCCCGCAGGCGGAAGGTTGTGCCGGTCTGGGTGCCCTCGGGGATGTCGTACTTCACCTTGCCGTCAATGGTGGGGATCTCCAGCTCGCCCCCCAGCACCGCCTGGGTGAAGGTGATGGGCGCGTCGCAGTACACGTTGGACCCGTCCCGCTGGAAGAGCTGGTGGGGCTGCACGGTGATAACGATTTGCAGATCACCCGCCGGGCCGCCGTTCTTGCCGGCGTTGCCCTGGCCCCGCAGGGAGACGATCTGGCCGTTGTCAATGCCCGCAGGGATGGAGACCTTGACGGTCTTGCGTTTGCGGGTCTGCCCGGAGCCATTGCAGCTGGAGCAGGGGGAGGAGATGATCTTTCCCCTGCCGCCGCACCGGGGGCAGGCGCTGGTGGTGGCGAAGACGCCCATGGGGGTCTGCCGCCGCTGCTGGACCGTGCCGGAGCCGCCGCAGTTGGAGCAGGTCTCCAGGCTGGTGCCGGGGGCCGCGCCGGAGCCGCCGCAGGTCTCGCACTGCTCCACCCGGTCCAGACTGACCTCCTTCTCGCAGCCAAAGGCCGCCTCCTCGAAGGTGATGGTCAGGCCCATGCGCAGGCTCTCCCCCCGCTGGGGGCCGTTCCTGTTCCGGGCCGAGCCCCCGCCGAAGCCGCCGCCGAAGAAGCTGCCGAAGATGTCCCCCAGGTCCCCGAAGTCGAAGTCCCCGGAGAAGCCGCCGCCGAAGCCGCCCCCTCCGCCGCCGTAGCTGGGGTCCACGCCGGCAAAGCCGAACTGGTCATACCGGGCGCGCTTGGCGCTGTCGCTGAGGACCTCGTATGCCTCGTTGATCTCCTTGAACCGGGCCTCCGCCGCCGCGTCCCCCGGGTTCAGGTCCGGGTGGTTGGCCTTGGCCAGCTTGCGGTAGGCCTTCTTGATCTCCTGTTCCGCAGCGCCCTTCTGCACGCCCAGGACCTCGTAATAGTCTCTTTTCTGGTCAGCCATATGCTCTCACATCCATTCTCCGCAGACATTCCGAATGGGGCGGGGAGGTCCTCCCCGTCCCATCCGGAACCGTCCGTCATTACTTGCTCTGGTCGTCCTCGTCGACCACCTTGTAGTCGGCGTCATAGTACTGCTGGCCGTCCGCCTGACCGCCGTCGGGCTGAGCGCCCATGTCGGGACCCGCCTGGGGACCGCCTGCCTGCTGGTAGAGCTTCTCGCTGACCGCGTAGAAGGCCTGCTGGAGGGCCTCGGTGTCCGCCTTGATGGCGGCGGTGTCCTCGCCCTTGAGGGTCTCCTTCAGCTTGTCAATGGCGGCCTGAACCGGGGCCTTCTCCCCCTCGGGGATCTTGTCGCCCATCTCGCCCAGGGTCTTCTCCGCCTGATAGACCATCTGGTCGGCGGCGTTGCGGGTCTCCACGGACTCCTTGATCCGGGCGTCCTCGGCGGCGTACTGCTCCGCCTCCTTCACCGCCCGCTCAATGTCCTCCTTGGACATGTTGGAGGAGGAGGTGATGGTGATGTGCTGCTCCTTGCCCGTGCCCAGGTCCTTGGCGGAGACGTTCACAATGCCGTTGGCGTCGATGTCAAAGGTGACCTCGATCTGGGGCACGCCCCGGCGGGCCGGCGCGATGCCGTCCAGGTGGAAGCGGCCCAGGCTCTTGTTGGCCGCAGCCATCTCCCGCTCGCCCTGGAGGACGTTGACCTCCACGCTGGTCTGGTTGTCCGCGGCGGTGGAGAAGATCTGGCTCTTCTTGGCGGGGATGGTGGTGTTGCGCTCAATGAGGCGGGTGCACACGCCGCCCATGGTCTCAATGCCCAAGCTCAGGGGGGTCACGTCCAGCAGCAGCAGGCCCTTCACGTCGCCGGTGAGCACGCCGGCCTGGAGGGCCGCGCCCATGGCCACGCACTCGTCGGGGTTGATGCCCTTGAAGCCGTCCTTGCCGGTGAT
>CANAZG010000196.1 GCA_947365965.1 uncultured Clostridia bacterium
AATGTGGCGGGCCTCGCCACTACCGACGCGCAGAAGTCCAGCGATATGTTTGCCAAGTGCCGATACTTAGATGAAATCACTAAAAATCGTGGAGTGATTTTCGCTACAGGGACACCTATTTATACACTTTAGCTATTATTTGGGATTCCCTAAACTTGCAATCTCAAAAGATGATTATTTCACGGTGTTCAATCATTTTTCGTCACAAATTCAAGGAACCCCTTCACGGTTAAATACTAAAATCAATGCTGATTCCGTCCTTGTCTGACACATATACCACGTTAATCATCGTAGCGGCCAGGGTGTGCTTTTCCTCAGTGGAGAGAGTATCCCAACGGCTCATCGGGTCAGCTAATGGGGCGGTGTCAATCTCCTTGTGCTTTCTGGCCTTGGACTGACATTCCAATTCCAGGGCCGATTTCTTCTCATGAAGTTCATTTACGCGGTCCTGGATATACCGAAAAAGTGTAGCGTCTGCATCGGCAATCTTGTCCATCAGCTTTCGGATTTCCCCGTCAATACGGATAATCTCCGCCTTGATGGATTCAGCCGCAGTATCAGGCTCACGCTTTTCCGTTTTGGCAATCGTCAGTTCTTCCAAACGCTTTTTCATAGCCGCAAATACAAGCGATTCAACATCATCCGGCCTTGTCCGGAGCCGCTTTTGAATACACCCGTTAGCCTTATACGCCCCGCTGCAATCGTAGTATCTCCACCGTTTTGTCCTGGAGGCGTTCCACGAATAAATGAGAGCCAGGGCATAGTGGCAATGACTGCATTTTGCAAGTCCCGTCAACCATGAATTACGGGCGTTTCCGTTGTTGCGAAACTTTGAATTGCGGGATTTCTTATCCTGCACCATCAACCATGTTTCCGCGTCCACAAGCCCCTCGTGATACCCTATTTTGATATAATTGATACCATCCGCCTGTTTATGCCGAAAACAGCCGTGAACGCCGTCAAAAGCCTCCACATCGTCAATAATGCGATAACCCTTTGACACAAAATACTAGTATACTTCTTTGTCCGCACGGACATAGAGCGGACTTTTGAGAATTTGCGATAAATGGCTCCTGTCCATATTCTTTCGAGGATTCATATTGACCTCAATGCCGTTTTGGATGAAGTACGAGAGTACGCCGCTGAGGGAAATGTCCGGGTTTTTGTAGAGGCTATAAGCGATTCGGACCACATCGGCCCTGTCGGACGGCACCAGCACAGAACCCGTCTTGCCGTTGACCGTCCGCCGCTCCGGTTTGTATCCATAGTAGACCTTTCCGCCCTGGTAAAACCCTGTCTCTGCTGCCCTGGTTCCATAAGCGTCCGCAACTCTGCCCGCGATTGTCTCGCGCTCAAATTCCGCAAAATTCAGCAGATTGTTGCGCATGAGCCGCCCCTCTTTTGTTTCCGTGTTGAACGGCTCCGTCAATGAAATTACGCTTACTCCATAGCGTTCCAGTGTGTCAGTTACGTTGAGATATTCCCGCAGATTTCGGCTGAAACGGTCATACTTTTTTACAACAATGCGGCTAATCAATCCAGCTTTTGCGTCATCCATCATCCGTTGAAATTCGGGCCTGTGCGCAATGTCCTTTCCGCTCTTGCCATCATCACAGTAAAGACGGTATTTCTCCCCCTTTTTGAGTTGCTTCATGCAGTCCGCTTTTGGGCTGTCAATGGACAAGGAGTTGTTGCCCTTGTCCCTGTCGCTTACCGAGCGGCGCACATAAATCGCCACATATTTTTCCATTTTATCAGTCTCCTTAAAATAACAGGCCGATAAATGCTACCTACTACATTAGTATAGCACTATCGGCCTGTTTTGGCAACGATCTTATGCTGATTTAGTGGTTAAAATGTCATAAATCAGATTTATTTTCTCCCGACGGACGCTTTCGCTGATTTTGTCAGGGATATGTACAGTTACTTTTATATCATCAACGCAAATGCGCTTGCTTTTTGCCTTTTTCTCGTTACTTTTCATTCGTTTCCCCTCCTTCTTCAAATTCCTTTGCACTTAAAAAACGGATTCGCGATGTATGTAATTCCGAATGGATTGCTCTCAAAATCGGTCTTAATTGTCAGCGGTGATTTATGCTCTAAGAGACTTGTTTATCCGATTTTTCGGTAAAGAAGTAGAGGCTCTTAGAGCATTTTTCATTGAAGGAGGACGTGCCAATGCTGAAAGCCAAAATCACCCCATTGTACGAAAGATTGAGCCGTGACGATGAATTAAACGGGGACAGTTTTTCAATCCAGAATCAAAAATTCATGTTAGAGGACTATGCCCGCCGGAATGGTTTCCCGAATCCCACCCATTTTACTGATGACGGTATTTCTGGAACTCGCTTCGACAGACCCGGCTTCACCGCCATGATGGAACAAGTCGAGGCGGGCAACGTGGAGGCAATCATCGTCAAGGACATGAGCCGCCTGGGGCGTGACTATCTGAAAGTTGGTCAAGTGATGGAAATTCTCCGCCAGCGGGGAGTGCGGCTGATCGCCATTAACGACAATGTAGACACCGCCAAAGGGGACAGCGATATGACCCCGTTTCTGAACCTTGTGTAGATGAAAAAGATACCGCCCAAAAACAGCAAAATAAAATCACGCAATATTGCACAAAACACAATATCAACGCAGGAAGGATGTAGAAAAAGTTGAATTTTTCAAAAAAGCCTCCCGTTTCAAAAAATTTACGCACCAGAGATGCAAAATCCGCCTTTTACAGATGGAGTAAACTCACTATCCGCCTATCCCCAGAGTGACCGGAAAAGTCCGGCAGCTCTGGGGTGTTGCTTTTCCCGCCACTGTTACATATGCTTCGTTTACCCTCCGGTTCTTTGGTGGTGTTGGTAATAGCTTTATCAATGCCTTTCGGCTATACTTGGCCTACCAACGGAAAGGAGGGCGCGAAGAAATGGCAGCCAAAAACAAATACCTTAATTTTCCGATAGAAGCGGCAGACCATAGAAAACTGAAGCTGCTATGTCTGCACCGGGACTGTACTCTCAAATTGATCCTACAGGAGATAATCCATAGCTACGTTGAAAACGCGCCAGAGTTCAAAAGGGCGGAAAAATAATGGCACAGACAAAGAATTTATGCGCGCAAATACCCACGGCCCTCCACGCCCAGGTCTGCGAGGCCAGAGAGCAGTCGGGGCTGACCACTGCGCAGTACATCACCAACCTGTTAATCGAATACTTTGAAATGAAAGAAAATGGAGGTACCCGGACACCGAGAGCTACATTTTTCAGCTTCGGAGCAACTTCATCCGGGCCACCGACCTGGACTGTCCCTTGCCGGAGTCCGGTGTGGAGCAGCAGGCCCGAACCATGTTCGCCCATCTGGCCAAGGCCGGGGCGCTGACGATCTTGGAGGAATGACGATGGAACAAACTTTGTATTTCGCCTACGGTTCGAACATCAACCTGGGCCAGATGGAGTACCGCTGCCCGGACGCCTGCGTGGTGGGGCCAGTGGTACTGGAAAATTATGAACTTCTGTTCCGACGGGGCGGCTTCGCCACTATCGCCCCCA
>CANAZG010000197.1 GCA_947365965.1 uncultured Clostridia bacterium
TATTTGTGAGTATCTTCCTTAATCAAAAATGCCGGAAAGCCTTGATAAATAAGGCCTTGACGGCATTTGAGAACTTCTAAAAAGATAGTCAAAATCTATATAGAGATTTTCAATACATTCAAATAATATAATACCATTAAAAGAGCAACCCAACATTAAACATATCTTAACCTTAATAGGTTAATTATCCTATTTTACTTCTTTCTCATTTCCTATTTTAGCTCTTTTGCTCCGATTTTGCAAAATTGATTTCCGTGCTGTATGCGTGATAAAAATGGGGGCAGCGGACGTCCACCGATCCGCTCGCCTTTGTCTTCATTTCCCTGGTCCGCTCAACTTTGTGAACACCGCAATTCTACTATGGACAACCTGTCTGTCCACGTGGTAAACTAGACCTTGAAATCACGCAAAGCGCGCCCAGAAGGAGCGGATGGCTTATCACGATCACACAGGTTTTATATGTCCTCGAGGTTGCTGGCTGCCTCAACATCTCCCATGCCGCCCAGCGGCTATACGTCTCTCAGTCCGCCTTATCCCAGCAGATTCTCAAGCTGGAGGACGAGCTGGGATATCCCCTGTTTGCCCGCACGGCGCGGGGGCTGCGGATGACCGACGCCGGCGTCCGCTTCTGCCGTGAGGCCCGGCCCGCTGCGGACGCGTGGCTACAGCTCTGCCACAACGTACTGCCCTCCGAGAAGCAAAACCGCCGGAAGCTGCGCATTGTGGTGGGCCCCAGAGTTTATTCCAACGGCCTATTCCAGGATATTGTCGATTTCTTTGATCGCCACGGGGAGATTGATGTGGCCTTTGTCACCGAGGCGGGATGCGACTATGTGTCGGGGCTGAGGGATCGGAGCATTGATCTTGCCTTAGACTGTGTGCTTTCGGAGGATCAGAAGGCGGATGACCTCTACTCCTGCGCCCTGATCTGGGAGCGGCAGTGCGTACTCATGGCTCCGGATGATCTTCGAGCAGATCTGCCCACCCTATCCTTCTGCGACTTGCAGGGCAGCGCCATGATCTCTGGACTGGAGGGCTCTGCGGAGGAGAAGATGCTGCGGGATACCTGCCGGAGGTTTCACATCACCCTCAGACGCGTCTACCGTTCCGACGGGATCGCAACCAACATGGACCTGGTACGCAGCGGCACAGCCATCGGGCTGGGCCCCCAGTCCTTTGCCGCTTACTACCATGTGTCCGCTGTTCCCATTTCCCCGGAAACGATGACCGCTCTGGACTTTATCTGCCTGAAGAGCAGCATCCGCCGGAAGGATATCCAGCAGTTCCGGGACCACCTTCTCACTATCTGCAAAGAGCGTTGGGATGGCAGCGGTGCAGCGATCTGATTCGTACAAATGGCTTCTTTTTCTTGACTCATCGCAACTTCTGTCGTGCATAAGGAGACAGCCGGACCTGTTGGCCCGGCTGTCTCTTTTTATGTAGATATCACAGTTCTTCTAAGCGCGGCACACAATCTGTGGCAATGACGCTTGTCCCCCGAAAATTCTCCACCAAAATATCTCCGCAGGAGATATCTTGATTGTCGAGAACCATCTCCCGCAAATCGGCCGCAGCGCTCAAAAGGTCACACTTGGGAATGGGAGAGGCAGTTCGCACAGGCGCCAGTGCGCCCGTCTTCGTGCGCATGGTGAGGGTCAAAGTCCGTTTCGGATTGGCGCGCTCCTGAATCGCATATTCCTCTCCGCGCCTGCACAGATGACCGCTGATCGTACCATCTTTTTCATAGCACAGCCGGCAGCCATTGGGGCACAGGATACAATTTACCGCTCCCGGCTCCGGCAGCCCCTTGGCCGGGCTGTACCTGTGCGGCGGCTGCCATGGCGTCATCGTCCCGCCGCAGCAGAAGGCCGCCGCGTTTTTACCGGCCACATCGCCTTGGCTGGAGACAAAATCCACCAGATCCATCACTGCATGGGAATTGCCGCAGGAGAAAATCCCGTGTATATTGGTCTGCATAAATTCATCTGTGACCGTCCCGTTGCTGCGGGGGTCCAGTCCAACGCCCGCGCTGCGGGCCACCTCGTTTTCCGGGATCAGGCCCACAGACAGCACCAATGCGTCGCAGTCCACGATCCAAGAATCGCCGGCAATCGCACGATGATTTTCGTCCACTCTGGATATCTCAACCGCCGTCAATTTTCTGCTGCCAAAAATGTGGGAGATCGTATGTCCGGTGTACAGAGGGATATCGAAGTCGTACAGGCACTGACTGATATTCCGCTTCAGCCCCCGAACGTCCTCATCAGCTCCACGACAGCCAGTACCCGCGCTCCCTCCAGCGCCAGCCGGCGGGCCATAATCAAACCGATATCCCCGGAGCCGAGGATAATCACCCGCTTGCCGATCATGATGTTCTGAATATTCACAAGGTGCTACACCACGCCGGCAGTAAATACGCCCGCCGGCCTGGAACCTGGGATCATTACAGCGCCCCGGGTCCGCTCCCGACATCCGGTTGCCAGCACAATGGCGCCCGCTTCATACGTGTGCAGACCGTCCCGGCTGACGGCGCAAACGCTTCGGTCTGCTCCAATGCTCAGCACCATAGCGTCCGTCTTCAGGGCGACACCCCAATCTACAGCCTCCCGGACCGCCCGGGCGGCGTATTCCGGCCCTGTGAGCATCTGCTGATAGCGGATCAGCCCAAAGCCGTCGTGAATGCACTGCTTCAGAATCCCGCCCGCATAGGAGTTCCGCTCCAATACCAGCACCCTCGCCGCGCCGGCCTTCCTTGCGGCACTGGCCGCGGCAAGGCCGGCGGGGCCGCCGCCCACCACAACCACGTCATATTTCATCTCATTTCACCCTCCCCGAAAACAATTCGGAGCCCTCGCCGCGAAGAGAAATGTCCGACACCTCCTGGCCGTATTCGTTTTTCAGAATCTCCACAATACGGCTCAGGCAGTACCCACCTTGGCAGCGCCCGGTGGTGGGCCAGGCCCGGTATTTGACGGCGGAAATGGTGCGTACTCCCAAGGGGTTTTCGATTGCCTGCCGGATTTCCTTTTTTGTGACCTGCTGACAGCGACACACGATCTCGCCGTAGTCCGGGTCCTCGGCAATCAGCTGGGCCTTTCTCCACTGGGGCTGTTCGGCAAACCGGAGAATCCCACTTCGCCTGCCGCAGAATCCCGTATTCTCTTCGGGATGGAGCTTTTCGCGCACCATAGAAGCTACGTACCGGGCAATCGGCGCGGAGGCGGTCATCCCCGGCGACTCGATCCCCACCAGATTAATGAGATTTTCAACCTCAGGCTCCTCCTGAATGATAAAATCCTGAAATCCGCCGATCTCTGGAGGCACTCTCTTGGAGCGAATCCCCGCATATGCCCCGATGATGTCCTTGCACTGGAGACCGGGCAGAAGTATCTGTGCCTCCTCCAACAGCTGCTCGGCTGTTTTTCGGGTGGTAGAGCTGTCCCCGCGATCATTAATATACTCCGCATTAGAGTCTGTTTTAAAACCGTCAAAGTAACCAGACAAGGATAGCGGCAAGGTAG
>CANAZG010000198.1 GCA_947365965.1 uncultured Clostridia bacterium
CAACACGGCAAGCAAACTCATGATGTAGGCTTTGTCGTCCTCCAGGTTCAAGTCCTCTGAGTAGCACACTTCGGCCTCTCCCAGCCATTGTTCCACATAGGCGGCGATCTCGCTCCTGCCATATTCCGAGTGCAGTAGAAGCTGGGCCTGCCTGGCCATCTCCGGGTCGATTTCCCCCTCCTGAATCAGCACTGGAGCCGCCTTTGTCCGTTTGCCCGGCCGCTTCCGGTACCAGACACTTTTCTCCGAGAGGAAGGACTGCTCATATAGCTGAAAGGCGGGCTGGATCTGCTCCACCAGCTCGGAGGCCCTTCGGTTTCTGGACAGCGCGGTCAGCAAATAATTCAAATTGCCCCGGACATTGTGATCCCGGTTGGTCAGGTTCTCAATTTTTTGTGTGGTTGCCCGGGTATACCGCCGGACCTGCTGGTCGATCTCATCCAGAAATTCATGCTCAATATTGTCGTAGCGCTCCTTGACCCAGAATATCTTGCGCAGCAGGTCGCTCCGGCAGGCGTTCAGATCACTCCCACGTCTGTCTTGAAGGGCAGCGTTGGACATGGCGGTCAGCAGGGCGTCGTCCTCCAGCCAGCCGGTCAATATTTTCTGGATCGGTACCCGATATTTGGGGACGGAGTCCTTGATTTTCAGTGGGCGGATGTATGCTTCCACCACTTTCTGGCCAAAATCATCGAAGTGGGAGGCAAGAACCGTATTGACCTGCTGCATATTGATTTGCAGCTGGAAAAAATGCTTTACATTGTGGTAGACCATTTGCAACAATTTAATCAGCGACTGCGTGTTATCATAGGCACTGTAAACTGCCGCCATTCTATCATAGACGCTGGTTCCCTCGCTGGCCACCTTCAATGCAGAATATGTGCCAAAGACGTAGGAGTAGCCCCGCATGGGGCTGTCGTCCCTCAGCTGGTGAAACAGCTCCAGCAGCCGGCTGCTGTACCCCGGAACGGTGATATATTCGTTAAAATCATCTCCCCGCTGTTTCTCTAACCAGCCCTTGCTGTTCAGCTTCCGAATCAGAAATCTGGCACGACCGGAGACATCACGCAGCTCTTCCTCGTCAATGTCTTCCCCCTCAAAGGTTGCCTCCGCCAGTTGCTGTTCCAGTTTGCCCCGCAGCATGGAGTATAACGTCTCTTCAGGAATCTTTAAATTTTCCTGGTACGACTCATAGAGGACATCCAGCGCATCTGCATACAAACTCCGGTTAGGAGAAGCCAGGACAGAAAAAAGCTCATTGGGAACCGCGTCAAATAGTTTCATATCTAATCCCCCTATAAGGAGTTATCTATGTTTGGAATCTTGATTTTTAACGGAGATCGCCCAGATATTGCATTGGAAGATGGAACCCTGTACGGGGGCCTGCACTGCGGCGATTGCTTCCGATATTACGCTGATGGCTGGCTGCATGTACGGCTGGAATATAATGAGGACGAGTGGGTACTTGTTTGCCATGAGAATCCTATTCCTATCAAATATGGAACACAAGTCAATTTATAAGGCCGATCATTACATTAATAGACTCTGAACTAGAAAACAGTTGTTCTCCTTATTTTTACTTTCCAGTCTTTGCAATCCCCCAAATCATTTCGCTTAGTTCATAGAGAAGCAACTGTCTGTCTTCAATGGCGGCTTTGTTCCAATTGGGCCATGCTCGCAGGATTTTATTTGTGCGGTTGATCGCAGTATCTATCCCCTGGTCCACCAACTCAGACAACGCAGAGGTAAGATAAAACTTGGATTGTTTATAGGCTTTAGCTTTCACATCATAGCCCTCGTTCTGGATAGACTTGTTGATGCTGTTTTCCAGCAATGTGAGATTGCCAAGCCGGTTCATGTAAATAGAGAATTCCTCCTCGGTTATGCTATACTGTGATTTATCAGGGCAGGTCTGGGGCATGATATGCTCAATTTCAACTGTAGACTGAACGTAGGAGGTCATATCCCCCACGATTGTTTGTTTCTGGCGCAGGGCATCTACATAGGCTGTGATTTTTCCCAAGATAAATTTGATTCGATATTGCTGCATACTGTTGAGGCTCAAACGCATGAAGTTGGATTGATTGTCCTGTTTCCAGGCAGTAATTATTGGTAAGATAGAACGGTTTACAAAAGCATTCAGATTTTCAACAGTGGTAATTTCTCGTATCTCCCCGCACCAAGTTGCAAAGGTTCGCTCAGTAATATTTGTAGTGATTCGGTTAATCACAGTATAGTAGACAACAGACTCAATAATTTCCTTGAATCTAATCATCGCATCCTCGTCCATGTTGGAGGCCGCAAGCAGGAGCATTAGATGGAGCTTATAAGATTTGCCGGCGAGCATGGTCACATTCTTCAAATGGATGTTGCCAGCAAGGTCATCCTTTGGGTTTCGGAATTTCATATAAAGATTTACATCATGCTTCATCTTTTCAACGAACTGAAATGGCTTCTCTTCGTATTGACACTGACCATTATTGCTTTTCAGCCAATCATATATTTGGTCTTCACGAAGTATGCCATCCTTTACAGCAGAGGTATTGTAGCTAGCCATAATAAAATAGCGGAGGAAACGGAGCGGTTTCTCCTCAATACTCTCCAAAGCACGGGTGATCTCCTTCCAGTTCATATTGAGTTCCTTGAACTTATTCCTGTCTACCTGACAGAATACCATGTTTTTCAAAAGATCCATGGAATCAAGCCCTTTACCACGCTGATTGATAGTTTCAAATATTTTCAGCGCATCGGTAATATCGTGGGTTTCAATACGTATAAAACTTGTTACCATCAGAAGAAAATACACAAACTTTTTTAATTGAGGCAAATCGGAGAACTTCTCAGACAAAAAATCCGTAATGATTTTAAAGGCATCAAAAAGCCTCTCTCCGCTCAGAGCCAAGTCCTTCGGCCGGCTCCCCCCGCTTTCGATCAACTCAAGGCAGTTGCCCGCATCCTCATACTGGAGCTGTAAATGGTAGCTGTGGATAGTGTCACCATTTGGATCCATCGTTGGACTATAGATGAGATTCTCAATCAAATCCGTTGATTCTCCAGCGGTTTTGTACAGATGCTTGACTGCACAGAGCATAAGAAAAAATGTTGTCAGCCGTTGTTGGCCGTCAATCAATTCGAATTGGCTTCCCGTATCGCAGGTGACGATAGTGCCAAGAAAGTAAGGTTTCTTGTTGTCTTCTTCAAAAGCCTCCAAAAGATCTGAGAGCAACTGTTCGACCTGATCGTTTGTCCAAACATACTCTCGTTGGTAGTCTGGAACGATGTAATGATCCTTGAATGCAGAAGAAATAGAATGATCGCTATATTTGATGTTCGTATCTGCCATGATTTTATCTCCCTTACCTATTCTATTCGTTCAGATAAAAAGGATGGCATCCATTTCGGGTGCCTGCTTCTCTATACTGCCTACACCATCCTCAGCACAAGTTGCCTTTTCCCTGTACTTGTGCTATTTTATATGAGTATACCACAAATTTCCCCCTGGGGGAAGTGTACATTG
>CANAZG010000199.1 GCA_947365965.1 uncultured Clostridia bacterium
GTGGACAACCACATTCAAGCAACCACTAAGTTTCGGTCGGCAGAGGATCTTCTGAAAAATAGTAAACCACAGATGTTCCTGTGGCTTTGCTTTGGTATCCCTGCGGTCATAGGTCTTGTAGCAGGCGGTCCGGTAGGTTCCTTGCTATTTGGCCTTGTATTTGGACACACAGCTAGGTGGATAGCTGGTGGAATCATTCGTAATAAGTACATCGCAGAAACTGTGGGGAGATTGAATGGGAAGATTGACATCAACGATCTGCTCCGGTTTCTAAATGAGTATTTGAACTATCTGTATCCATATTTCCATGAAGGAAAGCTCAATGCAGGTGTTTTGAGGATTCCATTTGGCATAAAGCAGAAGAGTACAGCAATTATTCATGTGATACCTGATAAAGAAAGCGCCGGTGCCGATAGCTGGAAATATGTATTTGATGCAGAAAACGATCCAACTGTGCTTTCACGCATCATAGGAATTACTATTTTCTCAGTTATCCAAATTTACAGCCCAAAGCACACCTGTCTGTTTAAGACGGTTCCAATCTTGCAAGCGGCTATGGAATACTATTTGAAACAATACAGGGAGGGTACTAATCATGTTTTGTCCTAAATGTGGTGCTAAAGTTCTTGATGGCGCAGAGTTTTGCCAGAAATGCGGTACTAAATTGACTGCAAATACATCCACGTCTAACCTGGCAGATTCACCACATCCAAAAAATAAGACTACGGTGGCTGATCCAAAGAGGAAGAAATCTAAAAAGCTGTTTATTATCCTTGGTGTAGTCCTTGCTTTCATTGTGATACTAATTGTAGCAAATGCTGATAATTTAGCAGAGAGAGGCGCGCAAGATCAAAAAGACGAAGAACATATAAAATCTCAGCAACAGGATTCCGCAAGTGTAAATCTTTCGGAAACTTACATAAACGAAGAAGAGGGGTTTTCTTTCAACTACCCAAGTGCATGGGTTCCTGTTAGCGAGGAGGAATATTCAAGTCGCTTCGGCAGCATCGAAGGTGAAGAATATCCCCTGGTTCTGCTTGCAAACGAAACTGACGATCTTCCAGAGGCAAATACCTACATCATGGTATCAAAAATCCCTGCAACGCAGGATGCCATAAATCATCTCTTTATAGATGACGAGCAGTTTGCGGCTACATTTGACAATGATGTTACTATTAAAAACACATTAACTGCTGAGATAGATGGCGTTGCGGCGAGAGAAATTACTTATCTAACTTCGGACGGGATTGGTTATCAGAGCTACTTCTATGCGATTGGAACTGCAATCTATCGGATTGATTTCAGTTGGAGGGGAGAAACATCTGGAAACAATCAAAGGTTTTTTGATGCAATCATAGACAGCTATAAGATTACTTCCCCCGAAACTGCCACTGTAACTGATACCTCCGGCAAACTGCTCTGCAAAAATATATCAGTTGATGCAATTATGCAAATGACCGCAGATGAGGTTATTGCTACTTTTGGCGAACCTGAAATATATATCGAAAATGAAAGTATTGAATACGGTGCTGATGCTCCAGAATGGATGTATTTTGACATTTCTAGTGGAAACACAGTGTTTAGTTTCAGTGCTAATTCAGAGGAATTTACGTTGAATGGGCAAGGTCTT
Organism: uncultured Clostridia bacterium; assembly: GCA_947365965.1. Classification (GTDB taxonomy): domain Bacteria; phylum Bacillota; class Clostridia; order Oscillospirales; family Oscillospiraceae; genus Pelethomonas. The sequence goes on from CANAZG010000199.1 coordinate 1,631, forward strand.
AATTTGTATTTTGACGATCTCGTAAGCCTGCTTGGTAATGATTATAATAGCCTTGGGGGATCGGGATACGAGTGGATTATTGGAAATCTCTCTTATATTTTCTATATTCCTCCAGAGGACTATATTGCTTATAGCCTCGTGATTTCCAAGTTTGATACAGATGTCCCGGTTGATAACGATGCGCTTCTGGAACAAAATGAATACTACACCAACTCAGACTCTGAGTTATATGGCAGATGGAGATCCAGCGAAGGGAATTCTATTGAACTCTCCGAAGGGGGGTCTGGCAGCATGAGCTTTTGCCTGTGGAGCCAAGATCAATTAGGGAAATGTGATTACATTTTGTGGCAGGCCAATAATGGACATCTAACATTGGAACCTCATTTCTCATATCAAATGAACTACGAATATATGCCAAAGTCGGAGAAAAATCCTCATGATTATATAGCCCTTCCAATTTGGGGAAAATTCTACCGTGTAAAAGGGACTGAGGGTGACAGCATTGTTGGATCTTGGGCGATTGAGTCTGTCAATTCGGACCGCACTAGCCTTGGGCTTTATGAAGATGGAACCGGATATTGGTATGGACACGATGCTTATTATTGGAATGCCACCGATACAAACCTTGAAATTTGCATAAGTCTTCAAACTGGATGCGATTACTATGTGGCTGGCGATATGCTTGAATTGTTTTTCTCTAATGGCAGTATGATCTTTACCAGAGTTGGAAGCTGACAATTCACATTCACAAATAAAAGGGGGGATGTGGTCGCCGCTTTTCCCTGCACGCAGCTTGTAGTGAGGAGATATAGCCAATGAATACGAAGAATCTAACCCATTATGTGAACCCGCCATGTGCCAAGTGTCCGTACAAGCTTGGGCTGGTACATACATCAGTCAACCCTTGTCCCCAGTGCAAAGAGGATGGCTATCAGACGTTTGAGAGATTCCAGAAGCAAGCGATAGGAGCTGGCTCGTCCCCTGAGCATGAGAAAAGGTAAGGCTATAGATATTGGATACATGGATCACAAGGACGCCTGTGTTGGGTGTCCTTGTTTTCATCGTATGATGTTCGCCCTCAACGATATATTCTATCAATGACATCAATAGGAAATGGAGTGATCTGCATTGTCCAAGAAAAAGATTCTCAAAGCAATCCTGCTCGCCCTCTCTGTCCTGCTGACGGCGGCACAGAGCACAGATGGAAAGGAGGAACCTGCGAAGTTCAACGATGACCCTGACACATACTCGGAGTAGAGGGCTTCCCGTGTGGGAGGCCCTCTATTTCTCTGTCCGGCATGGGCTGAGTGCAGCCCACTAAATCAAATCTAGGAGGTACAATTATGCCCGCTAATGTTGAAACCATGTTCTACGTCCGTGAAAAGCCCTGGCACGGCCTGGGTACGGAAGTCCAGGAGGCTCCCACCTCCGCTGATGCCCTGATCTACGCTGGCCTGGACTGGGAGGTCATTCAGAAGAATGTCTACACCGAGAGCGGTTCCCTGATCTCCGGCTACAAGGTCAATCTCCGCAGCACCGACAGCGCCGCCTTGGGTATCGTCAGTGACCGCTACAAGGTTGTCCAGAACGAGGACGCTTTCCAGTTCACCGATGATCTGCTGGGGGCTGGTGTGACCTACGAGACGGCGGGAGCCTTGCAGGGTGGCCGCAAGGTCTGGATGCTGGCCCGTATGCCCCACCGCTATATCATTGCTGGGGACGAAATCGCCCCCTATCTGGTGGTGATGAACTCCCATGACGGCAGCAGTGGTATCAAGGTCGCCATGACCCCCATCCGGGTTGTGTGTCAGAACACCCTTAATCTGGCCCTCAACAGCGCAAAGCGTATCTGGACGACCAA
>CANAZG010000200.1 GCA_947365965.1 uncultured Clostridia bacterium
CCTGCTCCGCTTCAAGGTAGTAGGCGGTCATTTTTTCGTCCACAGATCTGTCGCTGGTGTCTTTCACCCAGATATGGGTGAGCAGGTCTAAAGCCTGCCGCTGGAGCCGCTCAAGGTTGTCCGGCATCTCGTCCAGATACTCCACCTGCAAATAATTCTGCGGGAACTCGTAACCGAGATACCAGGCCCGATCCAGACGGTACCTCCAGTCTAAAAAGAGCAGCACAAAATAGGGATGGTAATTCGTCAGGCCCGCGAACATCTGGCAGACGCGGTCAGATTCCTCCCGGCTTTTTTCCGCAATCACCTTGCGCACCCCGTCTGACAGCGGCTGGAACGCCAGACGGATTTGCTCTATATCAAAGTCCAGAAAAGACAACAGGCTCTGTGGAAACCTGGCGTTCCTTGTGGACATAACGCGCTGTCCATTCGCTTCCTCCTGTACAAACCCATACAGCTCCATGCCGTCCGAAATGCAGGTCTTAAACTCGTAGTGTATCATGGCCCCTCCGATAGACTTAATGATAATATGTTTAGAATGAGACTTGACAAGGATTCCAAAATCTGTTACACTCGCAGTGGTGACAAATGAGAAAGGATGATAAAATAAGTCTATAGCACGGATAGGAAAAAGTCAACCATGAATTTTAAGAATTAGGAGGTACGATGATTTTAGGAGAACGGTTTTTCAAACTCAGCAATGCGCTATTCAGTTACCACCTGACGCCCATCCAGTTCACGGTGTACAGCTTCCTGGTGAGCAGCGCAGGGCAGAAAGGGAAGTGCTGGCCGTCTATGAAAACCATTGCGGCGAACTGCCACTGCTCTGAAACGGCAGCACGGGCGGCTATCGCCGCTCTGGAGCAGAAGGGGTTCATCCGGCGGGTCAAGCGATACCAGGATCGGCCCAACGGCAGCGTCCGGCAGACAAGCAACGCCTACTACATCCAGGAGCAACCCCCGCTCCCCGCCTCCTGGGGAGATACCCCTGCGGGAGGTGGCGGGGTGATCTATGAACAAGACGAAAGGGAACGACTAAAACCCTCCGACGCAGGGGAAATGCCGGCATGAGGGGCTGAACCAGTTGAGCAAGGCGAGGAAAATCCAGTGGTTATTGAGAGCCAGAAGCCCGCCTTTTTCTCTATCAGGAGCAACCAAAAACCGTGAAGGCCCCTGTTTCGCGTTGTAAGGCCGTTTGTGCCCACCCTGCGGGCTGGGTGGCAGCTGTACACCTCCCGCACCCTGAAACGCGGCGTTGAGGCCGTGTGGCGCCGTGTTCACGGGATGGGGTTTTCGACCTCGTCGTCGGCCCCAATGGGAATGACTTCTGAACCTCCCATCACTTTTTTGCCCGGTTTTTGGGGCAGGGCAGAGGTTCGATTTTTGTGCAGGATAAAGCGGTGGCATCACCGCGTTGCACATCGTCCCGCAATGCGGGCCGAAAGGGCCGTTCAAGGGCTAATTCAGAAAATCCTGGCACTTTTCCGGTCAAGTCAGGTGGCTCCGATTTTGAGAATTTTGGCCACATCTGGCTCCTTGCTTCCCGAAAACGCCTGCCGTTGAGCGGTTCTCCATGGCGCGGAGATGGCTCCTTTGCAATTTTCACCGAAAAAACGCCACCAAAAAGTTCTTTATGGAGGATATTGAATGACAGAAGAAAAGACCCGAATCCATACCCGCATCTCGCCGGATACCCAGCGCAAAATGGAGATCGCTTTTCCCAATGCGAACTGCAGAAGCCGAAATGAGTTCGTGGAGGAAGCGATCCGATTCTACAGTGACCACATCATCAGCCGGGAGGTCACAGACTTCCTGGCGCCCGCGCTGGTGTCCGCCCTGCGGGCCACGGTTCAGGGCAGCGAAAACCGCATCGCCCGACTGATGTTCAAGCAGACAGTAGAGCTGAGCATGATGATGAATGTGCTGGCGGCCGGGCTGGAAATTGACGACAGTCAGCTGGACGAGCTCCGCTGGCGGTGTGTCCAGAATGTGAAAAAGACAAACGGCAGTATCAGCTTTGCGGATACGCTGCGAAATCACAATAACGGAGGATTTGAGTGAAGCAGATGACATACAAAAGCTATGACGAGCTTCCGCTGATGCTCTCGGTGCCGGAGGTGGCGGCAGTGCTGGGCATCAGCAGGGCCGGGACATATGAGTTGGTGAAAAGCGAAGGGTTTCCGTCTCTGAAAATTGGCAGCAGGATCGTCGTTCCGAAGGAGAAATTTATTGATTGGATCGACTGCCAAACCAGCCGATAGGCAGCGCGGTCAAGTATGAATTTTTTGATAACTATCCGCCAGCCCCATAGATATCTGGGACGCACCATGGTATGTTGTGTGCTCAGAAAGGGGGTAAGGAGGATGCGAAAAATTCTGGAGAATTTCTACTTCGGGAACATCACACCCAGCGAAAGAGAGATGAAAACCAATTCCAATCTGCACCGGGCGGTGGATCGTGCCGCCCGGTGCGAGGGACAGCTTACGGAGCGTATTGGAGAAGCAGAACAGGTGCTTCTCACCGAGCTGGTCAAAGCCCAGCACGAGATCGACAGCATCACGGCATTGGAAAATTTCATCCTGGGGTTCCGGCTGGGGGTCAGAATGATGGCCGAGTGTATGGATGAAAACGACGGTGAAATTCGGGAGGTGACAGACTACGGCTAAGAAAAGGGCAAACGGCGAGGGCAGTCTGCGCAAACGTTCTGATGGCCGCTGGGAGGGACGGTACACGGCAGGCCGAGACCCGGTGACAGGCAAGGCCATCTACAAAAATGTCCTGGCCAAAACGCAAAAAGAGTGCAAGGAAAAATTGGATCGGGCCATTGAGAAAAACGGGAAGGTAGACGTAATCCGAAGTGGCAAATACACGGTGGCTGAGTGGGTGCGGTTGTGGTTCGAGACCTACTCCAAACCGTCCATTCGGGAGCAAACTGCGTACTACTACAACAACTACATCGAGAAGCACATCGTCCCCGGCATTGGTGATATTAAGCTGGACAAGCTGACCACGATCCAAATCCAACAGTTCTACAACAAGCTGAAAACCTCAGGTCGTGTCCAACGGTATGAGCACATTGAGTTGAAGGACAAGGGCCTGAGCAACCGCTTCATTCGAGGTGTCCACAGTCTTCTCAACTCTGCGCTGGAGCAGGCGGTAAGGGAGCGGCTCATCACCGCCAACCCGGCGGAAGGGTGCAAGCTCCCCAAGATTGAGAAGAAAGAGATGAAGGTGCTCCTGCCGGAGCAGATCGGATCCTATCTCCAAGAGGCCAACAGGCGTGGCTTGCTTCCAGCGTACTACTTGGAGCTGACCAGTGGCCTGCGGCGGGGCGAACTGTTGGCTCTCCTCTGGACTGATCTTGATGTGGAGAACATGACGATCTCCGTGACAAAGCAGGTGAACCGCATCAATGGTCAACTCAAGGTGAGCCAGCCCAAAACCAGCAACTCGATCCGTACCATCCCCATCCCGAAGCAGGCGGTGGA
>CANAZG010000201.1 GCA_947365965.1 uncultured Clostridia bacterium
TGCCCCGCTTCCCCTGGGGCTCCAGGAGGGTGAACCGCTCCCCCCACTTGGCTGATTCCACCGACACCAGCCCGTCGTTCAGGCCGTCGAAGTGCTTGACGATGGGGTAGGTCATATTCAGCGGGAACTTGCCATGCTGGGCCTTCTTGCAGTAGGACATGACGCTCTCATACACCACGCCGGGGGCGTCGAGCGTCACCTCGTTCCGGGCCAGGCACGCGCTCTCCGTCAGGTCGGTCACCGCCGCCAGGAAGTCCGGGTTGGGGTCGCCCACCTGCTTCATCGTGGCGTTGTAGGCCGCGGCGATTTTCAGCCGTGCGGCCTGGGGGACCTTGCCCAGCAGATACTCGGCAAAGATGCAGCCCCGGTGCGGGGTGTTAATGGTGGTCAGGGTCGCCACATAGGGGGCCATCCCGCAGTGGGCGATAGCGGCCCGGCTGTCCAGCCCGCCCTTGGAGTGGGCGATGATGTTCACCTTCCCACAGCCGGTTTCCTCCACGATCTGCCGGATGCGCTCCGCCAGCTCCTTCCCGCTGTCTTCCACCGCCGCTGCGGACTGCTGCTGGCCGTAGTAGACCGTGGCCCCGTTGCGGATCAGCTCCCTGGGAATGCGGCCCCAGTAGTTGAGGCAGCGGAAGTCCCGGAAGAAGACGCCGTGGACCATCAGAAGGGGATACTTCGTCTTGCAGACCTCGCTCTCCGCCCGAACTTCGTCCAGCTCCCACTTCTGGGTCTCAAACTCCACCTCGTCCCCGCAGATACGGATGACTTTTACCAGATACCAGACGTTCACCAGGGGAATCCACCCGCACAGCGCCGCCAGAACCCGGTGCTTGATCCCCAGCTGCACCGAGGTGAGGTAGACCCGGATCATGCCGTTCCAGAAGACCACGGCCAGCAGGAGCACCGCCAGCAGCAGACCCATCGCGCCTCCAAAATATCCCCACCAGTCAAGGAAGCTGTCCGCCGCAATATCGGCACGCATTACGTTCAGCCAGAGAAGCTGGAGCAGGACGGTGGCCGTGACGGTCACGCAGAACAACCGCAGCAGCTCACAGCCCTCCGCCAGCCGCTGGATGCGCTTGGTGGGGCCAGTCTTTGGAATTGGGTGGAGATTCACCCAGAGGAACGCCGCCGCCAAGGGCAGGAACAGCCACCCTGCACCAAGAACCGACCATTTCGCGTACAGCAGCCAGACCAGCGGCAGGGCGTTCACCGCCGCCGTCAGCAACAGGCAGTAGACAATGCGCCTGACATATTTCATAGAGCCGCCTCCCGTTCAACAACGCCCACCGGCGCTTTTCTGCGTTTATAGTAGACCTTGCCAACGGTGTTGTCAAGGTGGGAAGCTGGGCGGTTCTTTTTAGGAAATGGATTGAGGAGGGGCGGGGATGATGGTATAATTGGAGTGGCAAGTCCATATTAACAAAAATGTGAGGAGATTTATAATGGCAGACGAACATAAAAAAATCGTCAGGCAAGCAGCAAAAGAGCAATTAGAACCTCTCGGTTTTTTTCAAGTCGGTCAAACCCGTAGGTGGGTACGGGATGATGGTTGGTATTTTACTGTTGTTGACTTTGGACCCACAACAAATATAAGATGCGCTGCGCTTCATGTTTACCTTAAATTTCTTTGGGGAAGCGATTTAACTGTTAATTCCGACATTTCAGGAATTGATTATGGGAAGCGCGAGAGATTCCGTGTAAACTACGAGGACAACCCTGAAGACTTTTATCAGAGTATGTTGGAGTTCTGTCATTGCGCAGAGGAAAAAGCATCAGAATATGCACAGTTCCATACATGGGAATACTCGGATCATGTATTTGAAGCCTTGCGACAATCCCCCAATTTTTCTGAAAGTATCATCGGCCCTTGGCAAATGTCTTTTTGGAATTGTTGGCATTGTGCTATGTACTTTTATTTCCGAGGTTGTCCTGGTATCGCAGATGAGCTTATGCAAAAATTTATAAAATGGCGGCTGTCAGTAAATTACGAAGGTATATCTGAAAAAGAAAAACTGAGGATTCAAAAGGAATGTATGGAGAAGCCTGAATATGTTTTTGGCAAAAAAATGCTGGACATATCCGAAGACGAAAAGCAGCCATTTGTTCTTGAAAGAATAGCAGACAAAAGAAAATTTCTCCGTTCCAAAACCAGTTGGAAAAAGCTGAAAGAAGATACTATTTACGGATAAAACTTCCAATTATTTCGATATTGTGAGAAGTTATCACCGAGGGGATGAGATCACCATGGAAACCGTCAAACGCGGCTATGAGCCGAAAGACACAATCGAATTTGGCCCCAAGGCTGCGGCCAAGCTGAACGCCGCCGCTCAGGAGCTGGTGTTTCTGATGGACCAAGGCTACGACACCAAATCCGCCTCCACCTTCGTGGGCAACCACCACCTGCTCTCGGAGCGCCAGCGGCTGGCTCTGGCCCGGATGACCTCGCCCCACGCCGCCCTGGAGGAGCGGGAGCGCAAGCGTCTGCGGGAGGCGCCGCAGTCCCTGGTGCTGGACGGCTTTAACACCATCATCACCCTGGAGGTGGCCCTGTCCGGTTCTCTGCTCCTGGAGGGGATGGACAGCACCATCCGGGACCTGGCCGGACTGCGGGGAAGCTACCGCATCGTGGACAAGACGGTGCGGGCCGTGGAGCTTCTGCTGGCCCGGCTGGAGGCCCTGGAGGTCAAGGAGGCCCTGTTCTATCTGGATCAGCAGGTGTCTAACTCCGGACGACTCCGGGCGCTGCTGCTGGACAAGGCGGCGGAGCGGAGCGTCCAGGTTCGGGTGGAGCTGCACCCCAGCGTGGACGGCGTTCTCTCCCGCCTGGAGAACGTGGTCACCACAGACGCAATCATCCTGGACAAGTGTGGCAGCTGGTACAACCTGAACCGAGGGATCATCGAGGAAGCTATTCCGGAGGCGTGGGTCATACAACTGGATGGACCGTCTATATCAGCAGAGTTGAAGGAGAGGCCGTTATGAATCGCAGTGAAGCCATGCAAATCATAAAGGAAGAAAATCTAAAGTGCTATAATTGGTTTCACACCCACGCAGTCAGGCCCAATGAAGTGCTAATCGAAAATTTGGGAGAACGATGGTGCGTTTCTGCGGCTGACGAACGGGCTTGCATTGTTGATACATCGCGCGTCTATTTTGACAACGAAGAAGATGCCCTTGACCGATTTATCAGGTTGTTGAGGCTGGGGAAGAAGTTGGATACCTTAACTTTTCGGCAATAGCAAAGCCCCCGCTGACAGGCCCTTAACAGGCTGCCAGCGGGGGTTATTATCTGCGTCCAGTACGGTCTGCCGCGTTCAAATCAGGGAGATGGGGACAATCAGGTTATCCTGAAGCCGTCCGATCTGTTCACGGATGGAACGATAGATCTCCCTGGCAGACG
>CANAZG010000202.1 GCA_947365965.1 uncultured Clostridia bacterium
TCCCAACGGAAGAAGCTGCTGGTGTTGCCCTGGTGGTCCGCGTCAATGAGCAAAACCCGCTTCCCGTGGAGATCGGCCAGGATCGCCGCCAGGTTGTCGGCGGTGACGGTCTTGCCGGTCCCGCCCTTCAAATTCATCACGCAAATGATTTTCATAGCATGTAGCCCTTTCGTTTATTTCGGCCCCTCAAAAGGGACACGGCTCAGCTGAGATTTCCCGGAACATGGTGGTCTGGACCGGGGCCGCCGGCTTAGGCGGCGGGCTGTGCTGTCTCGCCGCAATGGAGAAGCACTGCTTGTCCCCGTCAAAGTTCAGCAGCAGCCCCACCCCCGCCTCGCCGTCCTTGTTCTTGGCCACGTCCAGGCACCGCCGGGTCTTGTCAAAGTCCTGGTACTCCTTGTACAGCAGCAGCACCACATCCGCGTCCTGCTCGATCTGGCCGGACTGGCGCAGGGAGGACATGGTGGGCGGCGGGATGGAGCCGTCCTTCCGCTTCTCCGCCCGGCTGAGCTGGCTGAGGGCAATCACCGTCTTCCCTGTGGTGCGGCCCAGCTGCTGCAAATCGCTGGACACCCGGCTCACCCGCTCAAACTCGCTGAAATACCGCCCGTCCTTAGGCGCGGGGATTTTTTGCAGGTAGTCCACCAGGATCACGTCGTAGTGGTGGGCCAGGGCGTAGGCGCTGATACCGGACACCGGCATGCCGGGCGTCTCCAGCAGCTCCAGAGCCGGGGCCGTCATATGCTGGCGGGTCTCCTTGATCCGGCCGTAGTCCTCATAAGTCAGCCGGTTGGTCATGATCCGGGTGAAGCTGGTCTGGGTCTGGCAGGCGATGGTCCGGTCCGCCAGCTTGTCCGCGTCGGTCTCGTAGGAGAAGAAGCCCACCCGCTTGTCCCGGGCGATCCGGAAGGCGATTTGCAGGGCAAAGGCCGTCTTCCCGGCAGAGGAGTAGCCCCCGATGACCACCATGTCCCCCGCCCCCACGTGGAGCTGCTCCTCCAGGTCTGAGAATGGCCAGTGCAGATACTCCGGAGGCTTCATGCCGTCCCGCCGCTTGAAGAAGTCCATATAGGCCTGCGCCATGGTCACCCGCCGGACGCTGGAGCGCTCGGTGAACAGCAGGTTTGCCCGGTCAATCAGCTTCCGGCAGTCCTCCTCGCTGTCCGCCTCCGCCAGACCGTCCCCGATCTGGCGCAGCTGCCAGAGACGGCTTGTCCGCTTGAGGGCCTGCGCATAGGCGTCCGCGTTGGCGGCGGTGGGCGTGACGGCCATCATGTCCGCCATCAGCTGGCCATAGGCCCCGCCCAGGTCCTCGTTCACCAGCAGCGCGTCCACCGGCTGACCCGCGCCGTACCGGCGGCGGATGGCCTGGAAGATATGCCGCCGCTCCGGGGTCTGGAAATCCGTGTCCGCCAGGGCCATCAGCATGGGCCCCACCGCGGCCTCGTCGATGAGCATGGAGCCCAGAACGCCGGTCTCCGCGTTCAGCAGCTGCTCAGAGAGCGGTCCCTTGCCTGTCACAGGTACCGCACCCCCTCTCCGCGCAGGGGCTGGGGCGGAGCCTCCGCCCCGGCGGGCAGCTCCTTGGGCACATCCGTCCACCGCTGGTTGTTCAGCCAGGTGGAGGCGTAGGGGATGCCCACCCCGGCCTGCCAGCTGGCGCTCTCCTTCTGCCAGCGCAGGGCCACGGCCATCTCAGAAATCAGCTCGTCCGAGGGCTTCAGCCTGTCCCATGCCCGGATTGCCGCCTGCTTGGACTCTCCACGGGGGTAGTAGTCCCAGAACCTGGCGAATCGCTCCGGCTTCCAGTCGGGGGCCGGCTTGGGGGCGCACCTGCGGCGGACTGGCTTCTTTTCGGCCGCCGCCGCTCCGTCCCCCTGTGGGGGACTATAGGGGGCTTTATTTATATTATTCTCATATTGGGGGTTGACATTTTTGTCAAGACCCCCCTTGACGTTTTCGTCAAGACCCCCTCCCGCGGGGCGGACCAGGAACATCCCCGCGTAAATCCGCCGCTCCGCGCCCTTTTCCGTCGCCGCCATCTCGCAGCGTATGTATCCGCGCCGCTCCAGCTGGGAGATGAGGCGGCTGACCGTCTCGGGGGCCAGCCCGTACAAGCCCGCAAAGTACTCGTTGGGGGCCCAGCAGTAGCCGTACTGATTGCACAGGGCGGTCAGCTCTCCATAGAGCAGCTTGGCGTTGGGGCGCAGCTCCCGGTCATAGCGGACGTCCGCCGGGAGCACAGCGTAATAGGCTCTGACCGAATCCTCCATGCGCTCCTTCCCCATCTCAGCAAGCCTCCTCGATCTCGTCCAGGGTCAGACCGCCGCCCTTGTCCAGCCGGGCCAGGAACATCCGCCCATCCCGCAGCCGAAGGCGGCAGTGGTCATAGATCGTGGTCAGCTCCTCGATCTCCTGGGGCTGGAACCGCTGGCGCACCCGCTCCCGGATCAGGATGGCTGTACAGAGGGCCTGGACGCCGTCGCAGTACCGGTCATCCTCCCGCGCTACAAAATCAAGTTCCTCCGGCGTCAGCTCCTCCCGCCACTCCCGGGTCCACGCCTCGTTGGTCTCGTGGCTCAAATTCTCCAGGATTTGTAATCTCCGTTCGTTATCCATAATGGTCCCCTTTCCCTCCTTGATCCGCGCCCATACTATTTCTTTAGGCCAAAGATTTTCCGTGCGTCATCTCCGCTGCCGTTCGTCACGCGGAGCAGGGCGCACAGGTCATCAAATGTAAATCTGTGCGGCATCCTGCGCTTGCCATAGAATGTATGGTATTCCATTTTCAGAGCCGCCGCGAGGTCCGCGTCATAGCGGAATTGGCGACCGCGGCCTACATGATCGTCTATATACGCAAGGAGCGCTGCGTGGCGCCGGTTCTCCTCGCCAAGAATAACTTTAGGCATAATTTGATTTCCCTCCTTGCTTTTCGCCGCCCTCTCTGCTATAATAAAAAAGCTTTTAGTGTTGAGCGGCTTCTATAGAGACTGTCAGGCGCTGCGATGCCTGACAGTCTATTTCATCTTAATGCAACGCTCCCCAGCAGCACAACAAACAGTGCCCATGCCGCCAGTGCCGCCAGTGCGTAAAACTTCCCGTCTTCCAGGGGCTTCCGCTCATACCGCAGATGTCCGCCCCACGGAAGATCAATATGGACTTTCATTTTTTCTCCTTTCCGACTTGACAGAAAGGATGTTCTGATGTACAATCGTTCTATCAAGCCTCATTGCCGGTACAATAGGCTTGGGTTCTTCCCCCGCTCCTGTTCTCTCAGGAGCGGGGGCTTTCTTTTCATCCGTCGCCGTCGCCGGAGCCGTCGCCGTAGCCGTAGCCGCATCCGTCGCCGTAGCCGTCGCCGTAGCCGTAGCCGTCGCCGTAGCCGT
>CANAZG010000203.1 GCA_947365965.1 uncultured Clostridia bacterium
GAGAGAAATTAGCAGTTTACCCCTCCCAAATGCCTCGTGTTCTTAAACCAGTTTCTCAGCGGGGTAAATTCGTTGTCCTCCCGCGCCGTGTCCACGCCGTCGTTAATGGCGATATAACGAACATCATTTTCTGGAAAAACGATCTCAATCAGTTCCCCGGTCTTTAAGTAGTTGCGGCCCAGGCGGGAAAGGTCTTTCGTGATGACCGTGGACACGTTCCCGGATTCCACCTCCCGGAGCATGGCTTGAAGTCCCTCCCGTTCAAAGCTGACCCCGGAAAATCCGTCATCCACAAAAAAGCGGGTGTTAAAAAAATGGTGGTCGTCAGCGTACCGTTGCAATATGATTTTTTGATTCTGGATGCTCTCGCTCTCCCCGGCCTGCATATCCTCTTGGCTTAATCTGCAATAAAGAGCGGTGATCTTGTCTGTCTGTACCATAAGTCCCCCTTTCCGACAGCAGACAAGCATGGTTTTGTACTATCTATATTTTACCACACACCGCTGCTTTTGTCACTTCTTGTCAAGTTTTGTTAGATGTTCCGGGCGTTTTTTTCCACTTCCCGCCGGATATAATTCCTGATCTTTTTATCTAAAGTCTCGGTGGCCTGCTGGCTGGCCGAGGCACAAATCGTATAGGTGACTTTGCCGATTCTCCGCTCCGTCGTTACCACGGCTGTTTTATCATTTGTCAAGCGTTTCCCCCCTTATAATTTGATATTTGGCATGAAAAAATGCGTCTCACGGTGAGACGCATTAACGACAAATTTCGCATTGTTTTGCGGTTCTGTATTTCGTTGTTCACGATATAAAAACAAAGGCGGGTTCAGACGGCGGCTGGCAGGGCCGCTCCATAGGATTTATCGTGCCTCCCCCCATTCCCGTGGCGGGGCGTCCTACGCTGTGACGCATAGCCGACGCAAGTATCTCCCCTGTATGCGGTTCGTGGCCCGCTGTTATGCCTTAACAGCTTTGCGGCGCTGGCCATGCTCGCTCCGTCCCCCGTTGTCCGTCCTCCTTTCGCGGGGGATTCTCCCTGCGTGCCCGCCGTCCGGCTCCACGCATACAGAATGTATCTGACTGCCTTATTCAGTTGTAGTCAAGCCTTTCCCGGCCCGCAGGGATGCGCCCTGACATTCACGGCGCATCCCTGCCGAACGGGAAAGTAGTAGCTGCTTTTGTCCCTAATATCCTTGGAAATCAGATTTTGCTCACGATTCGCAGGAATAGTCAAAACATTCTATTTGTCGGTTAAAAACTACGTTTTTCGCATTAAAGTGATATCGCCGATACAACAAAGAAATGCGTCTCACGGTGAGACGCATTTCTTTGGCTATGACATAAAATTATCAGGCGGTTCTTTGAATTGAAAACTGGTAATCGCGTCGAGCAGTGCGATTATCGCTTGGTAATAGAGATCATCATCTACATAGTGGCGGATATTTCCGTATTTATCATCGTAACAGCATAAACACTGGCTCGAAATAAAGCCCTCAAAGTGTTGGAATACAAGCAGGACAGCTTCAGAGTCAAACTTTTTTGCCGCCCGGATGACAGAAAACGGCACTTGCTTCATGAGGTGTTCTCTATCAATTCCCGCAACCGTTTAGTTGCGGCCCGCCGTCGCCGGGAAACAGTAGAAATACTCATAGATACCAATGGGGCAATTTTAGCGTCTTTCAGCCCCTTAAAATAGTAAAGCAGAATGATTTCCCGGTCTTTGGGCATTAAGTAGGACAATGCTTTGGACAACTCCGGCTCATAAACAGGGATATTCATTTCTTGAACATAAAATATTTGGCATGGCTCCTCCGGCTGTTCGACTTCGCCGCTCTTTGCTACTACGCCATAAAGTGCTGCATCTGTTAATTCGGAAAGGGACTGCTCCATCAGCCCCCGCGCTGCTTTCTTCTGACGTTCTTTTTTTGCAGCGTTGCTGACAGACTTTTTGCAATAGGATTCAAACAGCATTTCGTTAAATTTTTTAAATCTTGACATTGAAAATCTGCCTCTCCATTTTTCAATATCCATATGCTCGGATTTTATCCAGTGGCACCTTTTGAGAAATGCGTCTCACCGTGAGACACATTTATGCTGAGCAGACATTTTTCTGATATTTAAGTTACTTGCTTTTTGCGTCGGGTGGAAATCAAAACATACAGTGCGAACCATGCGACACAGTGGATTGCGAGAATACCAATATCTTTTATCGCCGTTCCCATGTTCCCAGCAGACAGGGCCATAATTCCATCAAAGGCCGGTTGGGACGGGACGATATTGCAAATGACCGCCAGCAGCCCGCTTACCCCGATCAGAGCGCATACAATGGGTACTGCGATAAACACAAGCATGACGATCTTGATATAGACCACGCCAATCATCAGGCCCTCGGAGAGCTTACCGATAAACAGGCCGATCAGCGCCGCCACAAAGGATGATAGAACAATCAGAGCCAGCATCAGCCCGAAATTCTGCCAGGACAGTTTGAAACAGATGCAGGCCGTCACGATAGAGGATAGACTACCAAAGAGAAACCCCACCACAACTTTCTGAAAAATGTACTGGCTTGGTGTCATGGGCAGGATTTCGTTGATAAAAGCCACACCATCTTCTTTTTCGGAAATGATGTTCATGGCGTTGAACGTACAGCCCATGAACATAGCGACGATCAGCACAGCAGGAATAAAAATGCCTTGAAAACTTTCCAAAATATTAGGGCGTTCCAGAGCCAGGACTTCCACCTGCTCCGTCTCCTCCCGCTGCTCATAGAGCGCCGGGAGGGTCACCGCTGCCTGCCGGAAGATGTCCAGCTCGTCCCCGCTGATTGAAGTTTTTAGGCTATCGCCCTCCGCTCTCACCCCGATGACATTGGTGGACGGCTCGTTGACGGCGGCGGTCAGTTCTTCCGGCGTTCCATATTCTGTCACCGGGCCGTACCGCTCCAACCATGTGACTGTCTGCGGGGAGAGGTCGTTTTCCAGTACGCCGAAGTGCAGTTCCCCCAAGGTGGACAGATCAATGGAACCCATAAAATTCAATGCCACGGCGACTAGGATGGGCAGTAGGAACGTCATCAGACAGAATTTATCCCGCAAAACACTTTTCAGTTGATATTTTAAGCCTTTCACACCTCACCCCTCCTTTCCAATTTCTCGATGGAACGCAAGCCGCACCGCCAGGAACAGCAGCACAATCGCACCCACAGTGCCGGCATAGTAGACCGGCGAGATTGCCGTTCCGAAATAGGCGTTTTTCAGGCCCATATAGACGTGATAAAACGGATGATAACCGATCCAGTCAAATTTGATTGATGTATTGGCGGATAAAAATACGGGGGTCGCGG
>CANAZG010000204.1 GCA_947365965.1 uncultured Clostridia bacterium
GGAGATCTCCTCGTCCACGCACTCCTCCAGAAACCGCTCGTCCACCCCCTCGTAGTGGCCGCAGACCAGGATCAGGTGGTCATAGTCCGCCAGCAGCTGCCGGGCCTTGGCCTGGGAGAAGGTGGTCCCGCAGGGGGAGAGGTAGATGGTGCGGCTCCGCTCCGTGCCGAACTGTTCCTGGATATGGGCCCAGCAGCGGTACAGGGGGTCCGCCTGCATCACCGCCCCCCGGCCGCCGCCATAGGGGTAGTCGTCCACCTGCTTCTGCTTGTTGACGGTGTAGTCCCGGATCTGGTGGGCCTCAATGCGGATGAAGCCTCGCTCCTGGGCCCGGCCCAGGATGGACTCGTTCATCATGTCCCCCACCGTCTCCGGGAACAGGGTCATAATATCAATTCTCATGTGTCCCCAGTCCCTCCATCATGTGGATATCCATGGTCCCCCCCTCCAGGTCAATGGCCGCCACAAAGGCGGGAACGGCGGGGACCAGATACTCGTCCGGTCCCCCCCGGACGGCGTAGATCTTGTGGGCCGGGTAGGTCAGGACCTCCTCCACCCGCCCCAGGTCCTGGCCCGTGGCCGCGTCCCGGACCGCAAGGCCCACCAGCTCCTGGTCAAAGTATCCGCAGGCGGGCCGGGGCGCGTCCGCGCGGCGGATGGACACGTCCTTCCCCTTGAGGGCCAGGGCCGCGTCCATGTCGTCCACCCCCTTCAGCTTCACCAGCAGGCACCCCTTGTGCTCCCGGCAGGCCGCAGGGGAGAGGGGGCGGCCATCCACATAGAGGGGATCGCACTGGGCCAGCAGGTCCGGCTCCACCCCCTGGGGCAGCACCTTGACCTCCCCCCGGATGCCGTGGGTGTTGACGATCCGGCCGGCGGTTATAAATTCCAGTTCCATGGGTTGCTCTCCTTTATCATCCGATTGGGGTTATTCTACTATATTTCCCGGAAAAGCGCAAGGGCGGGGAATCCCCGCCCCTCTCAAAAGGCGGACCGCCCCGTCCCCTCCAATTCCAGCAGGGCCCGCTTCACCTCCAGGCCCCCGGCGTAGCCCACCAGACCGCCGGACCGCCCCACCACCCGGTGGCAGGGGATGAGGATGGCGATGGGATTGCGGTGGTTGGCCATGCCCACCGCCCGGCAGGCCCGGGGATTCCCGATCCGGGCGGCGATGTCCCCGTAGCTGGCCGTGGCGCCAAAGGGGATCTCGCAAAGCGCCGCCCACACCCGCTGCTGGAAGGGCGTCCCCGCAGGGGCCAGGGGGACCGTAAACACCTGCCGTCTTCCCTGGAAATACTCCGCCAGCTCCCCGGCGGCTGCCTCCAGCAGGGGACAGGCGGGCCCCGCCTCGGGCGCTCCGCCGAAGGAGAGGCCCGTCACCGCCGCCTCGGTGCCGGAGAGAGTCAGCGGTCCCACAGGGCTCTGGAGCAAAAGCTGATACATGGCGCGCCTCCTTTTTTTCGTGAAAGAGACATCAGGACAGGCGTGCCCGTCCTGATGTCCTGTCTGATTATATGTTGTGCTTGATCCGGTCCGTCTCCTCCGCCGTTTTGGCGTCGTTCCACCGGTCCATGGTGCCCACCAGATAGCCGGTGATGCGGCGGATGCGTTCAAACCCCACCCGCTCATCGTGCTCGTGGCGGCCGCAGCCGGGGCACTCGTCGTCAATGATACCCGTGTAGCCGCAGCAGGGGTCCCGGTCCACCGGGTGGTTCACGGAGCCGTAGCCAATGCCCGCCTCCTTCATGCACCGGACCACCTTCTCAAAGGCGTCCAGATTCTTCATGGGATCCCCGTCCATCTCCACGTAGCTGATGTGGCCCGCGTTGGTCAGCGCGTGGTAGGGGGCCTCCAGCTTGATCTTCTCAAAGGCGCTGATGGGATAGTATACCGGGATGTGGAAGCTGTTGGTGTAGTAGTCCCGGTCCGTCACCCCGGGGATCACGCCGAACTTCTCCCGGTCTATGCGGATGAAGCGGCCCGAGAGCCCCTCCGCCGGTGTGGCCAGCAGGGAGAAGTTCAGCCCCGTCTTCTGACCCTCCGCGTCCATCCGGGCCCGCATCCGGGCGATGATCTCCAGGCCCAGCCGCTGACTGCGCTCACTCTGGCCGTGGTGCTCCCCGGTGAGGGCCACCAGGGTCTCCGCCAGACCGATGAAGCCCACGGAGAGAGTGCCGTGCTTGAGCACCTCCCGGACCTCGTCCGTCCAGCCCAGCTTCTCGCTGTCCAGCCACACCCCCTGGCCCATGAGGAAGGGGAAGTTGTACACGTGCTTTCTCGCCTGGATCTCAAACCGCTCCAGCAGCTGCTCCACGCACAGCCCCATCCTCCGGTCCAGCTCATCGAAGAAGGCGTCCAGATCCCCCTTGGCCCGGATGGCGATCCGGGGGAGATTGATGGAGGTGAAGCTCAGGTTCCCCCGCTGGTTGCACTGCTGGCGGGAGGTGTCGTAGACGTTGGAGATGACCCGGGTGCGGCAGCCCATGTAGGCAATCTCCGTCTCCGGCCGCTGGGGATCGTAGTACTGGAGATTGAAGGGCGCGTCAATAAAGGCGAAGTTGGGGAAGAGCCGCTTGGCGGAGCACCGGCAGGCCAGCCTGAAGAGGTCATAGTTGGGGTCCCCGGGGTTATAGTTGACCCCCTCCTTCACCCGGAAGATCTGGATGGGGAAGATAGGCGTCTCCCCGTTGCCCAGGCCCGCCTCCGTGGTCAGCAGCAGGTTGCGCATAACCATGCGGCCCTCGGGGGTGGTGTCCATTCCGTAGTTGATGGAGGAGAAGGGGGTCTGGGCCCCGGCCCGGGAGTGCATGGTGTTCAGGTTGTGGATGAAAGCCTCCATGGCCTGGAAGGTGGCCCGGTCCGTCTCCTTCTCCGCGTAGTGGACAGCCATGCACTGGGCCCTGGCCATCTGCTCCCGGTCCCCGTACTTCTCCGCCAGCCGGGGGAGCTCCGCGTCCAGATAGGCCTGGCACTGCTCCAGCCGGGGGCAGAGGCACGTCTCCTTCCCGATCTCCTCCCGCAGGGCCTTCAGCTCCTCCTCCGGGTCCTCCATGTCGTGCCAGAGCATGAGGGCCTTGGCCAGATTCCGGGTGTAGTAGCGCAGGAAGGTCTTCCGCACGCCGTCGGCCATGCCGTAGTCGAAGTTGACGATGGCCTGTCCGCCGTGCTGGTCGTTCTGGTTGGACTGGATGGCGATGCAGGCCAGGGCGGCGTAGGAGGCTATGTCGTTGGGCTCCCGCAGGTAGCCGTGGCCTGTGGAGAAGCCGCCCCGGAAGAGCTTTTTGATGTCGATCTGGCAGCAGGTGGTGGTGAGGGTGTAGAAATCCAGGTCGTGGATGT
>CANAZG010000205.1 GCA_947365965.1 uncultured Clostridia bacterium
AATTGACAGCGCGGGCGGCACAGGCCGGTGATCGCTTTGACGAGGTTTCCCGCCGCATCAAGCAGTTGGAGGGCCGCATGGCCGAGGTTGCCCAGCTAAAGACCCATATCATCAACTACTCCAAGACACGGGAGGTCTACGCCGCTTATAAAAAATCCCGCCACAAGAAGGAATTTCTGGCGGAGCATGGGGATGAGATCGCCAAACATGAGGCGGCGAAAAAAGCCTTTGACGCCCTAGGCGGCAAGCCCATTCCCAAGGTGGCACAACTTTCCGAACAGTACGCCGCTCTGCTGGCGGAGAAGCAGGAACAGTACGCAGAATACAAGGCGCTCCGGCAGGATATGATCGCCTACCGGACGGCGAAACAGAACGTGGATAAAATCCTTGGTTTAGTGCCGGAGGATCAGGAACAGAATAGAGTTCAGAAGCCGGAGCGGTGACGAAGCAAAACAGCACCTTGCCCACCGGCAGGGTGCTGTTTTTTTATTTGTCCGGTGATTGTTTGGAGCTGCGGGAGGGCGGTATATCTTTGAAAAATTCTTCATAGCTGACATTGAATACCTGCCGCAATCCGACCAGATCATTTACAAAGATATTGCCCCGCCCCATTTCAATAAGTGAGTAGGTACTGCGGCTCAAAGGAGAACCCAGCACTTGCAATCTGGCTACGGTCTGCTCCTGTGTCAGCCCACGGACAAGCCGTATCCGTTTTATGTTCTCCCCCAATATTTCGTTGCCCAATAGCTTTGACATAGCAATCTCC
This sequence comes from uncultured Clostridia bacterium, assembly GCA_947365965.1. Taxonomy (GTDB): domain Bacteria; phylum Bacillota; class Clostridia; order Oscillospirales; family Oscillospiraceae; genus Pelethomonas. The sequence continues at coordinate 767 of CANAZG010000205.1, forward strand.
AGGAATGACGCAAAATTTCATTGTCATTTTACCAATATTCCCTTAATTTCTTGCTTATAGATATAAGCAATAGTATAATTTGATTCTGCGGGCAGAACGGGGTACGAAACCTGACACGATACATTTTTTGAAAAGAAAGGTTAAGTTGTTATGATTTATACAGACGATGTAAAAAAAGAACTGGACGCCATTCTCAAAGCCTTTGAGAATTACATTGATGGGCAGGACTATTTTGATATAGTCTACTCCAAGAAAATCGGCTATGTTTGGATCGTTGCCGATGAACCCGGAGCGGCAGGTGCGGAGCAGCTTGACACGCCGGAAACCATGCTGGACAACCTGTTTAATGACATCATCAACGATATTGTTGCCCCTCGTTCAACTACCCACCTCAATGAATCCCGCATCATGACAGAGAGTGAAAAAGTAGAGTGCCGCCGTCAGATTGCTGCCATTCTGGAGCGGATGGAGGGCGGCGGGGCCAAGTACCTGGAATACCTGGATGAGTATATCCAGGACTACCAGGACCGCTATGCGGAGGCGGACAAAACGTGTTAGAAAATTGCTGCGCGATCACCGGCCACCGTCCGCATAAATTTCCGTGGCGGTATGACGAAACGGACAGCCGGTGCATTGCTCTGAAAGCGGTGCTGGCAGAGCAGATTGCCGCCCTGGTCAATGCTGGCTTCACACAATTCCTGTCCGGGATGGCGGAGGCCACCGATACATGGTTCTCCCTTATTGTTCTTTCCCTGAGAGAGAAGAATCCCGCGATCAAGCTCCACTGTATCCTCCCCTGCAAAGAGCAGGCGGACAAGTGGTCAGCTTCATCGCGGGACCTCTATCATTCTATTCTGGACCGGGCGGATTCTATCGTCTACGTCAGCAGGACCTACTACAAAAATTGTATGCTGGACCGCAACCGATTTCTGGTAAACCACGCCGCCGCTCTGCTGGCCGTCTACAACGGAGAACGGCGTGGCGGAACGGCGGCAACTTTACGATATGCTCAGAAAATGGGCCGGGAGATCATCGTGATTGACCCCATTACCCGGTTAATCTCTCGTGGTGATATTGTGCCGGGAACGGCACACTCCTGACGGGGCGCGGCTGCGCTCCGTTCTTCCTGCGCGTATGTGCAGGAATGAGCGACCGTAGGGAGCGGAAAAGCCACGCCGTCAGGCGTGTTCGACCGGACGCAAAGCGGACGGTCCGGGGCTTGGGGGAACCCCAACAAGCTGCACGGGAATATCGAAAACGATATTCCCGTGCCCTGCTTGCATACGTTAGCGGAACGTTCCTATAAGTTTGCGGCTTACGAGCGTCAGATATGGGTCTGCAATCTCTGTAGCAACCGGATAATTTAGAGGGAGTGCCAGTGTAAACCTACACCGGCACCCCTTGATTTTGTTACAGCAGAGTGCTTTCCAGATCACTGAGCATCAAATCCAGTGCGGTGATGCCGCCCTCGGCGGTGTACCACACAGCAGGATGGGCCAGATACACGATGTGTCCGTTTTGGTAAGCATCCGTTCCCATGACCAGCTCATTTTCCATGATCTCCTGAGCGAGTTGAGCACCCTCTGTTGCGATGGCAGCGTCACGATCCATCACAAAAATGTACTCTGGGTTTTTGTCAACGATGAACTCAAACGATGCCTCATTTCCGTGGGTGGAGGTATCGATGTTGGCATCCACACCCACATTCTCAAATCCGATCTCCACGCCGATGATAGAGCAGCGGCCATCGTTACCCAGGACATTAAAGCCGCCGCTGGTACACAGGCCCACAATGGCGTTCTTGCCCTCCGCAAAGGTTTTCAGCGTTTCGACGCGGCTGTCAAACCCACCCATCAGCGCATCCACCTGATCCTCCAGACCAAATATGGAAGCAATCGTGGCGGCATTTTTACGGACAGACTCCACCACGCCAAGGCTGCTGTCGGTAGCCAGATAGACCACGGGCGCGATCTCGCTGAGGGCGTCATAGGATTTGCTCAGGCGGCCGCCGATGAAAATCACGTCAGGCTCACAGGCCATGACAGCTTCCAAGTCGGCCTCCTTGATTGTCCCCAGGTTGGAGATGGTCTCATCCGTCACATAGGTCTGAAGGTAATCCAGACTGGTAGAGGCAGATCCGACCACACGATCCCCCACGCCCAATGCGTCCAGAATATCCAGACTGGCCATATCCAGAATGGCGATACGCTGGGGGTCATAGGGGACCTCCAGTTCCGCAGGCTCCCGATTGCCGTTCAGACTGGTGATGGTGATGGTGATGGTTTCAGGAGCGGCAGGGGTTGTGGGATTTCCAGAGGGAGTCGATTCATCGGAAACCGGAGTTGTACTGTTCTCCTGCTGGTTCGTATCAGGCTCGCCGCCGGCCTGTCCGCCGCAAGCGGCGAGGCCAAGCACAAGCACGGCGGCGAGGAGCAGGGACATCAATTTTTTCATAGCGTTGTTCTCCTTTTCAAAT
>CANAZG010000206.1 GCA_947365965.1 uncultured Clostridia bacterium
CGGAAAGTTACATGGATATTCCGCTCATGGTCGATTTCGATCCGCTCAATCAGCCGGTCAATCAGTTCTGCTGTAAGCGCGTGGTCCTGCGCCAGTGACTTTGCATCCTTTTCCATTGACCGGTAGCGCACAAGCCGGCTGTCCAGGGCGTCCATATCCTTTTCCAGCGCCTCAATCTCGCCGGACAGTGTGCCGATGGATTCCTCATAAGCTGTTTTCAGTTCAAAGTATTCCTCATTTGTTAAGATACCCTGGACGAAGTTCTCATACAGGCCGCGGATTAGCCGGCGTTTCTTTTCGGTTTCCTGCCGCCTGGCCGACATCTGGGTTTTCAGCCTGTCTTTGTCCTTTTTCTGTTTTGCCTCCAGCTGAAAGAGGGGGAGGGACATTCCCAGGGCAACAGACAGCTCTTTTTCCAGAATAGCTGTGACCGTGGCGATAAGCTCCGTTTCCTGCATCATCACGCCTTTACAGCTATCCTTTGCCACACGGCTGTTGGTGAGGCAGTGGAACCAGTACACGTCCGGCCCTTTCTTTCGCTCGGCACGCTGCCGGTGGAGGCTCCTGCCGCAGTCAGCACAGAATACCTTCCCCTTGAAAATGTTTGGGGTGTAGGGCCGCTTTGGGACCGCCCGGCTTTCCTCGCAGATTTGTTTCCGATATTCCTGCACCGCTGTAAAGAGCTCATAACTGATGATCGGCTCATGGGTGCATTTGGCAATAATCAGGTTGTCCTCCCCTGCCTTAACCTGCTGATGGTCCACAATCTTTGTTTTTCCCTGCACCAGATCGCCGGTGTAGACCTCGCTTTCCAGAATCTTCATTACGGTGCGTGTCTGCCATTTCCCGCTCCCGATCAAGCCGGGGCTGGTGATCTCTCCGGTGGATTTTTTATAGTGGCTGGGCGCTGTGATCCCCATTTCATTCAAGTTGCGGACGATACGGTTCAGCGCCACATGCTCATGCGCCCACTCAAAAATCTGCCTCACAACAGGGGCGGTATCTTCATCAATCAGCAGTTTATGGCAGTTGTCCGGGTCTTTGCGGTATCCGTATGGCGCCCGTGCGCCGATATAATCGCCGTCTTTCATGGCCTGCCTTGCCTGGGCCTTGATCTTCCTGCCAATGTCCAGCGCGTAAGCCTCGTTTATCATATTTTTCAGGGGAAGCATAATGCCGCTGTGGAGGCTGCCGGGGTCTGCCGTGTCAAACTGATCCGTGACCGCAATAAAACGGACGTTGTGGGTATGGAAATACTGTTCGATATAATAACCGGTATCAATGGAATTCCGCCCCAACCGGGAGAGGTCCTTGACAATCACACAGTCAATATGGCCCGCCTCAATATCGGAAAGCATCTGTTGGAAACCGGGGCGGTGGAAGTTTGTACCTGTCGCTCCATTGTCGATATAGGTATCATAGACAACGAAATCCGGTTTGTCCGCAAGGAAATCATTCAGCACCAGCTTTTGGTTTTCCACCGAACAGCCCCGCTTTTTGTTATCTTCCACAGAAAGACGGATATACAGTGCCACATGCACATATAAGGACGGCGCCGGCATGGGAGCCGCCGTCTGTTTCCTGCTCTTTCTTGCCATTTAGCCCACCTTCCTTTCTTTGCCCTGTACGGCAATCTGTTCCGCTAGGGAGACCGCCTTCTGGTATTCATCCTGGTAATTAAATTCAATGTGCAGCTCGTCTTTCCCCATTACCCGTATGCTGCGGATAAGCTGCATGACCGCCCTCCGGTCAATTTCCTCCATCGTGGAGAATTGCATAAAGTGGTTGATCCAGCGGTTCCGCTCGCTGCGGTTCTCCAGTACGTCCGTCAGCTTTTCGTTCCACTCGGCAACCGCTTTCTGCAGCAGTTCAATATCTGCATTGTATTTCCGCTTATAGGAGAGGAATTCTTCTTTGGTGAGAATCCCGCTCACCAGGTTTTCATAGAGTTTTGCCTTGAAACCCTCAACCTGCGCCATACGTTTCTCATTTGCTTTGATCTGCCCGGCGTATTCCTGGGCCAGTTCCCGGTTGATCCGCTCCTGGCTGATACTGGACAGCAGCGCATCCAGGGAAGCCACATTTTCAATATGCCCTTTCAGGCTGCCCTGCACGCACTCGATCAGGTCGGACTCTTTCAACATGACAGAAGATTTACACCCGTTCTTTTTGCCGGTAGGACAATAGTAGTAGTGGTATTCCTTATCCTTATAGCGGTTGGTCTTGCGCGTCATACGGCAGCCGCAGCAGCCGCAGATCAAAATGCCGGAGAACAGGTAGACTTTATCCGATTTTGGAGATGTCCGGGTATCAATCCTGCGGAGGCGCTGCACTAGGTCAAAATCATGTTTCTGGATGATCGCCTCATGGGTACCCTCTACACGGACCCATTCAGAGGAAGGTCTGTCCTCACGTTCTTTCAGCTTGAAGTGGGGCGTGGTCTGTTTTCCCTGTACCAGCGTTCCGGTATAGGTTTCATCCTGCAAAATGCGGATGATCGTTGTGGCAGACCATTTACAATCTTTACGGTCCGTATAGCCGCCTTTGGCGTGGGGCATCCCATTGTTGCGCTTATAAGCCAGCGGTGAGAGAATGCCCATGCGGTTCAGTTCGTCCGCAATATGGGAAGCGCTGAACCCCTCCAGCCGCTTTCTGAAAATATCCCGCACCACGTTAGCGGCGTATTCGTCAATTTCCAGGCTCTTGTGCTTATCACCGGCTTTTATATATCCGTAGATGGGAAACGCACCCACAAAATCACCGCTGCGCCGTTTCACATCCAGGGCGCTCCGGGTCTTAACGGAAATGTCCCGGCTGTATGCCTCGTTCATAATGTTTTTTACCGAAACCGTGAGATCGTCGGCAGCGTCATTCTCTGTGTCCACGTTATCATTGATGGCGATAAAGCGGACGCCGTAGGCGGGAAATACCCGGCGCATATAGCGTCCGGTCTCTATGTACTCACGCCCCAGGCGGGAGAGGTCCTTGACGATCACACAGTTGGCCTCACCCTGCTCGATCATCCGCATCATTTCCTGGAATGCCGGGCGGTCAAAGAGAACCCCGCTGTAACCGTCGTCAATCTTTTCCGCCACGACTTCAATCTCCGGGTGCCGGGCAATGTAATCATCGATCAGCCGCCGCTGGTTGGCGACGCTGTCGCTTTCCACCGTCTTATCATCGGTAT
>CANAZG010000207.1 GCA_947365965.1 uncultured Clostridia bacterium
AGGGAATCCACCACAATCCCAAAACTGTGTTGCGAGTGATGAAGAAATATGATTTATTTGCTTGTGGTGGATTCGAGCTTTTTAATAAGCTCGTCCAGGTCCTTGCACCCCCTGGCAAGCTCCAGAATTTGGAGCCGTTCAGCCTCGCGAGCTAACTTTTCGATAGTCTCGGCGGCGGTCGACATTTCCTCCATAGCCTCACTTCCTTCCTAAAAGAGCTTTGCCACTCTGCCTTACAATCATCATTATATCACTTATTAAGTGAATTGCAAGACGAGAAATTACACAAATTATTTGCAGTTTATTTGTGCGATATATTTACTTGTTAAGTGCCTTATTTTGTGTTAGCATATAAACACATTGTAGGAGGTGGGCTCATGGCTCAAAAATATACAGAGGCAAAAAGAGCGGGAAATAGGAAATGGGACGCCGCTAATCTGGATCGGGTATCCGTGGCTATGCCAAAAGGGAAAAAAACAGAGATACAGGCCCACGCAAAGGAACAAGGTGAGTCGCTGAACGCCTTTATCAATCGCGCTATCACTGAAACAATGGAGCGGGACGGCTCCAAAAAGTAAATAGGAGCCAATGAAGAGCGCAACCCCGCCCGGCCAGTGGTCGAGCGGGGATTTTTATATATTGGAGGTTTAAGTCATGGGACTCTGTAGGGCCTCCGCTCACTCAACGGGAGCCCCAAATCATAATCGGATATGTCCTTACAAAGAACGGGTATGTATTGGATGAGGTAATCTTGGTGGATCTGCGGCGGAATAAAACAAATGAAATAAGCAGAAAATAATACCAAATCAAATTGAGAAAGGAGATGTGGTAACCAGTTGGAGATCAATGTCAGAGATGACAGGAAGATCGTGGAGGTTTGGCTGACAAATCGGGAAAAACAGGATGAATCATTGAGAGAACAGCTGAAAGATCTCTACCAACAATACAGGGAAAAGAAGTATATTGTGGCGGTATATATGTCAGGTGATTTAAATCTAACGGAGGAAACCAGTGCACTGCTAAGCCACAACCGGAAGCGGTTAGCGGAACAAGAGGTTCGGAGAAAGAGGACACGTACCTGCCAGAGGGCGGGAGCAAGGTAGAAATAGCAGGGGCGGGAGCAGCAAATGGTGTGCTCTCGCCCAATTTTTTGATTGATTTATACGGAAGATTGTGATACAATATTATCTATAATAAGGAAATTGAAAATTATATATATGGACACAAGAGGTGAGGCCAATGATTGAAAAGTTTGACATCGCTGGCTACTGCCGCATTTCGGTAGACGAGGAACTGGACCGGGACAACACCTCCATCGAAAACCAAAAAGCTATCATCACGGACTTTGTAAAACAAAAATTCCCTGACTCCACTCTGGCCTTCTACGAGGACCGGGACCGCTCCGGTTACACCTTCGAGCAGCGGGAGGGCTACCAGACCATGCGGCGGGGGCTGATGGACCACCAGAAGGATATTCTCATCGTCAAGGATTTCTCCCGCTTCTCCCGCCGCAACAGCCGGGGCCTGGTGGAGCTGGAGGATTTGCGGGATGCGGGTGTCCGCATCATCTCCATCGGTGACGGGATCGACTTTCCCAACGACGATGACTGGCTGAAAATTCAGTTCCAGTTTCTCATCAACGAGATGCCTGTCACCGACACCAGCAAAAAGGTAAAGTCCGTCATCAAGCGCCGCCAGCAGGACGGCAAATGGATCTGCGCCGCCCCCTACGGCTACATCATCAATCCCCGGCAGGAATTCGAGGTCGTCCCCACGGAAGCGGATATCGTCCGAAGGATTTACCAGCTTTACATTGACGGCTGGGGCTACAAGAAGATTGCCAACCAGCTGACCGACGAAGGTATCCCCACCCCCCGCATGGCGGAGCAGGAGCGCAAGCTGGCCGCTGGAGAGGACTACCGCCGCGCGGTCAAGCCCGCCTGGGCCATTGTCACGGTGCAGGGCATTCTGGACAATGACTTTTACATCGGCACCCTTCGGCAGGGCAAGTATACCCGCAAGAAGATCAACGGCAAGGACGTGCGCCGGGACGAGATTGACCACATTATCCTGGAGCATCACCACCAGGAAATCATCGACTACCGCACCTTCGCCACCGCCCACGCTCTGCGGGAGAGCCGTTCCACCGCCCATTACCGGGGGCAGAAAAAGTACGACAACACCTACTCCGGCTTTCTGGAGTGCGGCGACTGCGGCTCCCCCATGTTTGCCATGAGCCGCCGGGACATTAAGGACGCCTACCGCTGCGGCACCTACCACCGCCGGGGTCTGAAAGGCTGCACCAGTCACCACATCCGGGTGGACAAGCTGGACGAACTGGTAAGGCTCTATGTGCAAAAGGTGAAGGACAACTCAGCCGCCATGCTGGACCGTCTCAACGCGGACCTTGAAAAAGAAGCAGAGAACGTGGCCGAAACGGAGCAGAGCGCCGCCAACCTGGAAGCGGTGCTGGCAGACTTGCAGGAGGAGCTGAAAGCCACCAAGCGCCAGCGCATCCGGGACATTATGAAGCACCCAGACCAGGAGGAGACCCTGGAGGAAACCTACGACGAGCTGGAAAGTGACCTGCTCCGCCGGATGGAGGGCATACAAAATCAGATTGCCATGACGGTAGACAAGCGGAATACCATCATTCAGGTGAACCGAGTTGCAAAAACGGCTATGGAAGTCTTTGATGACCTCCTGAACAAGCCCAAGCTGGACCGGAACGACCTCCAGCTCATCATCCAAAAAATCAGGGTTTACAAGGACCGCATTGAGATTCAGCTCAAAGCGGACATTGACAGCATTCTGCAAAGCGGAGCTTTGCCAGAGGAGGAGGCTATAGCGGCGATGGCTCCGGTCAGCCCCTATCCCTACGAGATTCAGATCATCCAGGAGAGCGGCAAGCACAGCGACAAAATTTTCACTGTCAAAGTTGTCAGCAACGGCGACCCGCTGGAGATATACACCAGCCGGGACGGGGAGGTCATCTTCAAGAAGTATTCCCTCATGGGCGGGCTGGACGACTTCGCGGCCCAGTTCTGTGAGACGCTCTCCAAGAGCTGCGGCGCCATCACGGCGGTCACGGACCGTGACGCCATCATCGCCGTGGCCGGAGGGGGCAAGCGGGAGCTGCTGGGCAAGCGGATCAGCCCCCAGCTGGAGCAGATCATGGAGGACCGC
>CANAZG010000208.1 GCA_947365965.1 uncultured Clostridia bacterium
ATATGTTCATCCAGTACACGGGGAGGGGGCTGTCCTGATGGGAAAAGGATTTTGCGCCCTATTCAAAAAGGACTGCCGGATGCTGATGTCGGGGAAATTCTTTCTGATGGCGATAGGATTTCTGATCCTTTATACGGCCTATGTGAACCTGGGTTATATCCGTTTTATGCAGATGCCGCCCTACAATGTGTATCTCTACGACCCGGCGGGAACGCAAACGGAAAAATCGCCCCTGGTACAGATTGTTTCCTCTATGGAGGATATGGACACCGCCTTGCTCTCCGATGCCAACGGCGTGGGGCTGGACGCCAGCGCCGGAGAAGTGCGAGTGGTACTCTATAAGGGAGCGAAACACGTTGACCGCCACCGGGCAGACTACGCCCTGTCTTTACTGCGGCCTTCGACCAGCTCCGCCCCGGAGGTACTCGGCACAAATACACCAGAACAAAAGGCGAGAAAAGAAATCACCTGCGAACTGCTGTTTTTTGAGTTGGCCGCTGTGGGATTTTTGGGCATCGCCGCCGTACTGTTCAAGGAAAAGGGCATGGGGGTCATTCGTGTCCACGCCATTCTCCCGGTGCGAAAAGATTTGTTTCTCCTGTCCAAGCTGGCGGTGTTCCTGCTCTCTGATCTGGCCTTTGCGGTGCTGCTTACCCTGCTGAATATGGGGATTGCGGACGGAGCGGCGATACTGCCCGCCGTCTTGCTCCAGACGGCCATCCTGTCGCTGATGATGGCCTTGGTGGGTTTACTCTGCGCCCTGCTGCTGAAAGATTTTCGGCAATTTACGCTGGCCTATCTGGTGATTGCCATTTTCGCCGCGACCCCCGTATTTCTGTCTGCCAATACTTCAATCAAGTTTGATTGGATTGGTTATCATCCGTTCTACCATATCTATATGGGTTTGAAAAACGCCTATTTCGGAACGGACATTTCTCCTGTCTATTATGTCGGCGCTGTGGGTGCGATCCTGCTGCTGTTCCTGGTGGTGCGGCTTGCGTTCCATCGAGAAATCGGGAAGGAAGGGTAAGGTATGAAAGGTTTGAAATATCAGCTGAAAAGCGTCCTGCGGGATAAATTCTGCTTGATGACGTTCCTGCTGCCCATCCTGGTGGCCGTGGCATTGAATTTTATGGGTTCCATTGATCTGTCCACCTTGGGGGAACTGCACTTCGGCGTACTGGAAAACGACCTCTCCCCGCAGACAGTCACATGGTTGGAGCGGTACGGCCCGGTAACGGCTTATGGGACACAGGAAGAACTGACCGCCGCCATTCAGGAGCCGTCTACCAATGTTATTGGCGTGAACGCAAACGGGGACAGCATCAAAACTTCAATCAGCGGGGACGAGCTGGACATTTTTCAGCAGGCGGCGGCTACACTCCCGGCTCTCTATGAACAGCGGGGAGAAGCGGAGCTGGTGAAAGTTTTGACGATGGAACGCCCTGACATTCTGGAAAGCTTTCAAGACATTTTCATCCCCGCCGTGCTGATCGTGGCTATGTTTATGGGCTGTACGTTCAACGCCATGAACATCATTTCCGAAAAAGAGGACGGCGTAGCTTTCATCAACGAAATCCTTCCTATGACACCCAGCCAGTACATTTTTCAGAAAGTCGTAGTGGGCTTTCTCTTTGGCTGCCTGTCCTCTATTGTAACGGCGTGTATCTGTTTCCGATTATCCTGGCAAAATTTTGTGCTGCTGGCGCTGATTGTGCTGTCGTCCTTTGTGGCTGCACTGATTGGCCTGTTTATCGGTAAGCTCTCCGAGGGCTTGATGATCGGCGTGGTCTATATCAAGATTATCATGCTTGTGTTTATTGCGGTGCCCATTGTATGCGCCCTGATCGGGGTGAGCGGGCCGCTGGCGGTCATTTGCAATCTCGTACCATCCCAGCCCGCTTTTGATGGCATTATGGCCCTGTCCGCCGGGAACATGGGAACGGCGATAAAAGATATTGGTATTCTCGCAATCCACTGTGTCGCATGGTTCGCGTTGTATGTTTTGATTTCCACGCAGCATAAAAGGCACACAACTCAATAATCAGAAAAAAGTATGTCCTGAAAAATACGTCTCACCGTGAGACATATTCACAGCTTCCATCAAGTTTAATGCCCTTTTCAGAAGATTTTGCGCTTCCTATCAATAATGAAAAATTAAACTTTCACAGGTATTAGGAAGTAAAAAAGCAGGTGGAAGATTAACAATGACAAGATTTGAGCAATTCAACGAAATGATGTTTGAAGCCTATTGCAAAAAGGCTGTCAGCAACGCTGCAAAAAAAGAATGTCAGAAGAAAGCAGCGCGGGGGCTGATGGAGCAGTCCCTTTCCGAATTAACAGATGCAGCACTTTATGGCGTAGTAGCAAAGAGCGGCGAAGTCGAACAGCCGGAGGAGCCATGCCAAATATTTTATGTTCAAGAAATGAATATCCCTGTTTATGAGCCGGAGTTGTCCAAAGCATTGTCCTACTTAATGCCCAAAGACCGGGAAATCATTCTGCTTTACTATTTCAAAGGACTGAAAGACGCCAAAATTGCTCTGCTGGTACATATGGGTGTTTCCACCGTTTCCCGGCGCAGGAGGGCCGCAACCAAACGTCTGCGGGAATTGATAGAGAACGCTACATGAAACAAGTGCCCTTTTCTGTTATCCACGCGGCAAAAAGGTTTGACGCTGAAGCTGTCCAGTTTGTATTCCAGCATTTTGAGGGCTTTATCGCAAGCCAATGTTTATGCTGCTACGATGACAAAAACGGAAATATCTTCCACTATGTAGATGATGACCTCTATTATCAGGCAGGAATCGCCCTGTTCGACGCCATCGCCAGCTTTCAATTTAAGGAACCGCCCGATGATTTTGTGCCAAAGAAATGCGTCTCATCGTGAGACGCATTTCTTTGTTGTATCGGCGTTACCACTTTAATGCGAAAAACGAAGTTTTTAGTAAATAAATAAAATGTTTTGACTGTTCCTGCGAATCGTGAGCAAAATCTGATTTTTAAGGATATTAGGGACAAAAGCAACTATCAGCTTTCCGTTCGGCAGGAGTGTGCCGTAAATGTCAGAGCACGCCCCTGCGGGTCGGAAAAGGCTTGACTACAACTGAATAAGGCAATCAGATACATTCTGTATGCGCGGAGCCGG
>CANAZG010000209.1 GCA_947365965.1 uncultured Clostridia bacterium
TCCAGCTTGGTCTGGCACAGGCTGTGGTGGCTCTCATGGGCCGGGGCGGGCTGTTGGGCGGCGGGGGCCGGGGGGGGCGCGGGGGGGGGGGCGCCGCCGGCGGGCGCCGGTGCGGGGGCGGGGGCCGGCGCGCCCGCAGCGGGGGCCTCCGCTGCGGCCGCGGGCTGGGCAGGGGCCTCCTCCGCCTTGGCGTCCACGCTCTGGAAGGAGCTGACGGAGCCGGCGGCGTGGACGGCGGGGATGGCGCTGTCCCGCTCCTGGGCGGTGTGGAACCAGACAAAGAAGCCCTGGTCCGCGATGATCTCGGAGGTGGTGGGATCGTTCTCCACATTTTCCGGCACGCTCAGATAGTCGGCGCAGTAGTCCTTCACCCCGTTGAGGAGCATGAAGGCCCGCAGGTTCTCCATGCCGCTGCCCTCGTCGAAGAAGACCTGGATGCCGAAGGGGTAGGAGGGATCCGCCGCAGGCTGGACGCTCTCGGGGGTCCCGCCGGCGGGGGCGGGCTTTTCCTCCGGGGCCGGCGCCCCGCCGCCCTGAATTTTATCAATCAGACTATTAATTTTATCCACGATACTGTCGATAGAATCGGAGAGCGGTTGCCCGTTTTCAACCTTTTCAATCTCTCCCCGGAAGAAATCCACCGCCTGGAAGAGCATATCAAACAGCTCCGGGCGCAGCGTCTCCGGCACTACATCGATCCCCTTTTCCCGGATGATGAAGAACAGGTCCTCAATCCGGTGGGCCACCGTCATCAGGGAGGGGAACTCCATCATGGCGGAGGAGCCTTTGATTGTGTGCATGATGCGAAAAATCTCGTTGACGCTGTCCTGGGAGAACGTATCCGCCTGTTCGGCTGCCAGCAGAATGCCGTCAAGCTGTTCAAGGAGCGTATTCGTCTCATATAGGTACATATCAAGGATGCTGTCGTTGCCGCTGCCCATAAATAAACGCCACCTTTTTTTATATTTTGGGGTACGCACGGGAAATTCGCCCAAAAGGGCATACTACCCCCGCGCTGACTTCATCATAGGAGTTATCGGCAGGGCAGCAGAAAAAATTAAGACCAGCGCGTCAAAAAAGCTCTCCGCAGGCATCAGGCCGCCCGGAGAGGCCCGGAGCCCCGGAAAAGCGGCGCGCCGCTTTTCCGGCGGAAACCTATTTTTATTGAATGAAATGGAGTGTCGCCAATGCCAGATCTGCTTGGTGTAACCAATCCAGTCCCGGGGCACGACACAGGCAACATCAACCGCAACCTGCCTAACGTGCCCAACGACCCCCGTATACAGAACGCGCCGGACCCCACCCGGGTCAGCGGCCCGGACAACCGCACGGAGCGCCAGGACAACGGCGACGCCGCCGGCAGCGAACACACCCTGCGCTACGACTCCAATTACCTCACCTTCCTCCAGCGCCTCAACGATACCCCGGGCCTTGCCCAGACCATGACGGAGATCCTGCGCTACTACCAGGGCACCGTGGTCTCCTCGGGCATGGGGGAGGGCATGGCCGTGGATATGGCCGCCCTGCTGGAGATGCTGAAGATGGACGAGGGGGAGCTGGCGGGTTTCTTCAAAAACCAGATGGACGCCAGCAACCGATTCAGCGGCCCCCTCTTCGCCATCCTCCGGGAGGCCTACGGCACCGGCTCCTCCGAGGTCATGCGCAATTCCATCCTCCAGTTCCTCAAGCGCTACAGCGACTACAGCTCCTCCCAGCACGTGCAGGGCAATCTCCTGCGCACCCTCACCCGGCTTACCCGGTCCATCCCCGCCAGCTTCGGCAACCAGCTTCTGGGCATGGTCAGCGAGCTGGAGGGGAAGATGGCCGCCGGGGACCGGGCGGGCAGCCTGAAGCTGCTCCAGGGCGCCATCATGCCCTTCCTGGCCAGCTATACCTCCAAGACCAACGACATGGGTCTCTCCCGGTCCCTCATCTCCATGCTGGCTCTGGACGTGGCCCGGTACGAGAACGGATCCAAGGAGGGGCTTCTCCAGGCCTTCCACCAGCTCAACGCCCATTCCACCCTGCGGGAGAAGCTGGGCTCTCTCAGCGATGCGGCGCTGCTGCACCTGGTGGAGCACAACAGCTTCACCAAGGCCGCCGAGCAGGACCATCTGGCGGACCAGCTGGCCCGCACAGCCCAGCGGGCCCTCCGGGGCGGGGCCGGGGCGGAGGCCCAGGACGCCTTCCGCAACATCGTCTCCGCCTTCCTGGTCAACGAGAGCGTGTATATGCCCCTGCTGCACATGATCTTCCCCCTGGAGTGGGACGGGAAGATGCTCTTCAGCGAGGTGTGGGTGGACCCGGACGCGGAGGAGAACCTGAAGCGGGGCAAGGGCCACAAGGACAACACCATCCGATTCCTGTTCAAAATAGATATCCAGAGCCTGGGCTTTTTTGACGTGGTGCTCACCTGCCAGCGGGACAACGTGGATCTCCAGCTCTTCTGTCCCAGGACGGTGGCCCCCTTCGCCGGAGAGGTCCAGAGCGAGATGACCCGCATTCTCAGTGAGAGCGGCCTGAAGCCCAACGTGGTGCAGGTCCAGGAGATGGCGAAGCCCCTGGCCATCTCCTCCGTGTTCCCGAAAATCTTTGAAGGAGCGAATAGTATTGATGTCAAGGCGTGACAGTTCCCAGGCCCCCTCCGGCCGGGCCGTGGCCCTGCGCTACGACGGCGGAGACGGCGCGCCGGTGGTGGTGGCCTCCGGCATGGGGTATCTGGCGGAAAAGATCGTGGAGGTGGCCTCGGAGAGCGGGGTGCCCGTCTACGAGGACAACTCCCTGGCCACCATGCTCTCCCAGCTGGCCCTGGGACAGGAGATCCCCGACTCCCTGTACCGCGCCATTGTGGAGATTTACGTCTACTTCCTCAATTTTGATCCCAATGATCCGGAGAAGGCCCGCCGGAAGCGGGAGGCCCTTGAGGCCCCTCCCGCCCCCCAGGCGGAGGACCCCAGCGCCCAGGACGGCGGAGCCGGCCAGGGCCAGAGTGCGAAAGGAGCGACGTGATGGAACGCATTTATCTCATTCTGGACAACAACGGCAACCCGGTTGCCCAGGCGGTGCTGGAGTCCCCGCCGGGTTCCGAGGTGGTGCAGATGCGCCTGACCCGGGAGTCGGACGTGGACTTCGTGGCCCTGGG
>CANAZG010000210.1 GCA_947365965.1 uncultured Clostridia bacterium
TTCCAGTTTCTTCCTCCATTCGTCGCTTTCCTACATTTGCCCGCAGAAGTAATAACTCTTGCGTCCTGATACTCTCGCTGTCCCCCTGGGCCATATCGTCTTTCGACAGGCGGCAGTAAAGGGCTGTCCGTAAAACACCCATTCAGATGACCTCCTTTTCCTGATTTCTGTCCTCATTGTAATGCGTATCTTTCGTGCGAACGGGGTATTTCCCTTGCCGTACCGCGTCCACCAGCAGGGAGATAAATACCTCCCGCATATCCGCGCCGCCCGAATAGACCGGCTGCACCTTTATCTTTGGGCGTACTACTTTTTTCGCCATAGCCGTATATCCTCCCATCAAGCACAGAGGGGGAGCGCCCGCAGGCGTTCCCCCTTTTCCAAATAGTTCTACCGGCTGTCCCGGTTCCGCTTGCGCCGCAATTCCCGTTCCAAAAGACGGATGATGGTTTCCTCCATCTGCTGGGGCGTTGTCCCCCTGGGGAAATACTTCCGCAGCTTGTCCATGCCGATTTTGACGGTTTCTTTCTGATTGCCCTTTTCCTCGGTCATAATGGCAAAAATAGCGTCCATATCAAGCTGTCCCGCCTGACTCAGCTTCTTCATGCGCTGGGCCTGGGCCAGTGAGGGCGTGGCGTCCTCGCTCTCCATCGTAGTGAGCAAATTTTCCTGTTCCTCCTGGGTCAAAAAGGACAGCTCCGCCCCCGGCGTGAGGGCGATCCTGCCCTCGTCCACCATCTGCAAAATAGGGGGTATCAGTTCCGTCAGGCGGATAAACCGCTGCACCGTGGACTTGCTGACGCCAAAGCCCTTTGCCACAATTTCATCCGTCCGGGACTTCGTACCAACTTGGGACAATGTTAGGTCGGTGCGGTAGCCCTGCCGTTTCATGGCGTCCAGTTTCATTTTGTAGGCAAAGGCCCGCTCAGACGGGAGAATGTTTTCCCGCTGGATGTTGCTGTCCACAAGGGTGATGATGGCCCGGTCGCGGTCTATGGGCAGAACAAAGGCGGGGACACTCTCTATCCCCGCCAATTCTGACGCCCTGACACGCCGCTGTCCCGCTATGACCTCGTAGCCGTTCCCATCCTCTGCGGGCCGGGTGAGGATGGGCGCGGCCATGCCAAATTCCTTGATGCTCTCCGATAACTCCATAAGCTGTTCATCCTCTACAAGATGGAACGGATTGCCCGGAAACGGGCGCAAATCCTCTATTTTCAGCACAGTTAATTTCTGTTTTTCCATCGTGCTTACCTCCCTCTCGGCCTATCCCCACCGCTTTTCTGAAGTTCCGCCAGCACTTCGGGCGGTATCAGCTTCACCAATCGTTCCAACTGCTGATTGGTGCGCTGCAACTCAAAGATACGCTTGTTGGCTTCCTGTACTTTCAATTCCTCCGCATATCGGCTGTCCCGAAGATGGTCGGCGTACTGCTCCGACTGGTTGACCCGCTGTTTCAGGCTGTTGATATAATCGCTCTGCTTTTGGATTTCCCGTGAAAACCGCTCCATGTCAGGCAGCCATGCGGACAGCAGTGCCAGCGCCCTGTCCCGCTTTTTTCCGGCGTTGAAAACGTTGATGTCGGACAGGGCCTTTACGATCTCGTCATGCTGTTTATCCAGCCTGCCGCCCAGCTTAAAGAGCCACGTTGGAATGTGCTTGCGCTTGGTAATCATGGAGGATTCCCCGCGCTCCAGCTCCGGCCACCTGGCTGACATATGGGCATGGTAGGCCGTCTGCCACTCTGACAGGCTCTTTTGGTTGCCCAGCATGGTTTTAGCGGATAGCTTGCCCTCCTTTGTGATGGGGACAAAACAAAGGTGCATATGGGGCGTTTTCTCGTCCATATGCACCACGGCGGATATGATATTCTGTTTTCCGACACGGCCAGCCACAAAGTCCAGCGCCGCCGCAAAATACGCTTTCTGTTCCGCCGGTGGTAGACTGTGCATGAACTCCGGGGACGCTGTAATGAGCGTTTCCACCAGCATCACGCTGTCCCGGCGCACCCGGCACCCCGCCGCCCCCGTCATGCGGTTGATCTCCTTTTTGTAGGTGTACCGGGGTGGGGCGACAAGATGATAATTCTTCCGGGAACGCTCCATGTCAATATCCGGGTTGCTTTTGTAGGCTTCTTTCTTCCGCTCGTTGTGGCGCTCACAGGCCGCGACGGAACCGGCCTTGCGCTTCTGGAAGCGCAATATCGCATAGGGCATGGTCATCCCTCCAATCGAAATGTGTGGGCAGACCGGGGGCGCGTCCGCCCGTCAGGTTGACAGCGGTGACGGTGGTGACGGTTATTTTGGGATGCCCCCCGCCGCTGTCACCCTGACGGGAGAACACCCCGGAAACGCACGATGCAGGGGCGGGGCTTTCCTCGCGCCACGGCTCGGAAAGCGCCACCCCTGCGGCCGAAAAAATCTCCGATTTTTCCGGCTGCGTTTCCAGGGTGTAACACACTACACCTTGCAAGCAAGGCCGTGTGCCAGACGTTCCCTCTGGACTCCCTTTTTGCGGGGCTGCGCCCCGCGTGACCCTCCGGGTCACAGGACGGGGGTGACGGCTGTTTCCCTCGCTGACGGCATCCCAGATAAGCCGTCACCGCTGTCAACGCCGTCACCCCGCGAAAGGACGATGCGCCGCCCCGCTTTGGTACGGCGGTATACATAGCGGACGTTGTTCTGCCGCAGGACGGTGGCGTGGTACTCGTTCAGCAGCTTTGTGATGACATTGGGCGCGGTGTCCGCTTCCCCCATCTGCGTCAAAAGCTCGGTGGCCGTCCCCGACCACTCCCGCCGCCCCTCCATAAAAGCCACCAGCTGAAAAAGAATGGGCGGCACCTCTGCCGCCGCAAGCTGTTCCTGGGATTTCCGCTCCACCAGTTCCCAACTGCAATCCCGAAAGCGCAGGGTGAACTCCTGATACTCGATGTCCCTGCCGATGGCGTAGAGAGCGGCGGTGTCGGACACCCGGTGTTCCTTTTCCAGCACAAAGGTGGCGTCCGCGCTGCCGGTCAATCCTGTTGTGCCAGATACCCGGTTGAACACGTCGCTGTCCCCCTGCTTGCGGATGTGGTGGACGACCA
>CANAZG010000211.1 GCA_947365965.1 uncultured Clostridia bacterium
CCGGCCACGATTGAGAATCACTACGCCGCCCAGGTCAACCATGACCTCTACGGCGGTGAGGCGGCATAGGGGACAAAACAGCGCCCTGCCGGTGGCAAGGCGTTGCTCTCATTTCGTTGGGGGCAGGGTGGCGTTCAGCAGATCCCCCGCTCGGACACCCAGAGCGTCCGCAATGTTGTATAGCACTTCCAGGGAAAAGGGACGCACGATGTTGGGGGCCTCGATGGAACTCAGATGGGAACGGCTGATCTTCGCCTTCTCCGCCAGCTTCTCCTGGGACATCCCCTGCATTTTTCGCAGGCTGGCGATCATCAGGCCAAGTTCGATAAACCTGTCCCGATTGCTGAAGTCCACTTCCTTCTTGCTCATCCACGGCATCCCCCTGTGATTAGGATGCCTTTATTATAAAATTTTTGCGCCTCGTTATCCGCTCTTGTTATCGGGCCATTGGCTAATATATTGAGCAATCATATAATTAAGAGGGCGCACGTTTATTAGAATCAACCTGAACCGGGTACGCTACCAGGGACCAATTTTGTGAAAGGTCGTATCGATATGATTTATACGGAAAAAGTACGGAAAGAACTGGACGCTATCCTCAAAGCATTTGAGAATTACATTGATGGGCAGAACTATTTTGATATAGTCTACTCCAAGAAAATCGGCTATGTCTGGATTGTGGTTGATGAACCCGGCGCGGCAGGCGCGGAGCAGCTTGACACGCCGGAGGCCATGCTGGACAACCTGTTTAATGACATCATCAACGATGTTGTTGCCCCTCGTTCCACCACCCATCTTAATGAGGCGCACACCATGACGGAGAGCGAAGAAGCCGAGTGCCGCCGCAAAATCACTGCCATTTTGGAAACGATTGAGGGCGGCGGGGCCGAGTACCTGGAATACCTGGACGAGTATATCAAGGACTACCGGGAACGCTACGCCGGGGACGGTGGATCGTGTTAGAAAACTGCTGTGCGTTCACCGGACACCGTCCGCATAAATTTCCCTGGAAGTATAATGCGATAGATAAATACGCTTTATCTTGTTAAAACGCTGTCCAAAAGCCGCACCGAAATCATGGATGCCGCATTTTTCTCCACCGAGTTGAGGATAAAACCGGCCAAGTCGCAGGCGTAGAAATCTCCTATCGTTTCCAGCCCCCGTTCAAGGATACAGCGGTTGAGGGCGGCATAACCTGCGGAGATGTCCCAACGGCCCCGGCAGCAGAGGTACAGATAATTCCCAGCGGGCTTCTCCTTATAATAAGGGAAGTCCGCTTTTTCTTTGATTCGGGTATAGAGGTGGCTGATGGCCCCTGGCCCACCCTGCTCCCCCGGCTGGTGGATGGCCCCCAGCTGGAAGTCGGTCTGTATCCCGTATTGGCTGCACAGCGCCCGACACCGCTCCAGCACAACGATCAATGCTTCATCCTCGCTGGCCTCCGGGGTCATCAGCCCCTCCAATTCCCTAACGGGGAGGGCCAGCAGGTGCTCCCGCTCAAACCAGGCGGTCCGGGGGATCATGTCCGGCCTCGACTCAAACTCCAGGCTGTGTAGGGCGCCGGACAGCACAAAGTCCATGTGCTCCAGCTTCTGCCGCTCCGCTTCCAGGCGGACCCGCTGTTCCCGCAGCAGCTCCAGCGTTTTGGCGGTGTTCTGTCCCTGGAGACAGCGGCGGATCTCCTCCAGGGGTGTGCCCGTCTGGCGGAAGATGGAGATGGCGTAAAAATCGTAGAACTGCTCCACGTCGTAGTAAAAATAGCCGTTGTCCCCCTGGTGGGCTGGGAGGAGCAGTCCCACGTCTTTGTAGTGGCGCAGAGTTTCCTTGGTTGTACCGCACAGGGCGGCGAAAGCCCCGGAGGTCAGCCATCCTTTTTTTCGCTCCATAAAAATTTCCTCCAAAAATTAAAAATACCCCTTGACTGCGTGGCGGCCACACGGTTTATGATACCCCCTGTCAGAAATAATTGCAAGTCCACTGGACAACAATATGAGAAAACAGGAGGTTTTTGATATGGATTTTGGATGCAGCAGCTTTACCTGGAGGACAGAGGACGGACGGCACCTTTTGGGACGGACCTACGACCAATTCGGAGACCTGACGGCCAACCGGGTCATCAGTGTTCCACAGGGGATGCCCTGTGTCCCTGGACTTCACGGGGAGGGGGCGGCCTCCGGCGAATACAGTTACACCGGTATGGCGGTGCTTGGCTTCGGGGAGCCTATTCTGGTGGACGGGGTCAACTCCGCTGGCTTGATGGGGGCCTTGCTCCATTTCCCGGAGTATGCGGTCTATGAGGAAAGTGCCGGCCCGGGCAGAACAGCCGTCCATCCGGGCCGTCTGCTGGCCTGGCTGTTCAGTCGGTGCGCCAGCGTGGAGGAGACCGTGGAGGCTTTGAAGGGAACTGCTTTGGTGGACGAGCCCATCCAGGGAAAACCCCTGCCCGCCCACTATATCCTCAGCGATAAAACCGGCGAGGCCGTCATCATCGAGCCGGAGGAGGGTGGCCTGTCCATCCACCGGGAGACCATCGGCGTGCTGACCAACAGCCCGGACTACCGCTGGCAGCGAACCAACCTCCGCAACTTCGTGGGGGTTACCAATCTACCCAAGGCCCCCCAGACTATCGCCGGGCATGAGATCCGGGAGTTCGGGGAGCGCCTGGGCGGCGGTTCCGGCCTGCCGGGGGACTATTCCTCTCCTTCCCGCTTTGTCCGCTTGGCTTTTATGAAGGAGCTTGCCGTTCCCGGGAAGGACGAGCTGGACGGGGTATCCCGGATGTTCCGGGCCTTTGCCCCGGTGGACATCCCCGAGGGACTGGCAAAAGCCGATCCAAATTACGACGTGTACGAGCAGACCCTGTGTACCAGTGTCATGTGTGCCGAGAGCGGCGTGTACTACTTTGCCCCTGCCCAGAACCGGCGCATTTCCGCCGTCCGGCTCCCGGCACAGGGAACAGAAGTACAGTATTTTGACCTGGGGGACGGCCAGGACATCGACTGGAGGAATTAGGACATGGACAAACTGGACTCTTACCACCTGCCGGT
>CANAZG010000212.1 GCA_947365965.1 uncultured Clostridia bacterium
GCGCTTGGTTCGGGACCAAGAGGCCGCGGGTTCAAGTCCCGCCACTCCGACCATGGCGAGTGGTCTTATAGCATTTGAGATGTGCTGTAAGATCACTCGCCTTTTTTATTTCAAAGGCGAGTAACGGACAGGTCGGGAGTTAAGTTTTCATCGGTACAGATAAGGTCAATGCCCTTTTCTTTGAGCAGTTCTATCAAATGATAAGCGTCCATGGAACGCCGCGCAAGTCGGCTCAGCTTCCTCACCACCAGGGCGTCCATTCTATTTTCCTGAACAGCCCTCATAACTTCGCCAAGCCAGGGCGGTCAAGCTGGATGCCGCTACCTACCTCAGTAATCTCGCCCACGACCGTGTAGCCGTTCTCCACAGCCCAGCACCGCAGATAGTCCTTCTGACATTCCATCACCATGCTGTCGTTGTGGGCAAGTCGGCAATAGATCAGAACACGGGTCTTCTGTGCCATACTATCACCCCACTTTGGCGTCAGGCTGATAGCTGACATATACACCCTTGCGGGTGTTCACGGTGATGTCCGGCATCGGGAGGGACAATGCTCCGGGAATCGCGATCGCCCCCACACAGTTATAATGGATGGTGAGGCGCTGTACCCACGTCCCATTGACTTTCTCCGCCTGATGAACTTCGATGTATTGAACCAGTTCGTCCAGCATTCTGGGTGTGAGCTTTTTGGCCCGCGTGTACTTGCGGACAGACGAGATGAACATATCCGCTGTCACGGCCTTGCTCTTGGTGCGTTCAATGCCCTCCTGCAAGGTCTTGATCTTGGCTCGGAGTTCCTTCTGCTCGTCCTCATACTTAGTGGACATTCGGGCAAAACGCTCGTCACTCAGCTTACTGGCCACATTGTCCTCATAAATACGCTCAAACAAGGAATCAAGCTCCCGGTCACGGGCTTTCGCGGCATCCAGCTCCTTCTGAATGAGCTTTCGCTCATCCTCCGCCGCCTGCTGGGTGAAGCCCATCATCAATGCGGCGAACTCTTTTTCATAGTGGCAGACAAAGCGGGTCAACCGCCTGATTTCGGCCAGCACAATCTGCTCCAGAAAGTCGGCGCGGATATAGTGTGTAGAGGAACAAGTTCCACGGTTGCCCTTGTAGTTGGAGCAGTTGAAATACTCGATCTCCGGGTTGCCCTGGTTGAAATGGAAGTGAAGGTTATTGCCGCAGTCCGCACAGACCAAAAGGCCGGAAAACATATGTTTCTCACCTTCATGAGTGCGGCGCTTACGGACCTTCCCCCGCCGCTCTTGAATTTTCTCCCAGGTGGCCCGGTCAATGATAGCCTCATGCACATCCTTGAAGATCGCCCAATTCTCGCGGTCATTTTCAATGCGGCGCTTGTTTTTGTAGGACTTGGAGTAGGTCTTGAAATTGAGAACATCGCCGCAATATTCCTGGAGCGTAAGGATTTTGGTAACGGTTGAGCTGTTCCAGTGGCAGGGGCCATACTTTGGCGGCTTCCCGGCCCGCTGAACACCCTTGGCCTGCCAATAGAAACGTGGGGTCAGAATTTCCTCTTTACTAAGGGCATCAGCGATCTGTTCCACACCCATCCCGTCCAGGCTCATGCGGTATATCCTCCGCACCACAGCGGCGGCAGGCTCATCCACGATCCACCGCTTTGGATTGTCCGGGTCCTTCTGATATCCGTAGGGCGGCTGGCCCATCGGTTCGCCAGAATTGCCTTTGATCTTGTTGCTGATGCGCCGTTTCTTGGAAATGTCACGGGCATACCACTCATTGAACAGGTGCTGTTGGGGAAGGGTACGAAAAGTTTTGAAAAAGCCAGGATTTATGCGGGATTGCGGCGGATTGGCTCCTGACTGTTCCCGCTCTGGAATAAAAATGGCAAAGGCCGACAACTGCATACTGTTTTTACGGGAGAATATAGCATAGCTATGTTCTCCCTTTTTTCATCCCCATTTTGCGATGGGGCATTTTTATTTGTAGTAGGGAGTTGAGAACACATGAACGCCCAAGTGATCGCCATAGTCAATCAAAAAGGCGGTACGGGCAAGAGTACAACTTGCGCAAACCTCGGCGTCGGTCTGGCCCAAGCCGGGAAAAAGGTGTTAGTGGTGGACGTAGACCCCCAGGCCAGTCTTTCCATCAGCCTGGGCCATTCCCAGCCGGACGATCTGCCCGTCACCCTCTCGGACCTGATGGGCAAGGTGCTGAACGATCAGCCCATCGCCCCCGGCGAGGGCATCCTGCATCATGCGGAGGGCGTGGACCTCATGCCCTCCAACATCCAGCTCTCCGGCATGGAGGTGTCACTGGTGAACGCCATGAGCCGCGAGACCATCCTGCGGCAGTACCTGGACACGGTTCGGAAACAGTACACCCACATCCTGCTGGACTGCCAGCCCTCCCTGGGTATGCTCACCGTCAATGCCCTGGCTGCGGCCAATCGTCTGATCGTCCCCGTCCAGGCGGAGTACCTCCCGGCGAAAGGGCTTGAACAGCTCTTACAGACCGTGGGCAAGGTGCGGCGGCAAATCAATCCCAAGCTGCTCATTGACGGCATCCTGCTGACGATGGTGGACAGCCGGACCAACTTTGCCAGGGAAATCAGCGCCCTGCTCCGGGAGACCTACGGCGGGGACATCAAGGTATTCGATTCCGAGATACCCCATTCTGTCCGGGCCAAGGAGACCAGCGCCGAGGGTAAGAGCATTTTTGCCTATGACCCCGGCGGCAAGGTGGCGGAAGCCTACGGAAATCTGACGCGGGAGGTGCTACGGCTTGAAAAGCAGCGCGCGAAAAGTCGAGCTGGCATCAGCCGCTGACCTGTTCTCCACGGAGCAGGAGCGTCAGGACGCCAAGCTGGAGAAGGTGCAGAACATCCCGCTGTCCGAGCTGTACCCGTTCCCCGACCACCCCTTTTCCGTAAGGGATGATGATTCTATGAAGGAGACCGTGGAGAGCATCAAGGAATACGGTGTTCTCATGCCCGCCATCGCCCGTCCCCGCGAGGGCGGCGGCTATGAGCTGGTGGCCGGACACCGGCGCAAACGCGCCT
>CANAZG010000213.1 GCA_947365965.1 uncultured Clostridia bacterium
CAGAATTTCCTGCCACTGGTTCTGCGGGTATCGGTTTTGCAGGCCAGCCAGGTTTTGGAACACACAGGACATGCTGATGTTCCGGGAGCGGATGACTGAGATTTTCCGGGACAGGTCTGGAATGACCCCGCAGGCGCACAGCTCCTCACCCAGCACATGGACGGGGACAGGGAGCGCCCCGCCGGGACACTTTTGATCGGCGTACCGCACCAGCTTAATGAAAATAAACGACAAAAACAGCGAGGACAGGAAATCAAAGGTACTGTCCTGGTCGCTGGTAATGCAGTAGTAGGCGCAAGGCTGTTTGCCCGGCAGCTCCAAGTCAATTTCGTCGTGACCGGTGATATTGCGGATGTCCTGGTTCTGAAATACCTGAAGCCGGGAACCAAGGCCGATAATGACGCCGCCCCGGACGCTCTCTGAGGATTGCTTGAAAATGCTGTAGGGGGCCTTGGCTGGATGGGAAATGTCCAGCACATCAAAAATAGCGTTCAGTTCCTTTTCACTGCTCATGGCAAGAAGCTGGTACACCTCGCCAATATTGCGCTTCTCCGGTGGATACCCCCGCTCCACGTAGAGCACCAGGGCTTTCAGCAGATTCAGCTCGGCGGAGTCCCAGAAGTGGTCGCCCCGGTCGCTGCCAGTGTTTTTGATGATAACGTCACAAAAAAGCTGTGCCATCAGCTCCTGGCCCTCAATCTCCGCAAGACAGTTCCAGGAGTCGGAGGCGGCGGGCGTAACGAGGTTGAACACCTTCACGGTGTAGCCCTGGTCCCGCAGGTAGGCGCTGCTTTTTTCGTAAAGTTCGCTCTTGGGATCACAGATAACCAGCGAGGATTTCCGGGCGGCACTTTGCAGGATCATATTCATGCAGAAGGCCCGTGTTTTCTTGGAGCCGCTGGCCCCATACACCGCCAAATTGCCGTTGAACCTTGTCTTCTCCGGGACGCAGATCACTTCGCCGTCTATCTCACCCAGGATGATGCCGGGATGCTTGCGGATGTTGGGAACCAGGTCCAGCACACCTTTAAGCTCTTTCTTAGTCATGAAACCCGCTGTGCCGTAAGTCCCCTTGTTGGAATAAATCAGGTTGCGCTCCCGGTCATACGCGCCGGTCTCGCTGTAGCCCATCCGCATGACCATGAACACCAGGACAGCCAGAGCCGCCACACAGCCGCCCACACCGTACAGACCGTAGGGCCAGCGGAACACAGCGGCGACACAGATAAAGAAGTTACCGTCTGGAAATTCCGGGGCAGTACCGAAAACTCCGCCCGCCGCCTGCCACACGTCGTAGTTGTAGAGGAACTGGGCGATATAGCCGCTTCCGTAGAGCAGAGCGCCCAGAGCGACCGGCAAAATGAGCAGCAGCTTTAGGATCGTTTTCTTTGATATTTGAAATCCCTCCGAAAATGCTTGCTATTGTATAGACAACAGCGTATAATAGCGGTGAAAGGGTGTGATGGCTATGGCGAAAGACGCCAATGTTTTTGCGAGAGTAGATGCCTCGCTTAAAGAGCAAGCGGAGAGCATTTTGACCCAGCTTGGAATGCCAATGTCCAGCGCAATCAATATTTTTCTGAACCAGATCGTACTTCGGCGCGGCCTTCCCTTTGAGGTAACGCTGCCCGTCAAGACGCCGGTTGCCGCAGGAAGTTTGACAAGCGACGAGTTTTATGCCGAAATAAAGCGCGGTTATGATGACTGCGCTGCTGGCCGTACACGCCCAGCAGAAGATGTGTTCCGGGATATTGAGGCTGAGTTCGGCCTATGATAAAATACCGGGTCGAAATTGGTATACAGGCACAGGCAGACATTACTGACATCGTACGCTATATCGGACAAGTCCTTTTAGAACCCCGAACCGCTGGAAATCTATACCGCCTCCTGAAAGAAGAAATCCTCAGCTTGAAGCAGATGCCGGAGCGTTATCCGTATGAGGATGACGAACGGCTTCGTGCTCTTGGGATTCGGAAGCTGCTGGTAAAGAACTATAAGGTACTTTACTTTGTAGACTCTGAGCAACAGCTGGTTCAAATCGCCAGAGTTTTCTATGCTGGACGTGACATCTCGCAACTGATGGAAGAAACTGATTTTGAAAATGTGTAATCTACCATTGGATCAAGAATCTCCGTCAAACAGCAGAGCCTTGACCTTTTCAAAGTCAAGGCTCTCTATTTTTACCCTCTGACCACAGACCTGCTGCAATGCGTCTTCCTGGAAATCGAAGCAAAACAACGTCCCCGTTTTCCCATGCATCTCCAGCGCGGTGTCAAACCGTTTTATGCGGGGCATATCACAGGTGTAGGCGAACAGCACCGGGGAATCGCCGTCCATCGCGTCGTTTTCCACCACCCAATCGGAGCGGCAGGAAGATAAGTCCTGGGAGAGAATAGCATCCAGAACCGCCTGCTGTTCGGCGTCACAGAGCAGCTGCAAAATCAGTTCTCCATGGTGGTCGCTGGTCAGGTAATAGAAATGCTGGTAATTTCCGTCCAACACAAAGTAATCCCGCTGTCCACCACCGTCATTCATCAGCGGCAGCATCTGCTCCATGTCCTGACCGAACACGATGGCATTCAATGCGGCGTTTTGATACCGTCCTGGGAGCCGGCGTTGACATAGCTCTGTCTGGAGCATGGCTTTGAGCAGCATTTCCGCTTTGTACTCCCACTTCATGGCAAAGGTGCCGGTGTTGTAGATAGTGAAAATAACACCATCTGTCAGAAGAAGGCCCGTTGAGCGAGAGCCGCGTATCTTGACCGCCTGTGCCCCCAAGCCTTTTACTTCTCTGGAACTGTAGTAGGCAGGCCGGTTGATGTACGGAGCGGCGGCGAGTGGCGTGGGCCTGAATATAGCTGGCTTTTTCCAGGGGAATACAGTGACGTTGGCATTGAGCATTGTCACCAAAACCTCAGCCATACGGTGGAGCCGCAGACGGCGGGGCACTTCCGACTTTAACACATTTGTCTCAGTGCTGCCGGAGAGATAGGGCAGAAACCGATCCGGCCACTTGTCCACCAGCAGCTTTT
>CANAZG010000214.1 GCA_947365965.1 uncultured Clostridia bacterium
TTCTGAATCTAATAGAAATAGTAAATAGGGAAAGTATTTCACTTACAGCAAGGCGGGCCAGTTTCCTGTCAACATGAGCCAGTCTGCCTTGTGTGGATTGATCCGTTATGAAAGGCTTGCTTTTTCCCATTAAGTTCAGTACACTGTCAATCTGACACAAAGCATTTCATACTGTTTCCATATTGCTTTGGTATAATAATGTGAGGAGGTGTAAAAATGGCTGTTTTATTGATTGTGGAAGATGATACTGCCACCAACGAGGCAATCTGTGAATATATGAGATCCGCAGGGCATATTACCTTGTCGGCCCTTGATGGTGAACAGGGTTTGCAGATTGCAAGGGAGAAATCGGTTGATTTAGTGGTTCTGGATATTATGCTGCCGAAGCGAACCGGTTTGGAGGTATTAAAAGAATTGCGCCAAACAAGCAACATTCCTATCTTAATGCTTACCGCCCTTGACGATGAGCCTACTCAGGCGGCCAGCTTTGATGAACAGGCGGACGACTATATCACAAAGCCCTTTTCCATGCTTTTGCTGGGAAAACGGGTGACGGCCCTGCTGCGGCGGTGTGGGAAAAGTCCGGAACTGAAACAAATTCAGATGGGCGATATTACGGTGGATTTTGGCGGCTATACTGCTTCCGGGCCGGGCGGCCCTATTGACCTGACACCAAAGGAGATCGACCTGCTGAAATTGCTGATAGAGCATAAAGGTCTGGTGCTTACACGGTCGCAGATCTTGGACGAGTTGTGGGGATATGATTACCCCATCATTGACCGCACGATTGATACCTACATTAAAAATTTACGGAAAAAGCTGAGTCTTAACCGGATTGTAACGGTAAAAGGCGTTGGCTACAAGTATGAGGAACACCCATGAGAAATTTAAAGCTCTTTACTAAAATCTTCTTATACACCTTTCTGGTAATGCTGTTTGTCACCGTGATGGCTCATGTTTTTCTCTATGTGCTTGCGCCGCAAATGACCGTAAGCACCAACCGTTTTGTGGAAGGAGCCATTATTGAGAGTGATGTGAATACTGGTATTTTGATAAAATCCGCTATCGGAAAAGCACTGCCGGTATCCCTGCTTTGCTGCGCCATCATTTCCGCTGGGTGTTCCCTGTTGTTTTCCAGAGCCATGACGAGGCCGATCAAGCAGATTGCGGTTACAACGGAAAAGATGGAAAAGCTGGATAAGGCTGCAGCCTGCGTGGTGCATACGAAGGACGAGATTGGCGAGCTGGCCGCCCGCGTCAATAAGCTGTATGCCAGCCTGCTTTCCACCATTGAAAATCTGGAGGAAGAAAAGCAAAACGTCCGTGAGGCGGAACGGTTGAAAATTGATTTCCTGCGGGCCGCCTCCCATGAGCTGAAAACGCCGGTGACTGCCCTGAACGCGATTTTGGAAAACATGATCTTAGGCATTGGAAAATACAAAGACCGGGATCGCTGTCTGTTGGAATGTAAGGAGATTACCGGGCAGCTATCCTTTATGATTAAAGAAATTTTGGATACCTCCCGGCTGGATTTTACACAGGAGAAACAGGACGCGGAAACCTTTGACCTGTCTGAGCGTCTTCCGGCAATCTGCGAGCCCTATCAGTTGATTGCGAAGGCAAAGGGACTCGACTTTTCTTTCAGCATACAGGGAAAGTGCCCTGTCCACACGTCAAAGAAAAGCCTTGAAAAGATCCTGTCTAACCTGCTCTCCAATGCGGTCGCTTACACAAAGCCGGGATGCAAGATCACCGTTATATTGAACGCCCGACAGATAAAAATAGAAAATGAGTGTACGCCCATCCCGCCGGATAAGCTGGCCCATGTATTTGAGCCGTTCTACCGCCCAGACTTTGCCAGAGATCGCAAAGATGGAGGGAATGGGCTGGGATTATATATTGTAGATACGCTTTCAAAGGCCCTTGGGATGCCCTATCAATTTGAGGCGACCAAAAACCCGCCGGGAATGTGCTTTACCCTTTATCTCCCATAAAGCGATGGCTTTTTTTATCCGTTTCATACTGGTTCCATATTGGGGTGCTATGCTGTCAGCGTTGCAACACTTATCCTATATGAAATGGAGGTCATTCTATGAACTTTATGAATCGAGCGTGGCTGTATATCGTCCGCAAGAGGGGCAAGAGTATCCTTCTTTTTGTCATCTTGCTGGTGATGGCAACCTTTGTATTGACCGCTCTGGCACTGGGGAACGCTTCGAAAGCCGCCCAGCAGGAGCTGCGGCAAAGCCTTGGCGGGAGTTTTCTCATTGGCTTTGACTACACGGAAAACAACCCCTATTTGAAGGTGGAAAGCGTGGAGGGCGGAACCCTGATGTATTCCACCCAGCAGATCAGCCCGGAGCTGGTAGAGCAAATCCGGGAAATTGAGGGGATCAAGGAGTGCAGCGCCACCGTGGAGGGGCTGGCGGCGTTCCCCTCTCTGGAACTATTTACCGGCAATATCCCCATTGAGGAAGAATTTCGCGCATCCTCAAAGATTTTAAGCACATGGAAAAGCGAGGAGCTTACCCGGTTTACTTCCGGGCAGCTTACGCTGACGCAGGGGCGGCATATCCTGCCGGACGACAAAAACAAGGGGCTGATCAGCAAGGATTTGGCTGAGAAAAACGGCCTGAAAATTGGTGACAAAATCCAGACGGACAAAGGCGTGGAGATTGAGATTGTGGGCCTGTTCTCTCCAAAAGAAATCGAAGGCATCAACGATCAGGTGACAACCTACGATAAAATACAAAACCTTATCATCACCGACCTTGCCACTTTGGTGGCTTACGAAAACGGCCCCGCAATACAGGGCTTTAACGAGCTGACGGTATCGGTGAACGACCCGCAGAACATGGAGGAAATCATTTCTAAAGTAAAGGAAATCAGCGGCGTGGACTGGAAAGGCTTTTCTTTTCTGGTTGACAACGAGGACTATGAAAACGCCGCGTCCTCTTTGGAACAGTTATCGGAGCTGGTATCCACCATTTTGATGATCGC
>CANAZG010000215.1 GCA_947365965.1 uncultured Clostridia bacterium
GATTTCCACTTCGGCGCCCGTTCTTTTTTCTCCAAGAGGCGGAATTTCTTACCTGTGCTAGGAGAAGGTCCAGGGAGCAGCATTCGGCTAGGTTGCAAATATCGGGAACTGATCTATCCCACCGCCGATGTGGATAGCTGGATAGGCGAGACCCTAGTATATGTGGACAGCGGTAACCGACTGGGGAGGGTGGACGAGAATACACCATTCTTACCTGGCGACACTGTCATGCTTACCTTGGACGGCGAGGGCAATCTGGCAGTCTGCGGTTATACGAAGCGTCTTTACGTGCGCGTAGCGGCAGATAGTGCCTGGAAAAACGCGAAATGGCTATGGGATTTGGTACGGGACTACCGCAAGCGGAAAAGCTTTTTTGCAGCCATGCCGTTGCCTCTGACAGCTGTTGTAACAGAATATGGACAGAAGGATGAGCGTACACCGTCTATCACTATAGCTGTGCAACAGAGGAATATAGATGCTCTGCCGGTGGGAACAGTGATTTGTGCCGTTTGCCTTTGTCTACTGAACGGACTAAACTGTGGAAGCCTCCTGCTCCAAGTGGGCGACTCCATCCTGTCGCTGAGACCGGAGAGGGTGTTGCCTGGAGTGCCGGCATACAATATCCCCCATGTAGTGCGAGCCTTGGCACGTAGCGGACAGGGCTTGTGGCTACATAACGAGGAGGATGGCTGGTATGGAGGACTGGCGCGAGTGGCCGACCCTGGAACCTACGAAGTGAACCTGATGCTTCCTGTGGAGCAGGCCAACGGTATCCTGTGTTGTACAGCAAAGGAGCAGGAACTGCGCTGGCTGCCCGCTGGAAGCGCATCCCGCTCCAAAGAGGCTGACATTGTTTCGCTCTGGAAAGCGCTGAGTCTTCGAAAGACAAGAAGCGCCCAACTCATGGCGGATGGTAGCCTGTCCTTGATCGACACTAACGAAAGCATGCAAAGATTCACAATGCTTCAGTATGCGCCGGTAAAATACCGGGCCATCCCCCTGGTCCTGCTAGACACCTTGGAAAATGGGACACATAAGTATCTTGCCGAATTGTATCCGCTAGGGGACTTGGTTACCCTGAACTCCGAGGAGCTCCAGCAGGTGGATGACAAAACGGTTACCGACCCAATTACGGTGGAGGTCTCGGACAAATACAGCAAATGTGTCTACCTAACGCCGCTGGGCACAGGACGTATAAACCAGAGACTTCCCCGATGGATTAATACCTATTTGGGCAGATCCTTGTGGAAAACGGGAGTGAATACCTTGTCTTCCTTCCCGCGGGAGTACAATGACTACAGCTTCAGGCGAAGAAGGGGTGATCTTGACGCCGCCCATAATACCATCGATGAGGATTTCCTTCGTTCAAAATCTGTGAAAATTAATGATAAGCTGTGTTATTTGTGTGCTCTGGTCCAGAAACGTGAGATGGGGCTCTCACCGGAAAAGAGAGAACTTGCTATGCTGTTTGCTGAGGAGTTGCTGTCGAGATGGTTGATGGTGCAGGGGAAATTCCTAGCCAGCGGCTTTGACGCAAAGTTTTTGGAGTCCAAGCGAAACAAGTGGTATGTCGATCTGCTACCTGCCCTGTCTGGCATTCTGCTGCTGTCTTGGCTGAGTAGTCCCAAACGCCCAGACTTAGAAGTGGCGGCGAAGGAACTATCGGTACATCTGACCCGGATAATAGGCCTGGCTTGCGACAGCTCTATACACATTGAGGTGTTGTTGCGCAACTGGCTCCAGAAAAAAGAACAGTCAGGCTTCTGGAAATGGTTGTCCACGCTGTCGCTGGGTGGAGTGAAACTTACTGGTGAGCCTGATGAGATGCACAGCGGCTATCTTAGTATGGACCAGTGCCGCATATTGAAAAAGGTGTGCACGGATATACGCCATTTGAGCCTAACTGGGGACAGCGACGATCTCAAGCTAACAGCAGACTGCCTGCTGTATAGCATTGGAGAACTGGAGGACTTCCGGTTGTTCTCAAAATACCTCGGCGTAGAAAAACGAGATTATGTCATGAATCGGCTGGCTGTTTTGGGCCACACCCTCACTCCCCCTGCTACTAACGGTCGACCTGCAATGGCTCAATTGTCGGGACAAATTGTGACATTTCTGAACGAAATACGGGCATCTCTAGAGCTACCTCTGTGCGTTTTGACGGATAAACCTTTGCCGTTAGGTGTGTCAGAGCGGAATGGTATTGTTCGCTGTTGCGAAGATTACGAGCGAGCACTCCGAATGGGCTAATGAAAAGCGAACTTGGTCACAATTGATCCGGAACTGGGTCTGTCTCAAAATCAGGTTATACCAAAAATGTGTCAAAACTGTGGACTTTAAATATTTTTTGACTGGTTTGTGTATTTTGTTATTTGCCCCGTACAGACTACCAAGCAAAAATGGACCGTTTGGGATGTGTTCCGAGTCCCAAACGGTCCGTTTTGTGTTTGCTGATCTTTAGTAATTCGTTATAATCGGTAGGAATTATACAAATAATAGTAACTGGAACTGCTCAACTTAAGATCCTAGAGGAGGAGAAACAGATATCCTGAGTCAGCTTGGAACGCTTCGTTAGGCAGAGAGACGGCAGGTGGGCCAAATGTCCTAGATGCAGAGTTTACGGGAATTTGTAGAATAGTGGAAAACAAAATTTATGGGGTATAACGATACTCTCGTCCACAAGTTCGTAGAATAGGTCATTGTTCTGACCCTGAGACAATCCGAATTAGGTTCCGGTATCCGGGACCGGAGGGCGATAAAAGCTAAGCTGATGTTATATGAGCCGATCGTCAGACAGAGGTTGTGAAAAGAATCCGGCAGGGCGGGTAGGGCGATAAATTTCCACCTTACCATACTTTTTCCGTTACGCAGTCACCTGTGCCGAATACATCCGAAACCATTGCACTGTAGCACTTACCCGGTCGCATCTTTTTTATCTACACAAGAAAGAAATACCGCTTGTCCTCCGGGTTTTTCCGTGTCTTTTTGGATTTATAAGA
>CANAZG010000216.1 GCA_947365965.1 uncultured Clostridia bacterium
GTCAACAGTCTGTTCGGCTGGGAGTGTACCAAAACCTCCATTCAGATGCTCTACTCCATCGTCACCCTGACCGATATGAACATCGGGGAACTTCAGCGCCTGTTTGCCGTGGCCGGTCTGCTCTCAGTGCTGGCCTCTGTGAGTTTTACACTGTTCCTCTCCTCCAGATGCAAGAACACGGTAGCGTCCCTGGCCTCCGGGCTGGTGTTCTGTATTGCGCCAGTGGTGCTGTCCATGACGGTGCCGGGGACGTTGTCCACTTGGCTGTACAGCATCCTCCCCGCCAGCGGCACCAGCATCCAGGCCAGTATCCTCTACGCCATTACTGACTTCCAGTTTTTGAGTCTGGGCGGGCTGACAGTATGGACGCCCTATGCCATGATCGGGGCCTGCATCATTGAGATCCCGCTGTTCGGATTCCTGGCGGTGCGCTTTTATTGTGGGCATACTGTAAACTGAGCTGTTTCCTATTCGATAGAACCGGCACTTTGGCAGATGCCACATACAATTTCTGGCAAAATCCTTGAGATGTCCGTCTATTGTAACAATTCAGCAGATTTTGATGTGAAATTTTGGAAGTGCTCGGACATTTCTGTGACATTTGAGTTTTACAATACTCCTGTCGGCAGCCCATAAAGAAAGGATCACACAGAAATTCAGACTGCGAAATCATTTCATGGCACTCAGAAAGCAATTCAATACAAAGGCATTGAAACAAATTTCATAGAACGGTACATTATGGCTGTGATATTGTTCGGCTTCTTATTGATTGCAAAAACTGTGTTATCTCACTTTATGAGCCGAAGAACAATAAGCGGATTATCTCAAGGGTCTTCTGAGCGGCTGAATAGCAGGCAGTGGGTAAGGTCTTCCCTTCCCCACTGCCTGCGTTCCCGCTGTCCGGTGATAGAATATTTTGTCACCAGCCAGCAAAATTACTTGCCTAACCGATTTTGTTATCCCATATCTTTGTGCTTCTCATTCTGACGGACCAAAAGCTGCTCCGCAAGAAAGTCCAATGTATCAAGCAGAAGCAGTTGGTTGGAGCGGTTGCAAGCTCTGAATTTTCCAAGGAAGCGATTGATCTCCTCCTTGTGCTGGTCTGGCTCTACGCTGAACAGGTCGCTCGTTGCAAGCCCTAAGCAATTGACAATCGGAAACAGGATCTCATAGGACGGATTGACGCTCCCATTCTTTATGCAATAGATCATTTTAATTGATACTCCCGTTTCGTCTGATAGTTCCTGCTACATCAGCTTGCAAGCCTTCCTTGCATCGTGGATACGGATGCCCAAGTATGTAAGTCTATCTTCCGGCATGATTTATCACCTCGGATATGTTCTATCTTGCCGTTTTTTATATTTACACTCCCGGATAACGCCTATAAAATAGGCAAAATCTTATCTATCTCTACATAATATTTACCCCTGTTGAGGAACCATAAAAAACGGCTTTTTACAGCAGGGGCTTATTAAACGTCTGCCTATGATTTGCCTCTGGAGAAAATCATGGGTATTTTTAGTATTCAGAATAGAATCGGTAACCTGTCAAAAAAATTATTGCACATTACGAGGATTGTCCTATGCGCTGTTTGAAAATTAGAAATATGCCCAGTGGGGAGAGATTTTTTCGCCAGACGAAGCCAGTTTGACGCAGGAATACTTTGTGTGTTCCAAGGGAAATTGGAAAAGTATGGCGGAAAAAGAGCCTCCGTTTGGGCGTGTTAACATTTTTCAAACAAGCCCTAAAGTAGAAACCGCAAAATTCGACCTTTTTTTAGTTACAATCACACTGGATATCAAACATGGAAACAAACTGCCAGAAAGCGTAGCACGCTCTCTGGCGGTTTGCTTTGTCATTTTACATCGAATGACTCAGTATGCACAAGGAAATGGCAATCGTACATAGCCCAATATCCATGATCCCTGACTTCAAACCGCCACCCCACAAACTTGAAATCGGAGATCGTAAAGATGAACTATGACATGAAGCGCAGTGGCGCATACATACAGAACCTTCGTATCCAAAGTGGATACACCGGGTTCACCCCCTTTCTGATACCGCTTATAAAGCGGCGTGCCCCCTTCCCGGAGAGGATATGACCCCGGCCCCTGTCGGTCAAGGCCCAGCCTTGACTGACAGCGCCCGGCGGCAGTTTTTGTGGGTAAGGGGGGCTCCCCACAAGGACCAGCCAGGGAATTCCATGATCCACAGAATTAAATCTCACCATGAGACATAAGTCATAAAACCCCAAAGAGCTTTTTCAACATTAGGAAATTCTTAATGAATTATCATTGAAAAAGCAAGGAGTTGCAAAAAGAAATCTGATATAATAGTTAAAATTCACCACAGAAAAGAGGTAAGTGAAATGGCTGATAGGATTTTAGTTGTAGACGATGAAGCTGAAATTGCTGACCTGATCGAAGCCTATCTGACCGGCGAAAATTATACAGTATTTAAGTTCTACTCGGCAACAGAAGCCCTTGCGTGTATCAACACCACGGAGCTTGACCTTGCCATTCTGGATGTGATGATGCCGGAGATAGACGGTTTCGCGCTGTGCCAGAAGATACGAGAAAAGCATACCTGGCCCATTATCATGCTGACGGCCAAGGACGAGGAAACGGACAAAATTGCCGGACTGACCCTGGGGGCCGATGACTATGTGACAAAGCCCTTTCGTCCTCTGGAACTGATGGCGAGGGTGAAATCTCAACTGCGCCGGTATCAGAAATACAACCCCGCCCGATCTGACAACAGTGAAGCGCCCCCTGCCGCTCCGACAGACACCATTATTTGCGGTGACTTGACCATGAATATCAAGGCCCACACCTGTTTCCTGGGTGAAAAACCGCTGGTGCTGACACCTACGGAATTTTCTATCCTGCGTATTCTCCTGGAGAACGCCGGGAACGTAGTCAGCTCGGAAGAACTGTTTCACAAAATCTGGCAGGACGAGTATTA
>CANAZG010000217.1 GCA_947365965.1 uncultured Clostridia bacterium
ATATCTCCGATGGGGCCTACACCATAGGCCACGGCGGGGGCGCTCACGCTCAGCATACTTACTGCACAGCAATTACCTGGACTGAGGCGCAACCGGGCGATTTGGTATTCTACCCGGAGGACACCCACGTTGGCATCGTGGGCGGCTGGGACGAGAGCGGCAATATCCTGATTATCCACTGCGCCAGCGGCTATAATAATGTAGTTGTTACAAAGCAGGAGGGCTTTACCACCATAGGCAGACCATTGTATTACTCTGAATAAAAGAACGTCTCACGGCGCGGCGCGTTTCCTGTTGGGAAATGCGTCTCACCGTGAGACGTATTTTTCTGCTGAATGGCTAACGGTAATACCTGCGACCCCGTTCATCCAACTCGGCCAGGGCCTCAAAGAGCTGATCCTGCAATTCCTTTTTGGACAGGCTTTTCACATAGGAGCGCAGCGCCTCATAGTGATCTTCCATGCGCTGTTCTTCCTCCCGTTCGTATTCCTCTACTTCTTCCATGTACTGCTCCGCTTCCTCCGGGAACGCGGCAAAGAACAGGGCGACCATGTGCTTACAAATCACCCGCCGCCCGTCCGCATGGGGACAGTTGCATTTGGACTGCCGGGGATGGGCGATATTGATTTTCACCTGATAGGGGGCGGAGCCGCTCCCGGCCACCTGTCCCGTGTACTCGTCCTCGCCCGTTTGGGAAAAGGAAAGCACCTTTTTCCCCTCATAGTATTCATATCCCCGCCATGCGGACGCACCGCTGGCTAACGTGCGGATGCTCATAGTAGCCCCCCTGATAGCTGGTACGTTCATAATACCACAGGGCCGCGCCCCAAACAAGGGATTTGACAAAATGCGTCTCACCGTGAGACGCATTTCTTACGGCCACCATTATTTCATATTGTCGATCATATTCAAAACAAGCTGTTTCTGTTCAGCGGTCAGCAACGCCCATTTATCCAGCAGTACCTGCTGTTCCTTGGTCAGTGGCACAAGCTCCCCCTCCGCAAAAAACTCGCCCAGTGTCATACCAAACGCCTTGCAGATTGTTTCCAGTGTTGAGATCGTTGGCTCCGAATCCTTGCGGAAAACGTGTGACAGTGTAGACTGTGCCAAGCCGGACTCTTTGCATAGGCGATATACGCTCCAACCCCGCTGTTCCATGAGCTGTTCGATCCGTCCAAGTACATCCATAGTCTATCACCTCTTTTGAAACTATTCTACATTCGTTTTAGGCCGTAAAATAGAACGAAAGAAGGCTTTAATTTACTTCGATAATAGGCTATAATAGGATGTGCAATCAGGGATGAAAAATCAGCGGAAAGGGAGCGAAAAATGGAAATAGCAAAAAAACGGATGCAGACCTGCTGCTTTACGGGCCACCGGGAGCTGCCGCCAGAGGAACAGGCGGAGATTGCCAACAGGCTGGAGTGTGTCATATCGGCCCAATACCAAAAGGGCATCCGATACTACGGTGCCGGGGGCGCCCTGGGTTTTGATGCCCTCGCCGCCCGGACGGTGATCCGTCTACGTGAGAGCTACCCCGATATGAAGCTGATCCTTGTTCTGCCGTGTCTGACGCAGACCAGGGGATGGAGGCCGGAGGATGTGGCGGAGTATGAGCGCATCAAGGCCCAAGCAGATAAAGTCGTCTACACAGCCCAGCAGTACACCAGGGGCTGTATGCACAGGCGCAACCGTCATTTGGTAGACAACAGCGGGGTATGCGTCTGCTATCTCAACAGGGACAGCGGCGGGACGGCCTATACCGTCAGATACGCAAAAGAAAAGGGGCTTGAGATCGTGAACCTTGTCCAAGGTGAGAAATGCGTCTCACCGTGAGACGCATTTCTGACAAACAAAAACGCTGCTGGCCTCCTCAAAAGAGAAATAAAGGCCCAAAACACATACGCTTGCGCCCTAATACTCCACATATTATAATGATTTTATTGCAAAGAAAACTTCTTTGGGAATTTCAAAAAAATTTTGTTGTAGCGTGTAGTATTTTCCAAAAAATCCATAGTAGATAGTTGAGGGACAGAAAGGGGGGATACACCGATGGATGACAGCGCCATCATAGAACTGTTCTTCGCCCGGTCAGAGCAGGCAATCCGGGAGCTGGACGGCAAATACGGCAAGACCTGCCACCGTTTGTCTTACAATATCCTATACAACAGCCAAGACGCGGAGGAGTGCGTGAACGA
Organism: uncultured Clostridia bacterium; assembly: GCA_947365965.1. GTDB lineage: Bacteria > Bacillota > Clostridia > Oscillospirales > Oscillospiraceae > Pelethomonas. The sequence continues at coordinate 2,199 of CANAZG010000217.1, forward strand.
TGCCTATCTGGGCGCTTGGAACGCTATTCCACCGGCCCGGCCCAATCCGCTGTTGGCATTTCTGTGCCGAATCGTCCGCAATCTTTCCCTCATGCGGTATCATGCGGACAGGGCGGCCAAGCGTGGCGGCGGTAGCTACACCGTGGCGCTGGAAGAACTGGAGGGCTGTCTGGCCTCGCCCCAGACTGTGGAGGGGAACATGGAGGAACAGGAGCTTATTCGGCTGATCGAGGACTTTCTGGATACTCTATCCCCGGAGAATCGCGTTCTGCTTATGCGGCGGTACTGGTTTTCTGACAGCTATGGGGAGATCGCGGCGCGGACAGGCTTATCGGAAAAGAATGTATCCGTCCGGCTGACCCGTATCCGAAAACAACTGCGGAACTATTTTGAAGAAAGAGGGGTTGTACGATGAACGCAGAACAGTTTTCCAGCGCGCTGGGAAAAGTCAACGACAAGTACATCATGGAAGCAATCACCTATGAGCGCAAAAAGAAAAGCGGCTGGCTGAAATGGGGCGCTATGGCGGCGTGTTTTGGCCTGATTGTCACAGTAGCTATGGCAGCATTACCGGGCCTTTTGAAAGGGCCGGGTGGAGTTGCGCCGCCTCCTAATCCCAATCTTGGGCCTGGGGTTAGCGATAACGATAATCAGCCCAGTGATGAACCAATACAGCCCCCCGGCGAGAGAGAACTCACCATTAACTGGGACAATGTGGTGGTGAATGAATCGGCAGGGCCGGCCGCCGATGGTGCCCGGCTGTAT
>CANAZG010000218.1 GCA_947365965.1 uncultured Clostridia bacterium
CTGTTCTCATAGACAGGGCCATAACTCGCCCCTCCTTTCTGTGTATAGACGATAGTAATTACACCGCTACCCATCATAGAGGCCACGGCCAGGCCAATCCCAACTAAAGTCAGCGCGGGAACGGTGTTCCAGCACAGCAGACCCAACAGAATGAATACCGCCTCAAACAGCACCCCGGCCACTGCCAACAGAACTGTGCGCCGCAGTTCCGCTCTCTTTTCCAGCTCCCGCCGCAGGATGTTCTCATTCAGGATGGGCGGGTCAAACTGTTCAAAATCAAAAGTCTGTTTCACCGGCAAGCACCTCCTTCAATAATTTTCGAGCCTTGTTCAGCCGGGATTTTGCTGTCCCCACGGGGATATTCAAAATTTGGGCGGCGGAAGCCAGAGCCTCTCCCTGGAAGTAGAACAGTACCATCGCCAACCGCAGCTTTTCCGGAAGCCTGTCTACCGCTTCATACAGGGGTGAATAATCCTTTTCCTCCGGGGCGGGAATGGAGGACAGCAGCCGATCCTTCTCGTCTCCGTTAGAGAAGTCCAGCAGAGGACTTTTTGCCAGACGCCGCAGGGTACTTCGATAGGTGTTCACGCAGATGCAGGTGAGCCACGGTTCAAATTCCCGGCTGGGGTCGTATTGGGAAATATGCTTGACTACCCGCAACCAAGTTTCCTGGTACAAGTCGTCTGCATCATAGGGGGTGGAGCATAGAGAACGGCACAGACCATAGAGCCGCCTGCCATATTGCTGTATGTACTGGTCAATCAATCGCCTCACCCCTTTCTGATATGATATACTTCTGCGAGGAGCAAAAGGTTCACTCCATTCAAAAATTTTTTCAAATTTTCGATTTGACATAATTATACTATTGCCAGAAAACAAGGACAAGCTACTTTCAAAAAACAGGCGTATCATAATTGGGATAAAGGATTTTACATTAGACTTAGAGCCGTACCCGCAAAAGAGCGGGTACGGCCCTGGCCTAACCTCAGTCCCATATCAGTTCGTTCAAAATGATTTCTTCTACCTGCGCCTTGCAGGTGTTCATTAGACCTACCCATCGCAAAGGGTCATGGGCTTTCAGTTCCTTTGTTGCTCCGGCTGCTTTCGCCATCTCCGGCATCATCAGTTCCAAGCGTTTGCGGGCGGTCTGGTCGATTTCCAGCAGATGTGCATTCAGTGTCCCAGACAATAGCAGGCTATTGTAAAGCTCCGGCCTATGCGCCTGGAGATACCTCTTTCTCATGCGGCCATATTTGCCAAGATTTTCGGTAGCCGCTTCCGATAATCCAATAGCGGGAATTTCGTAGTCGCTCATTGTCATTTCCTCCGTTTTGTAACAGCTTTGTCGGAGGTAACAGGGATGCTATGTCCTGCGTGTAGTGTCGTTCTTTATGAGAGGGTGGCATTGAACAAATTTTTGAAGGGCATCAGCTCGTTGCTCTCGCTGCTGTCCGTGTCTACATTGTCGTTAATGGCGATGTAGCGGACGCCGAACATGGGGAAGCGCTCCTCGATGTACAGCCCAGTGTGAAGCTGGTTTCGGCCAAGCCTGGACAGGTCTTTCGTGATGATGATCCCAATCTCGCCGTTTTCCATGTCGGCCATCATCTGCTGGAAACCGGGCCTTTGAAAACTGGCCCCGGAGTACCCGTCATCCACATAAAAGCAAGGATTGGGGAAATGGTGGTCGGCAGCGAAGCGTTGAAGGATCATTTTTTGATTTTGGATGCTGTTTGACTCGTTTTCCGTATTGTCATCCTGACTGAGGCGGCAGTACAGAGCGGTTTTCTTCTGGTTTGACGTTATCATCTTACCCTCCTTCGTTGGTCAAACCGTTCAGAGCATTGCGACATGACTATACTCCAAAACGGCCCGGATATCCAGTGCTTTTCCCAGACAGCACTGGGCTTACGCGCACAGTTTTTCCTGCTGGATTTCCAGGTCGATCAATGCTTTTAACTTATCTTCCGGGGAACAATGTCCGTTTTCCGGGAACACAGATACCACTCGGATCGTTCTGCCGTGGGAAACCTGGATACGTTCCGTTCTGATCTGCTGGTTGCTGTTTAGCTTGTCTATGGTCGAACCCTCCCTTCTTGACAATTTTGCCAATCATACAATTTATCCGGTATGAACATATCCAATCGCTTGCGGCAGGGCCGCAACGGGGGCCACACGGGGTGCTGTATGGGGTGTCGTGGCCCAGTGGTGGTGGGACTCGCTGCCTGCCGCCGGAGGCCCACAACGGCCTTTGTGGTGCCGACAGGGGGGTAGTCTGCATCCGCAAAGTCTGGAGGCAAAAGCAGGCAGGCCGTTCGCGGCCTGCCTGCGCTGGGGGTACGGCGTTTTTTGCTTTGTCGAGCCAGGGACAAATAATTCTTTTAGGAAGGCGGTGGCCTCCGGGGCCTAATCCTTCCCGGCCTGGTAGCTTTCCACCAGCAGGACCCCGTTCCTGCCGGAGAGGTCGTTGGCGGACACGTCCACATGGAGCCACTGGCCGTCCACATACACGAGGTTCCAGGTGTGGGTCTTGCTGCTGACGGTGAAGCAGGGGATGTCCGCCGCCCCGCACAGGAACTTCAGCGCTCTGGCGTAGGAACCGCAGGCCGCTTTCAGCTCCCCGGCGTGGGGGGCGAAGGTCTGGGTGATGCCGGCTGTTTTTCCCTTTTGATAGGCCAGCAGGGTGCGGATGTAGTCGTTGAAGTATTCCACCCGCTCACGATCCGTGGCCAGCGTCCCTGCATGGTCGAGGGCGGGTTGGACGAAGTCCAGGGGCGCCTGGTAGTTCTCCGGCATCTCGGCGGACACGGCGTAGTAGTCCAGGTACCGCCAGTAGTCGGTGAAGCCCTGGGGCACATGGTGTTCATACCGCAGCACCCCTTCCATCCGCCCGATCAGGTTCTTCACCGCGCTGTAGTCATCGCCCTTGG
>CANAZG010000219.1 GCA_947365965.1 uncultured Clostridia bacterium
AAAGCCTTGTCCTTGGCTGGGACTCCCGTTGGGGAACCCCCAAGGAGGTCTGGGCCGCTGGCAGCCCCAGCACCGGAACTGTACGGCCCTATGGGCTGGACTGCTCTGGATTCGTCGATTGGGTATTTTATAACATTTCTGGCGGGACCTACGTCATAGGCCACGGAGGCGGGGCGCATATGCAGCATACCTACTGCGATCCCATCTCATGGACGGAGGCTGTCCCCGGCGATCTGGTCTTCTACCCGGAGGATACCCATGTGGGCATCGTCTGCGGCTTTGACTCTGCGGGCAATGTCCAGATCATCCACTGCGCCAGCGGAGCAAACAATGTGGTGGTGACCGGGAAAAGCGGTTTCACCACCATCGCAAGACCTAAATTCTATTCATCATGACTCAGCCCCGGCGACAACCGTCGCCGGGGCTCTTTTACATTTTGGAGGTTAATGTTATGCAGTTTAATCTGGATTACTTCTACGGAAACGAGGCGGGCCCGTCCCGCTTTTACCGTATGCCCAAGGCCCTCTTTGACGGCAACCTCTCTCTGGAGGCGGCGACTCTCTACAGCCTGATGCTGGATCGGGTTGGGCTGTCCGTCAAAAACGGCTGGACAGACGGCCTGGGCCGGATATTCATCTATTTTGTCCAGAAGGATGTGCAGAAGTTCCTCCGCTGCGGGCACAACCGGGCCACCGCCTTCGTGCGGGAACTGGAGCGTTTCGGCTTGATCGAGCGCAAGCGCCAGGGCCTGGGGAAGCCCGCCATGATCTATGTGAAGAATTTTTTCGGCTGCGGGAACAATGTGGCTCCGCAAAACGAAACCAATGAGGCTGTGGATCCGTCTCGGAATGAGGAAAAGGTCTCCGCCGTTCAGAGAGAGGAATCCTCCAATAAGGCTCTTTTTTCTACGCCGGAGGAGGCAGTCAATACTGCCCAGACCGGGCAGTCCAGAGTGCCCGCAGAAGGCAGTCTGGATTGCCCGAATCGGGCGGCTAATGAGACTGAGAAGAAAGAGACTGAATTAACTGAGACCAATCGCATCTTCCCCCGGCCCCCTCATGCTGACCGCAGCCGTTTCCGGTATGGCCGAGATTTAATGGATGAGATGCGATGGGTCCGTGAACAAATCCAGGGGAACATTGACTACGAGGGCTTGATCTGGGACCATCCCTGTGACGCCGACATCTTTGACGGTTATGTGGAGCTGATGGTGGAAGCTGCCTGCTCCACGAAAGAAGCCGTCCGTATCTGCGGGCAGGATATTCCGACGGCCCTGGTTCGTTCCCGCTTCCTGAAGCTGGAGCGGGAACACGTCGAATACGTCCGGGACTGCCTCTGCTCCGCCACCTCCACCATTGGAAATATTAAGGCTTACACCCTGGCGGCGTTGTATAATGCCCCGGCAACCTTGGGACAGTACTATGCGTCTCTGGTCAGCAGGGATATGTCTACTAGACAATCCGAAGTCCAGCCTTCGGGTGGTTAAATTCAATTCGCTCAACGCAAATTGCTTTGTTCGTTTTTGGCGCTTTTGAATTACTAACGGTTCAGCGAATCTATGTGTTTTTCGTTCTGCTCTGGAGAGCTTTTAGCACGGACACTGCCTATTCAACGGATACACCTGGATTCTTCGCTAAAACTGCTCACGATAGTTTTCTATGATAGCTTCCAAAGACTCAATTTGCTTTTGAGTCAGCCCTACCACATCTAAAAAACAATCCTTTTGCCTACTGACTCCGAGCAAATAATCAGTCGTTACACCAAACGAACGTGATAAGGCAATCAGTCTCGGAAGCGACGGAAGCCGCTCCCCCGTTTCATATAGCGCAATTGTAGAGCTGGTTACACCGATTCTTTTTGCCAATTGTGCTTGGGAAAGGTTTCGCTCATTTCGCAAGTCACGCAGTTTATCTCCCAAAGGAATCATTTTACCCATCACCCTGTGTAAAAATGGCCTCTGTTTACTTTTTAGGGTAAGGTTTTCGAATAGTAGTACGACCCAAAATGTAGTCAGTAGATGTCTCGTAAAAATCTGCAAGAATTTCCAATCTATCAACAGGAATGGGGAATATTCCGCTTTCGTATTTTTGATAATACTGAAAAGAAGTTCCCAGCAGTTCAGCAATTTGCTGCTGTGTCAAATCTCGATCTTCTCGTAAATCTCTTAATCTCATTCTCTTTTCCATAATAGCACCCACATCAATGATGAGATGATGCTAACACGAAAAGATAAGCAACGCCTAGATATTAGCCGTATGTGGCTAATATCTAGGCGTTACAATTACATAAAGTTGAACGCAAACAATTACTTTTTAGGGTAAGGCTTTCGAATAGCGGTGCGTCCCAGAAGATAGTCTGTAGAAGTCTGATAAAAATCAGCAAGAACTTCCAATCTATCAACCGGGATCGGACGGACACCACTCTCATATTTTTGATAATACTGGAAGGAAGTACCCAAAATCTCAGCAACCTCTTTTTGAGTTAAGTCTCGATCTTCTCGTAGGTCTCTGAGACGCATTCGTCCTTTCATGTTATCACCTACTTTTGGTAAATGTTAACACGAGAACGCTTGCCAAATTGTAATATTAGCCAAATGTGGCTATATTGACAGTAGCCACATTTGGCGATATAATGAATTAGCCATAAATGGCTAATTCATTATATCAGGAGGAAACGTGCGCATGAAGATCACGAAAGTCGACGTCATCCAGGAAAAGGTCCCTGAACGCGCTTCCTGGCGGCCCATCCTCTGCCGTATTTATACGGACGAGGGCATCTACGGCGACGGCGAGGCCGCTCTGGCCTATGGCATCGCCGCTCCCGCCGCCTTCGGCATGGTCCGGGATCTGGCGGCCCTGATCAGATCGGAAGAGCACACGTCTGAACTCCAGTCACTCTCGCGCATC
>CANAZG010000220.1 GCA_947365965.1 uncultured Clostridia bacterium
CCCCCCCCCCCCCCCCAACCCCCCCCCCCCCCCCCCCCCCCCCCCCCCCCCCCCCACCACTCGCAGTTGTCAGATTACAGCAGGCTCTTCTCGTCGGCCTTGCTGAACAGGTGCATCACATTGCCGCCGAAGGTGATGTTGATCTTTGCGCCGTAGCCCAGGCTCTTCTGCTCGCCGGTCAGATCGATGGTGGGCAGAATGATGATGGCGTCCTTGCCGGCCACGTTCACGTGCATGTGGATGGTAGCGCCCATCAGCTCGGTGACGTCCACAGTGGCCGCCAGAGCGTGAGGCGCGTTGGCGTCGCACATGGTGATGTGGTCAGGACGGATGCCCAGGGTGATGTCCTGGGGCGCGGTGTTCTTGCTCTTGAGCACGGACTGCTTGTCGTCGCTGAGCTCCATGCGGGCGCCGGCCACGGTGACATAGTAGCCGCTGCCGTCCTTCTCCAGCTTGGCGTCGAAGAAGTTCATCTGGGGCGTGCCGATGAAGCCGGCCACGAAGAGGTTGGCGGGATGATCGAACACCTGCTGAGGCGTGCCGATCTGCTGGATGAAGCCGTCCCGCATGATGACGATGCGGTCGCCCAGGGTCATGGCCTCGGTCTGATCGTGGGTGACGTAGATGAAGGTGGTGTTGATCTTCTGACGGAGCTTGATGATCTCAGCGCGCATCTGGTTGCGCAGCTTGGCGTCCAGGTTACTGAGGGGCTCATCCATCAGGAAGACCTTGGGCTCGCGGACGATGGCGCGGCCGATGGCCACACGCTGGCGCTGGCCGCCGGACAGGGCCTTGGGCTTGCGGTCCAGGTACTGGGTGATGTCCAGGATCTCGGCGGCCTCCTTGACCTTCCGGTCAATCTCATCCTTGGGGACCTTCTTGAGCTTCAGGGAGAAGGCCATGTTCTCGTAGACCGTCATGTGGGGATACAGGGCGTAGGACTGGAAGACCATGGCGATGTCGCGGTCCTTGGGGGCCACGTCGTTCATGACCTTGCCGTCGATGAGCAGCTGGCCTTCGCTGATCTCCTCCAGACCGGCCACCATGCGCAGGGTGGTGGACTTGCCGCAGCCGGAGGGGCCGACCAGAACGATGAACTCCTGGTCCGCGATGTCCAGGTTGAACTGCTGCACGGCCACAACGCCTCTCTCGGTCACCTGGAGGTTGACCTTCTTCTCAGGCGCGGCGTCGGCCTTCTTGCCCTTCTTTTTCTTCTGGTCGCCGCTGTGGGGGTAGATCTTCATGACGTTCTTCAGGGATACAGTTGCCATCTTTCAGGCGTTAGTGGAACCGCCTCCGCAGCTTCCACCTCAAAGGGGCGGAGCGAAACCGCCTCTTTATTGCGGCAGGTCTCCACACTGCCGCACCGCACGCCTACGCGGAAAACATCCTTTCTTGTCAGTCTGCCCCGCCATTTTGTGGAGTGGCGCGGCAGCTCGTGATTAGACGCCCAAGCGTCTCCGCTCAAGCTGATTATAGAATATAGGAATGCCGGGAGAAAGTCAAGCGGGGAAGTCATTTTCTACCTTCTGCCGGAAACCGGCGGAGCTTTCTGGCTATTTTGCCCAACAGGGGATTCTCAGGCTCTCCCCAGCCGCCGCCTCCGGCCGGGAAAATTTCCGGAGGGCCGCCGGGGCGGGTCTCTTGACATCCCGGGCCGTCTATATTAAAATAGGTATTGCCTGAAAGATGGATCAAGCGCCAGCCCAGGGCAGGTCCCCGGGACTATATTTCAGAGAAATGAGGAAACGACTATGAAATTTTCCAGCAAGGCGAAAAAGTGCGGTCTCTCTCCCATGCGCAAGTTCCATCCCTACGCTGTGGCCGCTGAGGCCGCAGGCAAGAAAATCTACCACCTGAACATCGGCCAGCCGGATATCGAAACCCCGCCTCAGTACTTCGAGGCGGTGCGCAATTTCCGCCTGCCGGTGCTGGAGTACGCCCCCTCCCCCGGCCTCCCCGTGCTCATCGACGCCATCCAGAAGTACTATGACAACCTGAACATGCACTTTGAGAAGGGCGAGATCCTCATCACCACCGGCGGCAGCGAGGCTCTCCAGATCGTGCTCAACTGCATTCTGGACGACGGCGATGAGATCCTCATCCCCGAGCCCTTCTATCCCAACTACAACACCATGGTCAACACCTGCGGCGCCCGGATCCACCCCATCCACACCGCCCCCGAGGAGGGCTACCACTACGCCGACCGGGCCAAGATCGAGGCGGAGATCAACGAGCACACCCGGGCCATCATGTGCACCAACCCCGGCAATCCCACCGGCTGCGTCCTCACCCCCGAGGAGATGCGCATGATGGTGGACATCGCCAAGGAGCACGACCTGTTCATCATCGGCGACGAGGCCTACCGCGAGTTCGTCTACGCCGGCGAGCCCCTCCAGTCCCTGGGCGAGTTCGCTGACGCGGCGGAAAACGTGATCGTCATCGACACCGTCTCCAAGCGCTTCTCCGCCTGCGGCGCCCGCATCGGCTGCATCATCAGCCGCAACAAGGAGCTCATCAGCGAGGCCATCAAGTACTGCCAGGCCCGCCTGTCCGTGGCCACCCTGGACCAGATCGCCTCCGCCGCCCTCTACGATGTGGGCCCCGAGTACTTCGCCGCTGTCCGGGAGGAGTATAAGCTCCGCCGGGACACCGTGGTGGCCAAGCTCAAGGAGATCCCCGGCGTCATCTGCGAGTGCCCCAAGGGCGCGTTCTATATTATGGCGGCCCTGCCGGTGGACGATGCCGACGCCTTCCAGAAGTGGCTGCTCACTGACTTTGATGACAACGGCGACACGGTCATGTTCGCCCCCGGCGGCCCCTTCTACGCCACCCCGGGCAAGGGCGTCAACGAGATCCGCATTGCCTACGTCCTCAAGCAGAAGGACCTGGAGCGGGCCATGGA
>CANAZG010000221.1 GCA_947365965.1 uncultured Clostridia bacterium
CGGATTTCTTCCGCCGGGCGGCGGGAATCGCCAAGGAGATGGGCTTCTCCTGGGGCGGGGATTGGCGCAGTTTCCCGGACAGTCCCCATATCCAGTGGGACAACCATGGCCAGTGGACAAGCAGCATGATCCTGGCGGGGAAGCTTCCGCCGGCCATGCAGCAGTATCAGAAGGAGGACGACATGGATCAGGATATGGAGATAGGGTGAACCTGCTACGGCTGGACTTGTATCAGCGACAGCCCTGACTTCCACCCAGCCATTCTGATAGGGAAAGCCGGGATCAGGGAGCGGTTTCTTCGGTTTCGTCAGACGGGCCAAGGTCATCTACTTCGCAACACTCCACCGATAGACCGTGGTGGAGTTTGGTATGGGCATCAGCCTCATAAATATTCATAGCGATCTCCTCAGCCCGCTCCTGGCTCTCCGCAATAATGGTAAGTCCAGAAAGCACAATCCGCACATTGTATTCGTTCATTTTTTTGCTCCTATTACCTTGCGTCCGTTGATTTCGAGCTCAACCGTCCCGTTTACCTGAGCCGCAAAATGCCGCGCTTGCTGCTCGTCGTCCTCAAAGCAGTGGCAACGCCATACCCCGCCGCGGCCAATAAAATACACATACCACTTAATCATGTCCATGTTCTACCCTTTCTGCCCTCGTGACCTCCGGGGCGGGCCTCGTATCAATCGTAGAAGGGGCGGATCTGACCATCCCGGGCTTCCCACTGCCACGCACCGTTCCCAGCGTTAAAGCGGATGTAGTGATAGTCCGTGGCGCAGTAGACGGGGCGGCGGTCAAGCTTCCGGCCACTGGCGCGGCAGTGATTGTGCCGGTTGATTTCCTGCTCGTCGATCTCATGCAGGATTGTGACCTGACTGCGGTCAAAGCCGAACTCCCGACAAATCCAGTCCAGGGCTTCGTCATCGGTCATGTAGTGGGCAGACCCGCCGGCAATGCACTTGACTAGCTTCGTGTACTCCGCCTGGGAAACGTTCTGCGTGAACTCGTAGGGCTTCCATTCCTGCTCCTTGTCAAGCTCGGCTTGGAAGAAAGCCAGCCGCCGCTCATACTCCTCGCCGTCTTTCTTGGCGCTCTTGTCCATCTCCAGGATCTTGCCGCTCAGCCTGTCAATCTCGGCGGCCCGGGCCTGGTAGATTTTCCTCTCGCCGTCACCCTCGACAAAGGCCTTGCAGAAAGCGTCCTTGTCGCCGTCGAAGTTGTAGTACGCCTCCTCAATCTTCTCATATTCGAAGGGCAGAGGCTCAAAGCCGGTACGCTCCACAAACTCGGATAACATCATAATGAAAAACCTCCTTGATTTTTGTGCCTTACTTTGTTATCATGGAGGCGGCCGGGGTAAGGCTCCCGGTCGCCCCCGTTGGGGTTTGGGTAGCGGGTTTACTTGTCAGGTGGCCCCGCTGCCCTTTTTACTTGGTTTCGTCAAGTACGGCCTTGACTGCCTCCCGGAGTTCTTCCAGCGTCTTGCACTTGTCAATCAGCTCAAGCACCATCCGCAGGATGTACTCCGTGTTGGTTGCCATCTCGTCCATGTCCTCCCTCCTTCCGTAAGGGGTTGGCCGCCCCTGCCTTACGAGTGTTATTATAGCACTGTTTAACCGTGTATTCAAGTGATGGAGTAAACAAAAGTTAAACCGTGTATTTAGCAATTTTATACATTGTTAAACCGTGTATCTTGCGATATAATAGAGGTGAGGTGATAGTATGCCATTATCAGAATCAAAGCGGAAAGCAAATAACAAATGGGATGCAGCCAATATGACCGTGCTGGGCTGCAAAGTTCGCAGAGATAGGGCCGAACAGTTCAAGGCTGCCTGCAAAAAGAATGGCACATCGCCGAATGCGATTTTCATGGCTGCTATGGAGAAATTCATGGAGGAGCATGGAGAGGCCGAAGAAGCTCCCGAGCCTTGAAATTCACAATCGGTTACGAATTTGAAAAGGACAAAAAAATCCCCGGACGCTTTCACGTCCGGGGTCAAGAAGCAAGGTCAGTCCTCGCTTTTGGTGATGGGTGCGCCGGTGCGGGTCTTTACTCGTGGCTCCGCATTAGGTGTGATCTCCAATAGGTCCGTGAGACCACACCCCAGAGCCTCACAGATCAGGTCCAAGTGGTCCAGGCTGATCCGGGTTGCGATTTCGTTGTAAAGCTCGCTGATTGTGTTTTTGCGTATCCCCGTCATCCTGGCGAGGTCCGCCTGGGTCAACCGTCGTTCGCCAAGTCGGGTTGACAGTAAAATTCTAACCATAGCCATGCTCCTTTGTGATACAGTATAGCGGTATTCATTTGGATTTTCTTAATTTTGGTAAAAAATATCGGAATATGATACACAAATTTCGGAGCGAGGGCGTGTTATCTACGTGTTACTACCGGCCCTGTTTTTCCTGGTATTGAGCAGTTCTAAAAATTCAGCAAAGCCTTGAATTTCAAGGGCCGCAACGGATTGAGAATTGAACTAATTCATGGCATAATAAGGACAAATCGGAAAACCCTTGCGTTGCAACGGGTTGGCGGTTTGTCCTTATTCTTTTTCCACTAAAAACGGCCCTCAAATGGGGCCTGCGGGAGGGGGTGAAAAACCAAGGCTGCACTTAAAGGACAAATTTTTCAGACCACGAAGGAGGTTAAAATGGGAGCCTGGGGCATCACCGTATGGCGAAATCTTCCCCGCCGCAATTAAGGGAAGCTATGCGGTAATCGTCACGGGGAAGAAGCCGCCCATTTTTATCAAGAGTGGGCTTCATAGTAAACTCGTCATGCTCAAAAGTTAGGTACTGTTCAGCCGCCCCATAGTCGGCATTTTTAGAGCTGATATGTTTGAACGTTGCCAACGGCTTCACCTACTTTCTGCAAGACTTCAAACTTCAAGGCGGCAAGCTCCGCT
>CANAZG010000222.1 GCA_947365965.1 uncultured Clostridia bacterium
CCCCACCATGCTGGTGAACAGGCGCAGACACCATGCGTTCATCAGGAGCAGGAATACCTGGCCGCCGAACATCCGGCACCAGCTTTTGAAGATGCTGGACGTGGCCTGGGACGCACCCATGGCAAAGGCCACTGGCGCTGTGTAGACCAGGACACCCAGCAGCACATACCGCTCCGCCGCCTCGAACAGCAGCTTCAAATAGTTCCAGGCCAGGACCAGCACCAGAATCAGGACGATCAATGTCACCGCCCCGTTAGCACAGACACCGATGATGGTGAGCAAGACCGAGTTGAAGCTGGCAAAATCCAGACTTGGAAGTGTGGATGTCAATATCCAATCATAGGGTGTACCACCGATAGTCAGCACCGTATCAACGATGGAGTCCGCATAGTAGGCCAGACCAATGAACAAGATGGCCCGGATGGTCAGTTTAACAGGATCTTCCGCCTCTGCTCCCACGCCCAGACCATAGTTCTTGAACAGGTTCCATACCCAAAGCAGCAAAATCAGCCCGATTGCCAGAGCCACAAAGACATTATACATCGTCTCTGCCGCCGGGAAGTAGCGCAGAAACACGGCCATATCACAGCCCAGAGCGCCCAAAACTGATGTGTTTATCAAATCCAGGCCGTGCATGACTTGTTCCGCGATCCATGCTACAATGCCGTCTAAAATGCCCATAGACGATTACGGCGCTGTCCACTGTCCGCCGGAGAAGAAAGGCGTGACATAGCTCATGATGAAACCTAGAGAGTTTAGGATGATCCAGGTGATGACGATGCGTTTCAGCCACGCCCGGGATTCATCCACCGTCCGGCCGGAGCGGGAAAAGTTCATCATCAGCAGGGCCACGGCGGCCGTTACGATAGCGGCAATGGTGGAGATGGCGAGAATCTGGGTGTAGACGTCCTTCATGATGTCGCTGGCCTTCGTCCAAATCGTGTCAGCCGCAAAAGCCGGTTGGCAGAGCAGCGTGGATGTGCAGATCCCCAGATAGACCATGAACGCGCCGCGTCCGGGGTCAAACCTGCGCCGGGGAGTGCGCGGAGATGACGTTTTGTCTTGTTTCAATGAAAAACCTCCTTTTTTCGTTGGCTTCTGTCCTGAAAAAAGGCAGCACCCGGAAATTTGGATGCTGCCTCAGTTGCCGCAGAAGGGCAAAGAAAAAGACGCTCCCAGCGTCCTTCTGCGGCTGTTTTCAGTTTTGCTTACAGTTTTGAGCATACTTATTTTAACATATAAGGATTTAGGCTTCAATAGCAAAACCCTGCCAATGCTGCGCCAAAACCGTGCCAATTACCTGCCACCCGCCTCTGCGGGGAAAAACTGCTCCAAAACCTGCAAGCTGTCCTGCGCCGTGTATCCCCACAGGACAGAGCTTAACGCCTCAATCGCCTCCTTCCGGCGGCGGTAGTAGGTGCGGAAGCTGATGTCGTGGATGTGGGGACGTAACTGCTCAATGATCTCTTCCACATTTTTGAGCTGCTGGGGAGACAGGTAGGTATAGTGCAGGAGCCAATAGTACGATTCTCCGTTTTTGTGCCGGGTACGGAGCAGATCGACTGCGTTCTGTACCAGCGTGAGCATTTTGTGGCTGCGCTCAATGCACTGGGCCTGGTGCTCAATGTCCGTCCCGCCCAGGTCCGCGCCGGCCAGGTAGATGGACTCCAGAAAATCCTCAATACTGGTATCATATTCAATCTGAAACTGCGTCCTGACCTGCTGGACGGACAACTCCAAGCTCCAGACCACATCCCGGTACTTCCTCAGCAGCTTCCAGGTGTTGTGGTAACGAGGGTCCTCCGTCACCTTGCGCTCAACCTTTTTCCTTGCCATCATGGATTTCTCCTTTCAAAAATTCGTCGATATTGGGGTCATAGTAAGTTCAAAGCTGTAAATCGGATGATTGTTTCCACATTGGATCGCCATACCAATCCTGAGAACACTCGTTTGTCCGCTGTCCCCCTTTACTGCTTCCGTGCAGTCGCCGGATAAGGGATATAACTTAACAGTGGATTTGGGGCAGTGAAAGCAGGAAATCCCTTGCGTCTCAAGGACTTGCGCCACTTTTTGGACAATGCGCTCCACCTGCGATTTTGAAACGCTAATGAGCTGGTCTGAAACGCAGACTTTGGGATCGTCAGGGATATTGTCTGCTGTGTCCGTGCTATCTGGGAGCTGGAGTTTGATATTCAGAGACATCGCAACCTCGTCCTTGTCCACCATAACATCAGACACCTGGAACATGGTAGACAGATAGCTGTTCAGATAAATCACGCTGCCAGTCCGGCCTGGGAAGGACATGAGCGTAAGGTACTCCAAGTCAGCCAGCTTTTTCAACAGCCTTCCAACCGTGGAACGGGAAAGGCCCCACCGCTGGGCCAGATCGGAGTAATTCAACAGCGGATTGCCTGTACCGTTGCGGAGATAGACCACCGGGCCAACCTCAGAACCACGTACTTGGTTGTCCTTATAGATGGCGGAGAGCCACAAATCCAGCACCACATCCATCTCAGACGCCTTGCCATAGCTAATCAGTTCTGTAGCAACGGCGATGGGCATAAAGAAGAAGCCGCTTTCCTTTTGGCAGGGGCAGTTGTAGTCCAGCACCGTGTTATGCTTGCGCCAGCCCTTGATACTGTACTTGACCAGGTGGCCGTGTCCCAACTGGGTGAAGGTGATAAGCTGCCGGTCCTGGAGGACCTTCAGGATGGACAGAGCCTTATGCTGGAACCGGACACGAAAGCAAGCCGCCAGCTCACTGACCCGGAAGACCCACTCGCCAGGGCAGACAGTGTAGGTGATGCCGTCCAGCCGGCGGTACGAGGTTCGGAAGTTGGCGTAGGAGCAGAGGACGGTATAATAAAAAAGACCGGAGCCTCCGTTGGTTCGGATGCTC
>CANAZG010000223.1 GCA_947365965.1 uncultured Clostridia bacterium
GCAGAAATTTCTTGCCACGCCCGCCTTTCTGGTGTATACTATAGAAGGAAAGTATTCTATGCGCTCGCTACATAGCAAAAGTTGCAGCATCAGAGGCAGCTGTTATGGATCGTTTTTGTTCGTTAGTTCGGCATGATAAGGAGAAAATTGATCTGCCCTGACCGTTCTTACCAGAAATCAAAATCGTTCAAGTAAGCGTATGAGCCCGGCAAATGCCGTAGGCTTGTGCGCTTTTTGTTATTTCCAATCCTATTTTACAGAAAGGTGGTGGCAGCTGATGAGCTGGCAGGAGGAATTGAGAAAAGGGATCAGAACAGCAGAACAGCTTGCGCCCGTCCTGGGCTGGACGCCGGATGAGACAGCGCGGTGTGCGGAGATCATCAAGCGGTATCCGATGATGATTACGCCCTACTATCTGTCCCTGGTGGACCCGTCGGACCCGGAGGACCCCATCGGGCGCATGTGCATCCCGTCCCTCACGGAGTTTGACCCGGGCGGGTCCTTCGATACCAGCGGCGAGGCGTCCAATACCAAGCTGGAGGGATTGCAGCACAAATACGCGCAGACGGTCCTGCTGCTGTCCACCAACCAGTGCGCCATGTACTGCCGCCACTGCTTCCGCAAGCGGATGGTGGGCCTGTCCGACGCGGAGCTGAACCACCGGGCAGATGAGGCGGTGGCCTATGTCAGGGAGCACAAGGAGATCAGCAACATCCTGATATCCGGCGGCGACGCCCTGATGAACCCTAACCACATCATTGACCGCTATCTCCGGGAACTGACGGCCATCGAGCATCTGGACTTCATCCGGTTCGGTTCCCGGGTGCCCGTCACCCTTCCGGAGCGGATTTACGGAGATCAGGAATTTCTGGATATGCTGGCAAAGTACGCCCAGAGGAAGGCCATCTATCTGGTCACCCAGTTCAACCACCCCAGGGAACTCACGGAGCAGTCCATCCGGGCGGTGCGGGCAGTGATCGAGCGGGGCGTCCAGGTGCGCAACCAGACGGTGCTGCTGCGGGGGGTGAACGACGACAGCGCGGCGCTGGGCAGTCTGCTCTCCGGCCTGACCCGCATAGGCGCGGCGCCCTACTACATTTTCCAGTGCAGGCCGGTTACCGGGGTGAAGGGCCGGTTCCAGGTGCCCTTGCAGGAGGGGGTCCGCATCGTGGACAGCGCCAAGGCCCTGCAAAACGGCTTTGGCAAGTCGGTGCGCTACGCCATGAGCCACCCCCGGGGGAAGATCGAGATTTTTTGCCAGCTCCCCAATGGAGAGACGGTTTTCAAATTCCATCAGAGCAGGGATGACAGGGATATCTCCCGGGCCTTTACCCGGCGGCTGTCTCCCGCAGACACCTGGCTGGACGGGGAGCTGAATGGAATATGAGCCTGCCTCCCGCGCCCAATAGTTGGAAGCATTCCAACTATACGCCGCCCCCCTCCGGATGGTAGAATAGTGGCGTATTCTAGGGCGGAGTAAGTTAGGGCGGAGTAAGTTAGGGAGGAATGGCAAAAGGGAGGGGCGAAGTCTGCCCTTCCCGCCGCACCGCAGAGACCTGGAATAGAATAAGAGGACAAGAAAGACCGCGATTGCCTGAATCAGGGCCATTGCGGTCTTTTTTTGCCCGAAAATCAGAAAGGAGTACAGAACGATGAGTGAACTCGTCAACACGTTCCCGTTCCCCGGAATGGGTGCAGATGGAGGGCTGGACATTGGCGCAATCTTTGGGGAAATCAGCGCCGGCGGGGATACGAACCCCTTTGACCCGCCGCCGGCGGCAAGTCCGCTGGAGACTGCTTCCAATACCAGCGAAGAGCCCGCTGCCAGAACGCAGCCCCAGCCCAGCCAGGCAGCAGACATCGTGCAGGAGCCCACACCGGCTCCGGCTGCTCCCGCGGATGAGCCAGAACCGGCGCCTGCTCCTGTGGCCCAGGCCCCTGAACCGGAGCCCGTGCAGGAAGCTGAGGCGGACTCCAATCCCATCGCCGCCGCTTTTACCCAGCAGGCGGAGAAGAATACCCAGCAGGGGCTTCTGGAAAAGCCGCCCGTATTCTGCTACAAAAACGTCAAGGAGCCCATTGAGGACGCGGACATGTCCTTTGAAGAGCTGCGAATCCGGAAGTCGGATGATTTTACAGAGCTGGAGGAGGGAAAATCCGTCTCCTGGTCTGTGGAGTATTGCGGCATCCGCAAGGAGATCCGGGACCCCAAGGGGACTACCATCCGCGCTATGAAGGAGTCTATTGAGCGGTCCCGGGAGTTTCTGGACGCCCTGAAAAAGGCGAAAGGAAAGGCGTCGGGCTGCTGCGTCAGGCCCAAGGTGACAATGAAATCAAAGGGCGTCGCCTCCTACAAGGGGACCTTCCAGACCGTGGAAGAGGCCCGCGCCTCCGACAAGGTGATCTGCCTCATCCCCTCTGGAGACGGGAGGCTGTATGAGCTGCGAAAGACGGAGCAGGGTGAATTTATCGCCCCAAAAAACAGAGTGGGAACGTATCAGCAGGTGCGGGCCGGGTTTATCCCGGCCCTGCCGCTGATCCCACTGTCCCTGATGGGTCAGATCATCGCCTTTTTCCGGGACTTTATGACGGACGGTGAAGAGTACGAGGCTCTGGCCCTGGTCTACTGGGATAAGGATGAGCGGCGGTATTTCGTCTATGTCCCCCGCCAGACTGTGGAGAAGGAGGGAATTGAGGCGGATCTGCGGGACTGCCCGTATGACGATAACCCCAGGTATATCCGCTATGCCGACATTCACAGCCACAACAGCATGGACGCCTTTTTCTCATCCACAGACGACATGGATGAACGCGGCACTGGGCTCTATCTGGTGATCGGGCATCTGGAGAAGTT
>CANAZG010000224.1 GCA_947365965.1 uncultured Clostridia bacterium
AGCCGGTTCCCATGTACCCGCAGAACCAGCACTATCTGAAGGAGTTGAAGTATTCGCTTACCCGGCAGATTTGGAACAGGTTCACATCCTCCATCAAGCAGCCGCAGATGCAGGGGCTTATGCAGGGGTTTCGGGTGGTCGGCTCCGGGACGAAGCTGGGCAAGGGCTATCCTGTGGTGGCCTACCGGCTTGGTGATCGGGTGGAGCTGGATGATCTCTTGGAGTACATACCCTCGTCTAACGGGGAGCGGCAGAAGTTAGAGGGTATTTTGAGAAAGAGCAGTATGCCCCTGGCTGAAGCTAAAGAGAAGTATCCAGATTGGTATGAGCGGCGGATTATGAAGGGGGAGCGGCGGGGCCGCTGGACGGTGAAAAGAGATCTCTATGATTGGTGGCTGCGGCGTATCCGGGACGAGATCCGTGTGGGCCACCGTTATCATGGGGTGATGACCCTGGCGATTTATGCGAAGAAGTGCGGGATTGAAGAAGCCGAGCTGCGCCAGGATGCCTATTCTCTGCTTCTGCCCTATGATGAAATGAGCATCGAGGAAGTCAACCGCTTTACCAGGGATGATGTAGAGGCGGCGCTTTCGATGTTCAATGAGGACTATGTGACGTTTTCCAGGGATGATATAGCGAGGCTTTCTGGTATGTCTATGCCAGTAAACAAGCGGAATTGGAGAAAACAAAGGGAGCATTTAGGGCGAGCGAGGGCAGTGCAAGCCTTTGATGATCCTGACGGAAAATGGAGGAACAGAGATGGACGGCCTAAAGCTCAGACGTGTGTTTTTGAGTGGCAGCAGCAGCACCCGAAGGGGCGCAAGGCCGACTGTCACCGGGACACTGGCCTTGACCCTAAGACCATACGAAAGTGGTGGGACTGTCCACTGCCAGAGGTCAGCATGAGGGACGGACATATCACGGTGCGGGTGTCCCCGTCCCAGACGGTGAGCGACTTCCTTGTGGCGGCTCTGGCCGAGGAGGATTAGAGGGTTGATTTAGATGGCCGTATATGGTACAATAAACAAGACAGAATATAGTGCGTGGTATGAAAGGGGTATTGTATGATTGCGATTAACTTTACAACGGCCCGGAGCCGGTTCAAGGACTTCTGCGACAAGGTGACGGACGAGGCCGAGACAGTGATCGTCACCAGGAAGGCCGAGAAGAACGTGGTTATCATTAGCGCAGAGCGGTATAACGAGTTGGAGAAGGCAGAGCGTAATGCCGCCTTTCTCGGCAAGCTGGAGCGAGGGCTTGCCCAGGTTCGAGCCGGCCAGGGTATCGTGAAAACGATGGATGAACTGGAGGCGATGGCGGAAGATGGCGTATAACATCACCTTTTCGCCTGAAGCCTGGGCCGACTATCTGTACTGGCAGACAGTGGACAAAAAGACATTGAAGCGGATAAACAAGTTGCTTCAGGAGTTGCAGCGGGATGGAGCGGTGCGGGGGATTGGCAAAGCGGAGCTGCTGCGTCATGCCGATGGTATGAGTAAGCGAATTGATGATAAGAACCGGCTGACCTACACCATGGAGGGCGAGAGCCTTGTGATTTTGTCGTGCCGGGGCCACTATGAGGACTGAACGGAGGTTTATCATGGATTTTGAGAAAGAACGGATTGCCCAGCTTCAGCTACCAGACCCGGCAGACGCTGATCCGCACCCTCGGCTGCTCCTGGAGGGCCGGGGTATCCATGCCGGGGAGGGGTTTACCGCCCTGTTCCCCGATGGCTGGCACGACATTACCCTGGAGGTGAGCTGGGAGCCGACCGGCCCCGGCTGCTGGTACATCTCTACTCCCGGCTTTAGTGATATTTGCCCGATTGGGCTGTTTGTCAAGGTATGAAAACCATCCGGCAGATAGCCGATGAGTTAGGTGTATCGAAGCAGGCGGTCTATAAGCGGTTCAAAGGCAAGCTGCATACGGTTTGCGCTCCGTATGCGCATACGGAGCAGGGGGTCTTGTACTTAGAGGAGCGGGGCGAAACTCTTATAAAACAAGACTTTTTGCAAGGTGACCGCTCCATTGGAGCGCATACGGATACGCATACGGAGTGCTCCAATGGAGCGGTGTTGGAGCAGGGGCAGCAAGCCAATCTGATGGCCGTTTTACAGGCCACTATTGACACGCTACAAGGTCAGCTTGAAGTGAAAGACCGGCAGATCGAGCAGCAGGCACAGACCATCACTCGGCTGTCTGATGCCCTGATCGCTGCCCAGCAGACGGCGGCAGCGGCCCAGGCGCTTCATGCTGGGACTATGCACCAGCAGCTTCTGTCCGGCGAGGCCGGAGCCGATCAGCAGGGTCAGGAGCCGGATCCGAGTCAAAAGCGGAGCTGGATTAGTCGGTTCTTTGGGAACTGAACAGCTCGACAAATCGGGATTTATGGAGACATCATTATGGAAAAGAAATTGCAGGGAATAGCCCTTATTCTATTTGGTATTATGTTGCTACTTATTTCGATGCACAGCCCATGGATTCCTATTATTGGAACAGACTACACTGATTTGGCTTTATGGATTGGTATAATACTGGGAATTGTGGGTTTTGTATTTGTATTTAGAAAAGAACGCTAACTTCCAGTTTATCGGGGAGTTGAGGTTTAGGGATGCCGTCCGGCTGCCCTTTT
This sequence comes from uncultured Clostridia bacterium, assembly GCA_947365965.1. Taxonomy (GTDB): domain Bacteria; phylum Bacillota; class Clostridia; order Oscillospirales; family Oscillospiraceae; genus Pelethomonas. The sequence continues at coordinate 2,634 of CANAZG010000224.1, forward strand.
CAAAGGGCAAAGAGGACCGGGGAGCTGCCCGAAGGCGGCAGGGGCAGCGCCCCTCTGGAGGTGAATGGTTGGCCGGATTGCGGCAACCGTTCACCTCCAGCAACCCCCGCGGGAGCGCGCAAAAGCACTTTCATACTGACGCCCAACGGGGCGGCGGTGTGAAAGTGCTTTTGCGTTACTTTCTCACCGAGAAAGTAA
>CANAZG010000225.1 GCA_947365965.1 uncultured Clostridia bacterium
GATCTAACGGGATACTGCTCTGCACCCAGCAGAGCCTTCCGTCCAGCGTCAATTTCGAGTATGTCAATAAGGTCCTCATACCGGAGATGCACTTCAACAACTCTGGCATGAGCCAATTCTACATGCGATTTATCCGTTATACCTCTACGGAGTACAAGGACATCTATTTCCTCAACTACATCGGCAGCCTGGAGTCCAATCTGCTGCAAATGGTGGTTGCAAAGGAAAAAATCAATTTGTTCATGAAGGGCCAGGATACCGACTTGAATCAGATTTATGATAAATTCGGTATCGACTATAATCTTCTGGCCCTCCTGATGCAAAAGGGGGTGGATAAAGAAGGCAATCTCCAGATTCGCTGGGGAGAACAGCAGATTGCGTGAGTTTGGCGGCTGGTGGATTCCGCTTGCCGCAGCATATCAGAGGGGACGGCCGTTGTAATGCAGCCGTCTCCTGCATTTTATTGACCGGCGCAGATGCCCCTAGCAGATACTTCAATCAAAAATCATAAATCAGAAGGAGCATATTGTGATGGAATTTTATCAAACCCAAATGGGACGCGCTTTTTTTGAGCGACAACTCCCTCAGCTGATCGACGCGGTAAACGCACTCGCCGCTGCACTGTCTAAACCTGTACCGGCGGCGGTCCTGCCGGTATCCGCTGATCCCAAGTTTCTGCGCGACCTCTTTTTCGGGGATTATGAGCCGGAAATCTTCAAGGTTTCTCCGGAGCTTCAGCGGCTCGGTCAGACTGTAAGCCAGGACTATAAGGCCCTGATGGCAACGCTGTCCGAGGACAGCATGAAGCTGTTGGAGGAGTATGAAACTGCGGTGTCGGAGCGCAATATCGCTGTGACAGAACGGGCGTATGAGGCTGGTATCCGCGCCGCTGTGCAGATGATCGTGGCCGGGCTGTCTCCCTCCGTTTCTAGTGAGGAGGTGGACTGACATGGCAAAGATTTCGATTCACAAGCCCCGCTGTTCAAGCTGTCCGTACTACGGAATCCACAGCGAACCCGTGCCTAAAAAAGTGAAAGGAGCGTTTCTCCAGGTGGGATGCCGCTATTGCTCCTGTGGAAAGAAAATCAGAGTGTTCAAACCCTCTGACCCCAAGGTATATCCTCCCTCGTGGTGTCCGCGCCGTAAGGAACCGGCGGAGATGCGCATTTATTGCTATAAAGACATCAATGCCTGGTATTTGAATCTCCTCTTCGAGCAGGATGGCACTCACCGCTCTCCTCACGGATATGAATATGCGGTGCGGTACGAGTACACCACAGAATTGACGGCCAAGGGGTTTTATGAATTGACTGGGCAAAAGCTGATCAGCGATATTCTGGGATTTCCTGTACGGACAAACGAGGTCATTGAAATTGATGACGGCCTGAAACCCTATTGCTTTTTTGTCCACGAATATGGAATTGAGCTTCTGGCCTATTTTGACCGGGACAGCGCGCGCAAAAACGAACTGGACCGGACTGACCTGGAGGAACCGAATACAGATTTTTGTAGCTGATAAACCTCTATGAGTCTCAGATTTAGACTTGCACAACGCTTATACTTCGGCTATAATAGGACTATAATAAGAATATAGCCGAGAACAGGAGGAGAACACAATGTATATCAAACGTCACATGGAGCAGCTGTTGGAGCAGATTACCGGGCAGTATCCTGTTCTCCTGGTGACCGGCCCCCGGCAGGTGGGCAAAACCACTATGCTGGAGCACCTGGCTCAAAAGGAGGGCCGGGGCCGGGAGACGGTTACGCTAGATGACCTGACCATTCGGGAGCTGGCAAAGACCGACCCGAAGATGTTCTTCCAGCTCCACAAGCCCCCGCTGCTGATCGACGAGGTGCAGTATGCCCCAGAGCTGTTCCCCTACATCAAAATGATGGTGGATACCCGCCGCCAGCCGGGGGACTTCTGGCTGACCGGCTCCCAGCTCTTTTCCATGATGGAGGGCGTTCAGGAGTCCCTGGCCGGCCGGGTGGCGCTGCTGCAGCTCTCCCCGCTATCCTATGGGGAGATCATGGAGGACGACGGTACACCGCCCTTCCGGGTGGAGCTGTCCGCCCTGACAGAGCGGCAGGACCACCGGACAGCGCTGGATACCCCTGCCATCTTTCAGCGGATCTTTACCGGCGGGATGCCGGCACTGGTCAGTGGGCAGTATGCCAATCCCAACATCTTTTACTCCAGCTACATCAGCACCTACCTGGACCGGGATGTGCGGCGGCTCTCCGCCAGCATTGACGATTTGAAGTTTCTGAGCTTCCTCCGGGCCTCCGCTGCCCGGGCCGGCCAGCAGATGAATTACAAGGGCATCGCGGATGACGCGGAAATTGACCAGGCTACGGCTAAGAACTGGCTTCATATCCTGGAAACCTTGGGCATTGTGTTCCTGCTCCGGCCCTACTCTAACAATGTATTGAAGCGGACGGTATCTACGCCCAAGCTGTATTTTTACGATACGGGCCTCGTCTGCTACCTCACCCGCTGGAGCAGCCCGGAGACGGCCATGAATGGGGCCATGAACGGGGCGCTGCTGGAGAATTACACAGTGTCGGAGATCGTCAAGACTTATCAAAACGCCGGACAGGAGCCGTTCTTGTACTACTACCGGGACAAGGACGCCCGGGAGATTGATCTGCTGCTGGAGCAGGATGGGAAGCTGTTTCCCATTGAGATCAAGAAGATGGCCGCGCCGCCGAAAAAGCTGACAAAGGTATTTGAGCTGATCGGCAAGTCCCCTCTGGAGCGGGG
>CANAZG010000226.1 GCA_947365965.1 uncultured Clostridia bacterium
GTCCCAGGATGCAGGAACTATGTCAACGGTTTGGCGTTGAGATTCAATCACTCCCTCCCTTCCGCCCTGATGGAAAGGGCCTGGTTGAAAAGTCTTTTGACCTGGTCCAGCAGAGATATAAGCCTCTTCTCCGGGGAAAGGGCATCATCGAGCCGGACGCTCAGGAGCGCTGGGCTGTCGATTATAGGAGCCAGAGTGTACTGACTCTGGACGAATTTACACAGGTTGTCATCCACTGTGTGATCTATCTGAACGCGGGGCGGGTCTTGGCGGATTCAGAAACTCCGGCCCAGAAGTGGCTCGACTCTGGCGTCTCCCTGCTGGATGTCTCGGTTGAGGAACTATATCTGATGTCACTTCCCCGCGAGGCAGCAAAACTGACCCGGAAGGGACTACGGGTGAATGGACTCCTGTATGTCCCTACGGACATGGACGGTTTGACGCTTGAAAAGACCTACGATGTGGCCTACTCTCGCTCTGATCTTAGCTGCATCTACGTCCTTCTGGATGACTGCTCCTTCAAGCCCTGTTTCCTCTCCCCACACCAGTCCCAATATAGCGGCCTGTCCCAACCGGAAGCCGATGCTTTGAAACAGCATGAGCGAAAACAGCGCAGCACTGCCAGGAAACACGAAGTCTCAGCCAGCGTGGAGAGCATCCAAAGCATCCGGCAGATTGTCCGGGAAGCCTCTGCTGCCGGCTCCGAGAAGCCCAAACAGGACGGAAAAGTCATCAGCGAGAACCGCTCCGGTGAGAGGGGGCTGCTGTCGTGAGGAAATATCCACCCGGCGAGTCCGTCTGTGGTGCGGTCTACGATAACGCCCCGGCTGATAATCCTTTTCTGGCCGCAATGCCGGAGATGCTGCCCCGAAACGAATTTCTATCTGCTATCCGCAGCACCCCCGGCCTCCCCCACTCTCTCCCCCAGATGTCCCCTGAGGAGCGGAGGCAGAGTCTCCCCATGCTGGCCTCCCTGTTCGTACCTATGCACTATATGTATGCGGTCTATGACCAGCTCTACCGTGCTATCCGAGAAACCTACACGACCAGAACCACAATGGAGGAAATTGAGCAAATAAATGCGCTATTTTGCAACAATAAGACAGTATCATATGCGACACAGGCAACTTCCAGCTCCGTCCTGGGAGTCCCTGGAATTGGCAAGACCTCCACCATCCGGAGAGCCTTGGAAACAATGCGCCAGGTTATCGAGCACACTGAATACATGGGCCAGCCCTTCTACTGCAAACAGATCCTATACTTACGGATTGAATGCCCATCCGACTGCTCAGTCAAGACTCTAGCCCTTAATCTATTATCCGCCCTTGACAGAGCGATTGGCTCTGACTATCTGCATCAGCTGATTTCACTGCGCTCCATCGCCGCCTCTGCCGTGGCTACTCAGGTTAAGATCCTCTGCATGACGCATCATGTAGGGCTTCTGTTGGTGGACGAGATTCAGAATGCGGTGGAGACGGCCCAGCGCAACCGGCAGATTAAGCCGCTGATCAAGTTCCTGGTGGAGCTGACGAACGACACTGCGACAGCCGTCTATTTTGTTGGTACACCCACTGCGGAGCAACTATTCACCGGCCAAGAACACCTAAAGCGGAGGACGCGGGGCATCCGGCTGCTACCATTGAAACCGGACGGAACATACAGGAGGTTCCCTGGAACAGCTGTGGCTCCACCAATTCACATCCCAGCAGGCCCCCTTGACGGAAAAGCTGTCAAACAAACTCTTTGACCATTCCGGAGGGATTCCTGCCTACATCATAAAGATATTCCAAGAGTGCCAAGCACAGGTACTTCTCATGGGACAAGCCAGACTCGACGAAAGGGTGATGCAGAGGGCCATTGATATCCTTGCGATTAAGGTCCCCAAAACTTACTCTGGCGGGACATATTTGTCAGATTTCGATGTGGAGGATACTGAAAGTAGCGATGCTCCGATGGCTCATCCCCCGGAGAAAGCCCCTGGGGATATCCCAGAGGAGTCCTCCGAGCCGGTTCCCAGGCTTTATGCCAACCAGAGGGGGCGCAGGGCTACGGCGAGAGATGTCCTTGACTTGGTGGCGGTGTTCGTCTCTGATAATGATCTGCTGCATTTCCTTCGGGAAAACGATCTTTTAGAGGAGCGCCCCAAGATATGCTGACGTACTTTCCCATCCCTTACCCCAATGAATGGTGGTACAGCGTCCTCTGCCGCTATCATGTCCGCTCCGGACGGCAGAAGGCCGCGACAACTCTGCACGAACTTTATGGTGCGCATCCGCTAACACACGGGAGATTGTTCCCGGGTGGTGACTGCTACGCTGTTATTAAGCAGCTCCCTGATGGCATGTTGTCCCTGAAAGCAGTACTCTTGGAACACACCTTGATGCCCTATTATCTCCGCTTCCATTCGCCTGAGAAAAGGCAATCAGTGTTCAGCAATCTCCTTGCTGGCAGAAGCGGCGGTCTGACAAGCATTCAGCTCCAAACGCCAAACGGGAAACAGGTGCTGAAATTCTGTCCAATATGCCGTAGTGAGGATACGGAAACCTATGGCGAACCCTATTGGCATCGGGAACACCAAATTCCGTTGATACCGCTCTGTTCAAAACATGGCTGCCGCCTTCGGATTGTGGGGATTCCCCTGTCCAGGCTATCGGAAGTGTTCCTGCCGCTATCTTCTATAGATGTGGTGAATGAGGCTAGAGCCTGTTTTAAAACTCAGATATTGTGTATAAAGTGCTAAGATGGTAAAATAAAGCAC
>CANAZG010000227.1 GCA_947365965.1 uncultured Clostridia bacterium
CCTGACCAACTGCGCGGCCAGCCGTATCGCGGCGGAATATCCAGACCAGCCGCTGCATTACATGAACCGTCTCTCGAAAGAGGAACAGGCTGTGGAAGTGGAGCGGCTGGCCCGTGACTATGCGGAGCAGTTCTATCAAGAGGTCGCCGCATACCGGGAGTTGGCAGGTCAATAAAAATCAGCCCTCCACCGGCATCGGTGAAGGGCTGATAATGCGTCTCAAATTGAGACGTATTTCGACATGGTTCTACCTGTCACCGGGGGTCGTGGTCATCAAGCGGTACAACTCCGTATCCCTGGGAAACTCGTTGGCGAAGGGGACGATGGAGCCGCCCACGCGGATCAGGCCGTGGCCTGCCTCGGCGCTGGTGATGTAGGACATTTGATTGGTGGAGATATTCAGCAGCTTGGCAAGCTCGGCCCTGTCGGTAGCCGCCTGGTTCAGCAGCACCAAAAACTCGCTGTTGGCGAACATAAGCCGGGCGGTGTCGGAGCGCAGACATTCCTCCACATTCTGCGTGGCGGCGGTCATGGCGGCGGCGTACTTCCTGAACCGCTTCCAGCACTTATAGAGGAACTGCGCGGAGTAGTAGTAGCGGAAGAAAAGGTAAACCTCGTCCACGAATACCCATGTGTATTTCCCTGCCAGACGGTTCGCGGCCACGCGGTTCTGAATGGTCTCCAGTGTGACGTTCAGCGCCGTGGGCTTGAGCTGCTCCCCCATTTCGTACAGGTCGAAGGAAATGATCCGGTTGGCAATATCCACGTTGGTCTCGTGGGCGAACATATTCAAGCTGCCCTCCACAAACAGCTCGGAGGCCAGGGCCAGTTCCTCCGCCTCCCGTTCCGGCTGGCGCTTCAACTCGTTTCGCCAGTCGGACAGGATGGGCTGCCGGGACTTGCCGCCGCTGGCGATCAGCTCATGGTAGACATTGGCGGTACAGCGGTCAATGATAGACTTATGGAAGGCCCCCAACTGGCCCGCGCCCATCTGCTGCTCGCAAATGCTCATAAGCAGCTCGGACTTCATCGCCACGGGGTTTTCGCCGGTGCCGTAGCCCCTGGTGATCTCCAGAGGGTTGATGTGGTGGGGGCTGTTGGGGGAAATCTCGATCACGGCCCCGCCCAGGGCGCGGGTCAGGTCGCCATATTCTCGCTCGGCGTCGATGATGATAATATCATCGCTGGTGGACAGGGCGATGAAGGTAATGGCCTCCTTCATGCTGAAGGACTTGCCGGAGCCGGACACGCCCAGGATAAAACCATGGGGGTTCAGCAACCGCTTTCGGTTGCAGATCAGGAGGTTTTTGCTGACGGCGTTCACGCCGTAGTAGATGCCCCCGGCGTCCTGTATCTCCTGGACGCGGAAGGGCATGAGGACGGCGGCGCTCTCGGTGGTGAGGGTGCGGGTCGTCTTGACCCGGCGCAGGCCGTAGGGCAGGGCGGTGTTCAAGCCGTCCTCCTGCTGGTAGCGCAAGACGGAGAACTGGCAAAGGCTCTCGTTGCCGATGGCCTGCAAGGTTTCGGTGTCCGCGTCCAACTGCTCCAGCGTGTCGGCCATGTGGACCAGGGTGACATTGGCGAAGATCATGCGCTGGTCGCGGGTGCTGAGGTCGTCCAGAAATTCCTTGTTCTCCGCCCGGAGCTGTTCCAGCTCATAGGGGACGGTAGCGGTGAAGTTGTTGTTGGCGTTCTGCTTCTGCTGCCAGCGGGTGATGTCGCTCTCCACGCCCAAAATCCGGGACTGCATCTCCTTGACGGCCTCATTGGTGGGGATGGGCAGAATGTCAATGGACAGCATGAGGTTCCGGGAGAAGTCGGACAGGTCGGTAATCATGCGGTCCTTGATGTAGCTGGCGTACTCCCGGAGGAACAGGACCCGGCCCACCTTGCCGCCCAGCTCGAAGTGGTCAGCCTTGAATTGCATCCCGTCCGGGGCGATGGCGTCCTTGAAATGGTGGCCCCGGCGCATGGCGGCGGAGAGGTCGAACTGAAAATCCCGTTCCTCGCTGGGCCTGAAGAAGTCATGGAAGATCCGCAGGCGCTCATGGTTGTCCAGGGGCTTGGCTCCGCTGTCCAGCTTGCCGAAGCTCTTGGACAGGTCAATGTCCACCCGCTTGAAAAAGGTGCGGGCCTCGTCAATACTCTTTCGCGCCACGGAGATTGTAATGTATTTATCCTGAATAAGATTGTTGCTCTCCAGCGCCTTCTCGGTGAGGATGCCGTTGTACTCCTGGCGGTAGCGGTCCAGCTCGTCCCCCTTCATACGCATAAGGACACTATGCTGGAAGTCCGTACCGTTGAGACGGCGGTTATTGATGGTGATTTTAGCGGTGGCCCCGGTGGGCAGGCTGTTGAGTACGCCGCAGTAGGCCAGAAACATTTCCTGCTGGTCCTCATGGGACGCCACGGAGTAGTTGATGTCCGCAAAACGCCACGTCCGGCTGTATCTGCTGCGGCCCGTCTGCCAGATGCCGTCCCGGAACACCCGCTGGATGGGAATGGACTGTTGTACGCTGCGGGGGATTTTGAACGGTTCCCGTTCGCTCTTGTTGGCGGCGGCCAGCGTTTTAATCATAGTCTTGTACCCCCTTTTTCGCCAGCGCCGCGCAGTAGAGGTTTTCCGATTGGAAAGCCCTAGGCCCGGCGCAGAGGAATTGAGATTTCAGATAGGCCCATACGAATTGCTCAAAGG
>CANAZG010000228.1 GCA_947365965.1 uncultured Clostridia bacterium
GCACATATCGTTGAGGACGGCATGGACAGCCAGAAGTTCATTCTTCAGCAGACCCAGGAGTGCTACGCCCAGGCGGTCGCAGCTACCGGGCTGGATACTGATCAGGTGATCGGGTCGCTCATTGAGACAATTTGCAGCGGCCCTGCGCTGTCCTCCAATCCGGGGGATTATATTGAGGCACACCCCATCGAGTACCGGGAACTGACATACTATGGCCGGTACACCCTGAAATACTGCTTCACCAAGTTTTTGAAGGGCGGGCAAATCGGTTTGCACGGACATATTATGAGAGCCGCCATGGATGACATCGCGCCGGAAGCCCAGCTCAAGCTATATGCAGAAACCGGGCAGGAGTATTTCGATGCGTGGAAGGACGCCGCAAAATCCGTTGGGAAGCAGCATGATATGGAATGGATTGAAGAGAATCAACCGGCTATCTATCTGCTTTTACAAATGATAAGTGAATAAAACCGCTCGGTCCTGTCACCTTTGATTACCCAACAGCGTCAACTTCTATACGCAATTGAATAACATCCAGGAAGGGCCATCCAACAGACTGGATGGCCCTTCCTCGTGGTTGTAGAAAACAATGAAATAGCGCCTTGTAACCAGAGGCCTTATCCGTTATAATGTAATAAATTGCCGATATAGGGGGGGAACCACGATGTCACCAGAGGAAAAGGCACGTCTTGCGATAGACCAAAAGCTGATCCGATCTGGCTGGGTCATTCAGGATATGAAAAATCTGAATCTGTTCTCTGCCATGGGCGTAGCTGTGCGGGAGTTCCCAACCAGCACAGGCGAAGTGGACTACGCCCTCTTCGTTGATGGAACTCCTATAGGTATCGTGGAGGCGAAGCGGACAGAGAGCGGAGAGAAGATCACTACGGTGGAGGATCAGTCCGCACGTTATGCCGGAAGCAAATTCAAGTGGATCAAGGGAGATACAGCCATCCGCTTTGCCTACGAAGCGACGGACAAGCTGACCCGGTTCACAGACTATCACGATTTGAAATACTGCTCCCGGACGGTCTTCTCCTTCCACCGTCCGGAGACGCTGCGGGCGCTGCTAAGCGCGCCGGATACCATCCGCAACAACATGAAGCATTTTCCGCCCTTTGACACCACCGGCTTTCGGGACTGCCAGATTCGTGCGATCACGAAATTAGACCGTTCTTTCTCTGAAAACAGGCCGAGGGCACTGGTGCAGATGGCCACCGGAGCCGGTAAGACCTTTACCGCCATCACCGCCGCCTATCGCCTTTTGAAATTCGGGAAGATGAACCGTATTTTGTTCCTGGTGGACACCAAAAGTCTGGGGGAGCAGGCGGAGCGGGAGTTCCTGGCCTATACCCCCAACGACGATCCCAGGCCATTTTCCGACATCTACGGCGTGTACCGCCTGAAATCCTCCCGGATGTCGGCTAATACGCAAATCTACATCAGCACCATCCAGCGGATGTACTCTATTTTGAAGAGCGAGGACTTGGACGAGTCCGCAGAGGAGACCCCATTCAGCGAGTATGTCACCGCCGACAGCAAAGCGCCAAAGGAAGTGGTCTACAACGAAAAATATCCGCCGGAGTTCTTTGACTGCATCATTGTGGACGAGTGCCATCGATCTATTTACAATGTCTGGAGTCAGGTGCTGGAATATTTTGATGCGTTTATCATCGGTTTGACCGCCACGCCAGACAAACGCACCTTTGCCTTTTTCCACGAAAATGTGGTCAGCGAGTATTCCAGAGAGCAGGCCATCATTGACGGAGTCAACGTGGGGGAGGACATCTTCCTCATCGAAACCGAGGTAGGACAGCACGGCGGATACATTGTGAAACAGCAGATCGAATACCGGAACCGCCTGTCCCGGGAGAAACGATGGAAGCAGATGGACGAGGATGTAAATTATACACCCTCCCGCCTTGACCGGGATATCGTCAACCCCAGCCAGATACGGACTGTGATTCGGGCGTTCCGGGAAAACCTGTACACCATCCTGTTTCCCCGCAGAAACGAGGTCCCCAAAACGCTGATTTTTGCCAAGACTGACAGCCACGCGGACGACATCATCCAAATCGTCCGGGAAGAGTTTGGCGAGGGCAATGAGTTCTGTAAGAAGATCACCTATTCTGCGGATGACCCGGAAGGAGCCCTTTCTGATTTCCGCAACAGTTTCAATCCCAGAATTGCCGTCACTGTGGACATGATTGCCACCGGAACGGACGTGAAGCCTATCGAGTGCCTGATCTTCATGCGGGACGTGCGGAGTAAAAACTATTTCGAGCAGATGAAGGGCCGGGGAACCCGGACGCTGAGCAAGGATGATCTGCAAAAGGTGACTCCCTCCGCCACAGAGAACAAGGATCACTTTGTCATCGTGGACGCGGTGGGCGTCACCAGATCCAAGAAATCGGACACCCGTGCCCTGGAGCGCAAGCCCTCCGTCTCCCTGAAAGAACTGATGATGAATGTGGCGCTGGGGGCGAAGGATGAGGACACCCTCACCTCCCTGGCCAGCCGCATCGTCCGCCTGAATGCCCAAATGACACCCTCTGAGCGGAAGGAGTTTCAGGAGATCACCGGGGCCTCCGCCGGTCAGACCGCCCAGGCTCTGTTGGACGCCTTTGACCCGGACGTCATCGCAGCCCATGCGGGGGTGTCCCTGCCAGAGGAGGGCGAACCCACCC
>CANAZG010000229.1 GCA_947365965.1 uncultured Clostridia bacterium
TGAAGCTCTTGCCGGACAGGCCGAAGCGGCGGAAGATGCGGTCCATGATGAAGGCGACACGGGCCATATAGCCCACGTCCTCCAGAATGGCCAGCAGCAGGAACAGCACCAGCATTTGAGGCACAAAGCCCAGCACCGCGCCCACGCCGGCCACGATGCCGTCCATAATCAGACCGTACAGCCAGCCGCTGACGCCCAAGGAGGTGAGGATGCCGTCAAAGAAATTGGGGACGATCTCGCCGAACAGTGTATCGTTGGCCCAATCGGTGCCAAAAGTACCAATGCCCACGCCGCCGTCCGCAACGGAAGCACCCATAGCGATGGCGTAGATGCAGAACATGATCACCGCGAAGATGGGCAGGGCCAGAATTCGGTTGGTGACGATCTGGTCGATCTTGTCCGAGACGGACAGGCTGCCTTTTGCCGCCTTTTTCTTCACCGCCTTGGTGACCACAGAGTTGATGTAAGAATACCGCTGATTGGTGATAATAGACTCCGCGTCGTCGTCCAATTCCTTTTCACAGTCGGCGATGTGCTCCTCCAGGTGGGCTTTCAGGTCGGGGTCGAGACCCATTTCCTCCATAACCTTTTGATCCCGCTCAAAAACCTTGATGGCGTACCAGCGGAGATAGCTGTCCGCCACCCTGCCCTGGATGGATTCCTCAATGTGGGCCAGGGCGTGTTCCACGCTGCCCGTGAACACATGGGGTAGCTCTCCGGCTTGCTTCTTCTGGGCCAGGGCCACAGCCTTTTCCGCCGCCGCCATGCCGCCCTCGCCCTTGAGGGCACTCATTTCCACCACCTCGCAGCCCAGGGCGCTGCCCAACTTAGTAAGGTCAATGGTGTCGCCGTTTTTCCGCACCAGATCAATCATGTTCACCGCCACTACCACAGGCAGGCCCAGTTCAATCAGTTGGGTGGTAAGGTAGAGGTTCCGCTCGATGTTAGTGCCGTCCACAATATTGAGGATGGCGTCCGGCTTCTCGTTCACCAGATAGCTCCGGGCCACCACTTCCTCCAGGGTGTAGGGGGACAGGGAATAGATACCGGGCAGGTCCTGGATCACCACGTCCTTATGACCCTTCAGCCTGCCCTCCTTCTTCTCTACGGTGACGCCGGGCCAGTTGCCCACATACTGGCTGGAGCCGGTGAGGGCGTTGAACAGCGTGGTCTTGCCGCAGTTGGGGTTGCCCGCCAGTGCAATCTTGATGTCCATAGTCATTCTCTCCTTTCGATGTTAGCCAAGGCTAACTTATGGCGCAAAGAATAGCGGCCTCCTGCCGCATCAATTTACTGAATCTCGATCATCTCTGCGTCGCCCTTGCGGACGGACAGCTCATAGCCCCGGACATTCAGCTCCATGGGATCGCCCAGAGGGGCCACCTTGCGGACGAAAATCTCCACGCCTTTGGTGATGCCCATATCCATAATCCGGCGCTTCACCGGGCCTTCGCCGTGCAGCTTCACCACGGTCACGGTTTCGCCTACCTTCACATCTTTCAGCGTTTTCATCTTGCTCTCCTCCTTTTTGATTCTTAAATCATAATGCGGTTTGCCATGCTCTTGTCCAGCGCGATTCGGCTGTCCTTCACCTGCACAATCAGGTTCCCTCCGATTTCGCTGACCACCGTCACAGCGCTGTCCACCACAAAGCCCAGCTCCGCCAGATGCTGGCGCACATCGTCCTTGCCGGAGATTTTGCGGACCGTGACCGTCTCTCCGGCCTTTGCCATTGTCAGCGGCATCATTCCTTCGCCTCCTCCTGCAATGCGGTTAGTAAAACCTAACCTTGAAATCAGCCTCAGTTTACCACCGCTAACCAACCTTGTCAAGTCCATTTCAAGAAAAACTTGCTTTTTTAGTTAGAATGTGCTAACCTATGCACAGAGGTTTCCGTGGAAGGAGGATTTTTTGTGAATATCCACGAATCTGCTGAGGACTATTTGGAGCGCATCTTGATGATCCGGCAACGAAAAGGCGTGGTTTATTCTATCGACATTGTTCATGAGTTGAATTTCTCGAAGCCCAGCGTCAGTGTGGCGATGAAGCGTCTGCGGGAAAACGGATATATTCAAATGGATGCGGACGGCGCGATTACTCTGCTGCCGCCAGGGGAGGAGATCGCCCAGCGCATATACGCCCGGCATCAGCTTTTATCGGAATTTTTGACGCAGTTGGGGGTATCCCCGGAAACTGCGGCTGCGGATGCCTGCAAAATAGAACATGACATCAGCGAGGAAAGCTACAAGCGGATCAAGGAAGTTACGCTCCAAAAGCGGACAGGCCTGGGATAGACGAAAACCGCCCCTTCATTTTCGGAAGGGGCGGCTGTCTTATTTTAGCTCCAGCAGATTCGTCATACTTCGCAGACTGACGCCCAGGGTGGAGAGGTTGTGCAGGGTGGCGGAGGTGGCCGGAGGCAAAATGCCCAATGCTCCAAGGGCAATCAGGGAGCTGTTGAAACCAATGACAAAACGGTAATTGGAGTGGATGCGCCCGGTCAGCCTACTGGCGAGACAGCGCAGACTGACCAGCTCGTTGAGATCGTCCGCCGCGATGGTGATGTCCGCGATCTCTCTGGCAATGGCCGCGCCGTCACTGATGGCAATGCCCACATTGGCCTTGGACAGCGCCGGGGAATCGTTGATGCCATCCCCGA
>CANAZG010000230.1 GCA_947365965.1 uncultured Clostridia bacterium
TCCGCTCTCGCTTTTATCGCCTTTTTAGCTCGTTTCTACTATTGATTCGCATTTACAAAGGATCGTATGAGTACGCTTATCCGCATGGTGAGGGAGATCTGCATATTGCATCCAACCGCGCCAATATCGCCTGCAAAGAGGCGATTGAAACGGCGATTGCCAGCCACTACCATGACAACCGCCTTGATACGCAAGCGGCGGTGCGGGATGTGGTAAAGCAGTTCGGCTATGAGCGGATGTTCTATGTGCTGGCTAATACAGTACAGACCCAGGAGACGGATGGGCGCGTCTCCCAATCCAACAAAAAATGGGCGCAGTCCATTCCCGTTGCTTTTGAAAGAGGAAAGCGGGATGTTTCCTACCTTATCACGCGCACTCACCCCGGCCTTCTGGATATGTTCGTCAGCAAAGCGCGGCATGAATTTCTGCTGAAGCAGCCCCTCAAAGCGGCGGACATTAAGGCGGAGGCCGCACATATTCTGGAGCGGTTCCAAGCCGCCCAGGAGCCGAACAGCCCCAGCGGGACGCACTACATGGTCCAGGTGTCTCCCGATTTCCTGGCGCGGGCCAAGAGCAAGGACACGGACCGGCTCATCAATATGCTCCCCTTCCAGTCGCTCTCCCTCTCTACGCTGGAGGGCCGGAAGGGAATTTATGCCCTGATTCTCAAGGATGAAAACCGTTTTCAGAAGCTGGTCCTGCGCAAACCTTCTGTTCGGCGGAGGCTACAGGAGCAGCCCGCCGTCGATGCGCCCAAGCCGCCCAGCAAAGGCAGGACCAAAGAGCCGGAACGCTGATGGCGGCAAAAAGGAAACGTACCGTACCACTGCTGTTTTATGTATCTGAACAGGAAAGGGCGCTGATTCATGCCAAAATGGAGCAGTACGGCACCAGCAACCTCAGCGCCTATCTGCGGAAAATGGCATTCGACGGCTATGTGGTCAATCTTGATCTGCCGGAGCTGCGGGAGCTCGTAGCACTCCTGCGCCGCTCCAGCAACAATCTCAACCAGCTTACCCGACGCGTCCATGAGACGGAGCGGTATTATGATGCAGATATTGAGGATTTGCAGCAGAACTATGAGAAATTGTGGGGAGCCGCGCAGAAATTATTGTCCTCACTAGCAACAATCCAATAAATAATATTATAGTCGGGGTATTGTTTACAATACCCCGACTATTTATCTAATACCGATCTACAAAGCCGGTACGATGATTCCGCCAATGCCGCAAGCTCCCTCGGTGTCAAGGCATACAACGTCTTATCGACAGCAAATGTATACGTGAGAGAATTGCACAGTAGGTATTCTGGGGAAACATGGAAGGTCTCGCATAGTTTCAAGAAGGTAGCTATACTTGGCAACCTTTGGTTGGATTCCAAAACCTTCAAGGAATCTGGCTGAAGATTGCTGGACCTCGCTGCCTCAGCCAATGTCATTCGGATATCTTCGCGCAGAATCCGGATTCTTTGACCAAAACCAGCATTCTTTAAGTCCGGCATAGCCTCTACCATGCTTTGCACCAGAGGCTCGATCATTTGGTAAATCTGTTTCCGCTTTATTTCTGGCAGCATATCAAAATTGGAGTATATCCGTGCAATCTGCTTCTGATCGCTTGACTTGTCGCCCAAAGATGCAAAGAAGTCATTGATGGGGTAGTCAAACTGATTACAGATGCGCACAACCATATCCAACGCCGGAATATTTCGCGCATACAAATATGTCTCAAACGTGCTGATTGGAATATTGAGCAAATCAGCCATCAAAGATACTTCCATATCTTGCTCAGCCTTGATTTTCTTCAAGCTGTCAGATATTGCACTTTTGATCTCCTTACTCATGGCTCCCACCTCTAGGGCTCATTTCAGTGATAAAACTTGGGTTCATCCCAAATGAGGACAACGGAAGAACTCATGATAATATGCGTTTTTACTTTATCCCCAATCTGGTTTGTAAAAATTTTATCGCACATGCCTCTTGCATAACCACGATTTATAGTTATAATATTACTGTATATCATGTCTCTCGCATTGCCCTGCATATACGGATACGGGCCTATGAAAAAATAACGTACTGACAATATCAGAACGCCGCTTATATTACAGGTACAAAAGGGAAACAGATATGGAGAAAAATTATGACGATATCAGAGCTTTGCTTTCTAGCCTGGAGGACGATCTTGGAGAAATATGCTTAGTGAATGAGAAAGCGTCTGGCATTTATTATTTGACTGCCCGACAGGACGGGGAGCCGGTTGCAGCAGAGTATTATGCAGTCGCAGATACGTCTATCATATCCCGGCAGGCAAAGGAATATGGCAAACGGATTTCTGATTAGTGGCTGTTCTCCATGCAGGACGATGCCAGCGGTTGGCGGATCATCGACTATGAGCTGGGGAAGTACCGCGTGAAGAATCACCTGCCCCAGGAGCAGACGCTCCACGACATTGCGCTGGATGCCGCTGAATACCACCCGGAATACTTTGGCACTTATCCCGTTCCCCTCCATACCCCCAGAGGATACACCACCCGGCATTGGACGCTGGCCAACGGTATTTACTGGCTGGAAACTGACCTATGCGAGGAAGTCCTGGCGGTCTG